>JAFQSQ010000006.1 GCA_017409465.1 Akkermansia sp. | reverse complement strand
CTACCTTGTCCCGGATTCCGGCTCTGAGGACAATTACGATGCCTACGGCTTCGGCGTTATCATGAAGGGTTCCGGGCTCATGCGAAGCATATCTGTTCCGTGCCGTCCCACTGCCAACTCTTCGCAGGTGGGGACGGAGCCAGTATGGTGCAAGGTATGGAAAGATGGTAAGCTTATTGCCTTATCCCTCAATTCTCAGGTACACGGAATAGGCAAGATGCTTACATGGGACTTTGACCCCTTTGACGTAGAAGCCGGAGCAGAATACAAGTTTCTGTTCAACAAAGAGGCAAGCAAGGACTCTACCAACTTCGCTACAGATTTTAGTGGTTGCTTCCATGTGGTGCGTAAATCATCGGCTGATGGCGTGGGCATGATTGGTTCTGCTGGTAGCTATGGAATGAACGCCGCGACCGAATGGCAACCTGTCTACAAAATAACGCTGCTGATTCCTCGTTATACTCCGGCAGCTCACTCTGAGGATATCACGCTCCATTTGACAGCCGAAGAACACGCAGGACTTCTTCAACTTCTCGCCCGCAAGGATGCCTTGCTGGCACTTCTTAACACCTAACCCATCATCATACATTTATGACCAATTCATTTGTAACAGGCGGCATCGTGGTCGCCAATGCCTTAGCTGTCGTGACGCTGGCCACAGCTGAACTCAATCCATTTATCGAATACATCCAGAATGGCGCCTCTGTGGGGGCCATCATGGGTATCTTCCTCTGGCGCGAAATGAAGCGAGCTGAACGATACGAACACCTCTACGACCAAGAGCGCAAGCTGCGTCTCGAAGCCGAGAATAAGTGTGCGAATTGTCCGTTCGTGAAACGTGCGCACGAGGAGTTCATGGATAAGCGGGCAGATGATTCCAAGTAAGCTGTAAGTCATTGCAGATAAGTGTAAAAAGACAAAAGAAAAAGGTAAAAAGTCCTTGCATATTGTGCGCAATCTGCTATACTTTCACCATAGATAAAAGCACTAAGTAGCAATGAATAACGAGCATATAGACAAGCTGAAAGCCTACGGCATCAACCCCGCCGACTACGATGAGTTCGAGATGGAGGAAATCGCCGACACCCTGAACACCTACGAGGAGAACAAGGCGCAAGCCGACAGCTACCTCAAGGAGTTGGAAGCCGGGGAAGAATCCGACAACGGCTACCACGAGTTCCTACAGGGGATGGCCGACCGCGAAATCATCAGCCTGTATGAAAATTACGGCATCGTGACCAACATCAAAATCGAGGGCTGGGAACCCGCCTCCCGCTAAGGGAGGTGGCAACCAGCCCAAATCACCAAGACTTCAACCCACACAAGAGCAAATGAAAGTATACATCGAAGCGCACTTCAAGCAGGTAAAGGAGAACGAGTACAAACGAGTCGAGGTCAAGATTGACGAAGACCTCATCCCCTGGGGCGTACACAAGTTCCTAACCGCTCGGTATGGTGAAATCTCAGAGCTGAGCTTCCATTTCACCCGAGAAGCTGATAATTAACTTTTAAGCCTCGTTCCAAGTTCTAGCACATTACTGGTTAGAACAAAATAAAAATTGATTTGCAACGGGTTATTCCGAAAATAAATCGTAATATTCCTTGAATGTGTATTTATCCCACTTATACTTCTCATTCAAGGAAAATATATTGTATGAAGATTGAATCTTTCCTTCTACGGTTTTGGTTCTGATGCGTTCAGTCATGATAATCACCAGGTAAACATAGATATTTTCATTTTGTAAACAAAACTTTAGCCTTTTTGCTAACAATTGCCTGACCTTATCTCCGCTAGTCTTAGTTGAGTAAAGAACGAATGTAGAAGTAGCGTCAGCTGAAATAAAATCTAATTCCTTCAAGGTACTACCTAAGCTGTCATATATCTCTTGATATATTTCCCTATCTTCGCTATCAATTCGAAAATTTACAGTAATTTCATACGTTGTATTCATAACATCTCGAGTATAGGCTTTTTCTATAATTTGTCAACTTGTTTTTGCACTGAGAGTCCTGTATGTGAATCCTGCACACGAAGGTGAAGATAAAAAATAGGGAGTTCTAATAAGGGAAAATTGATCTAATCAAAAGCCGGAGCTTAACCAGCAGAGACTGAAAGTGGAGTTTTATTCACCCCGGCGCTTGGTAGGAAGCCCGAAGAAGTTATTACCTCCGATTTGGTAGCCGGTGGCTTTCCAGCTGATGTGGGTAAGGGTGGGGTAAACCTCGCCATTCCACTTGTAGCCGCTGTCGAGTACGTCTACCTAGGGAGGCAGTACACCAGAATGGAACACGTTTATCCCTAAATCACGTCATAAATTTCAGCAATGAGAGTGTGGGTACGTAATGTTAACGTGCTTTATAAAACATTGACAATAAGTATTTTCTAAAACTTCCTGCAACCGTTATGAGTCGAGCCGAATTTTAGGACAATTTTCAGAAAACGGCATCAATTTTTATAAGCCATTTATACACAGTGTTTAGGAGTCGCTAAAAATCACAGTCACAAAAAGGCTATTATGCGAGCGGTCGTAACCAAGACAAAATGGTAACGACCGCTCCTTTTTTGTGCCTTGATTTCAGCAACTTATAAAATCGCAACTCATAACGCAAATCGGACTTCCCGAGCTGATTTTGCATCCATTTTGCCCCCGTTTTGCAGTCCAAAGGACTCGCTTAGATTCGTGCGGTTGGCGCGAGCTCAATTAACGGCTGACGAATATTTATCTTGCGATTTGTCTGCGCAACGATACAATATATATGTATATGAATGGTTCTCAAGTAAATAAAATTGATTTGTTGCAAAGGCTCATTCTTGAATGGGAAAATGAGACCATTGAATTTAAAAGTACTAATCCAGGGAGGCATGATATCTCTGAGTATGTTTCCGCTTTGGCAAACGAGGCTTTCCTGAATAATAAGCCGTGTGGATGGTATGTTATGGGAGTAGATAATAAAAGCCATGAAATCGTTGGAACCCAGTTCAAAAACCAGCCCGGTCAAATTTCTGATGTTCTAACAGACATAAAGATGAAGACTGGTGCGATGTCAGATGTTCGTGTAGACGAGATAATACATAGCGATAAAAGAGTCCTGATTTTCAAAATTGCAGCAGCAAGCCCAGGATGCCCTATATACTCCCAAGGGCATGCGTATGGACGAAACGGAGACCAGCTCGTTGCGTTATCAAAAGATAAAGAAGATCAGATTCGTTTCTCCGCTGGTCATTATGATTGGAGTGCTCAATTGGCTCACAACTCCTCCACCGAAGATTTAGATATCCACGCTCTTTCTAAAGCGAGGGAGGTATATCTTTCTCGTAAACCGCACTTGACCCATGAAGTAAAACATTGGACAGACACTGAGTTTCTGCAGAGACTCCGGCTGATAAAAGGAGGCAAACTCACCTATGCTGCTCTCGTTTTGCTCGGAAAAGCGGAATCTCTATACAAAACGGGAATGTCGAACATAGAAATCAGGTGGATTTTACAAAACACCCGAGGCGAGATGTTGGACTACAAACATTTATACCCTCCCTTTCTCCTTGCTGCCGATACAGCTTATCATTTAATCCGGAATACGAACTATAGGCATATGACACCAGAAAGTATTTTTCCGGAAGAGTTACAACGCTACGATGAATTCACCCTTCGAGAAGCGATAAACAATGCCGTAGCCCATGTTGATTACATGGCCAATGCATGTATAGATGTCGTTGAAATGGAAAACGACAAGGTGATAATCAAGAATGCTGGTAGCTTTTTGCCTGGGTCATTAGAAACGGTACTGACAACTACAACGCCTTATTCTAAATACCGCAATGACTGCCTTGCTAACGCTATGATAGAACTGAATCTCATAGACAAGGTTGGCAGCGGCATCCGCACTATGTTCCGCCACCAGATTGAAAGGCTTTTCCCTGTACCGGAATATATCTTGGAAGATAACTATGTGCAAGTAACTATTCAGGGTAAAATTCTTAATTATTCCTTTGCTTTCAACATTTTGCAACACAATATAGCTCCTGTAGATATTGCACTTCTGTATGATGTGTATGTAGGACGCCGTATTGAAAAAGAGGGGGCTGCTCGTTTAAGGGCTCAAAAGCTCATAACCGGTAAATACCCTAAAGTGCATATCGCTTCTTTTTTGGGTGAATCTTCCTCCGATCCCGAATTCAGGAAGAAGATCCTTCAACAGCAAGATATGTCAACTGAAACATATATCGCTCACATTAAAGATATTCTTAGAGATGGATACCCAAGAAGTCGCAGTGAAATCATGCAAGCTATTGCTCCGTACTTGCCACCAAACTATAACCAGGTTAGCATGGAACATAAGCTATCTAATATATTAAACAGAATGCACAAAGAAAAAATCATTTCTGTTCAAGGGGGGCGTCGACACGCCAAATGGCAACTCATCTAAAACTTTCCTAAAACTTTTTAGCAAACAAGAAGGAAATGGCATGTTGTTTATTGTCAAAGGATTAAAATTTTTCTAAAACTTTTCTAAAGCTTTCCTAAAACTTTTCAGCCATCATACAAGTTTAAGCATGGCGGTTAGGAAAAGCTGTGAAATTCAACGAGATCTGCTCATCGGTATGGCTTATCATCGAGGTTCAACTCTCGTAGCTCAACGAGAGTATACCTACGATATCCTCGGACGCCCCATTGCTCGCAATACCTCGCGCCAGGGCTCAGTGGTGAATGATACTTTCACCCATAACACCCGCTCCGAGCTAGTGGATGCTACAGTCAGCGGTAAGGACTATGAGTACGTTTAACCTCTGTGCGGTAATCGCTCAAATAATCGGCAATAATTTGGCGTTGCTCTGCATCAAAAATTGCACTGTCAAACTCCGATGGTAATGCACATTCTCGTTTAACCTCTGTGCATGCAAAATTGTGTTTGCTCCAATCTTCTTTGTATTCTGTTTTGCTCATGCTCTTATTCTCCCTTGTTACCTCTGTTGCAAATTACATTAAAACCTTTTTTAATCCACTTAAAAACTTTGGTTAATACATCAATTATTGTTTCGCTTATAATTGAAACAAAAATTAAGCAAACCACGATTAAAAAGAGAATTAAAACCAACTGAAATAATAAACTTAAAATTGTTGTAACTATACATTATTATTTATGCTTTTCGTTTTTGAAAAGATTGCTATTTTTCGCATTTTTTCTGCATTTTCTTTAACTTTTTTTATTCTCTCAATAAATTGCTTAACATCCACGCCACAAAACAGTTGTTTCAATTCAAAAATTCGTTTGCCGTTTCAAGTAATTGCTCGTAAAATTCGCTTTCTTTTATTTGAGAATTATTTAAGCATGTTGTTTCCAATCGTTGTTTGTGATTGACTTAACACCAAAAATGTGCTATTTATTAAGCTTTATGAAAAAAGCGTTACAAAACAAGATTAACAAATTCTACTGCAAATTATACACGCTGCAAATGGAGTTTGAGCAACTACATGCAGAGGTGCAAGCGGAGGCAGATGCAGCGGAGGAAAAATTTAACGAGGTGGAGGAAAAATACAACGATGCAGAAATTCCAAGTGATGCTTTGGAGGAAAGATACAATAAAGCAGAGGAATTAAACGAGGAAATGCAAAATGTGTTGTGTGCTCTGGACGATGTAACGATTGAGGATGCAATTAACTCTTTGGAGGAATACACATGCGATTTACCAGAGGATTTAACAGTTAAGTTAAAAGAAAAACCCAAAACACCAAACAAGTTAATTATAACTGTGGATAAAAAAGAGTTTATTGAAAAAACAAACCAATTTTTCTTAACTCTACTTATGCATACGGATGCAGCCCCTTACCCTGTTAAACATCGTGTGTATTGGGATGCTGATGCTAATGCATGGGAACATGATTTTACAAACTCTGCATCTTTGCCGTGGTTAGGCGGTGGCGATTTGTATAAAGAATACATTATACAGAAAGATGCACTATACACACAAATGTTTAACTCCACAGATAAAATAACAGCCACTTTTCCACGCAGTGGAGATTAAACACACAACGCTAAAATTTCAATAATCCATGGGGGCATTTGCCCCCTTTTTTCTTCCCAATTTGCAAGCATTAACTCAATCTCTGTTTCGTATTCCGATGGTGTTTTATAACTGCATCGCTGGTAACTTTTGGAATTCATATAGTAGGGAGATAACACATCGTCTCATTGGCGCAATCGCTTCAAAACCTGAAAAAAGTATGATTGTTACAAAAGAACAATACCAGCTTATTGATAAAGTATTGTTTCAACCAGAGGAAGATATAGCTTTACATGCAGAGAATAGTTTCGGTAAAGAAGATTGTTTCGGATACAATCTTTTCGAGCAAATTAGCAAAGCTCGTCAAGTTTTCAAAGTTCTATAGTATTTATGTGAGAGCCTAATGTTAATACTCTTTATAAAACATTAACAACAAATCTTTTTCAAAACTTTTTGCAACCCGTTATGAGATAAGGGGAATTTCGGGGTAATCTTCTAAAAAAATATCATTTTGTATAAGATATTCATGCGCAAAGTTTTGGGTTGATGCAAATCACGGTCGCAAAAGAGTTTGCTTTTCTGTTAACTCTGTCCCGGATACGAACCAATTTGAAGGGGATTTTTTTTAGCAATACCGGATTTCAGGCTTCCATCACTGTGGTTAGTATGGTAGAGTAGCTCCATGAAATCAGTGATGGAGAATATGTGTTTTGCGGGGGTGGGGGTGTTGCTGGCCTTACTGGGGGGGTATTTCTGTCGGGAGGGGTGTGATTTCAAGTCGGTCGCACTGATGGTGATAGGGGTAGCTGTGGTGGTGGGATTCAGCTGGCTGGCGTATGGCGAGCTGAAGCGGGAGCTCCGCAAGGCGAAGGGGAAGAAAAAACAGATGTGGAATAAGGCCGCACGGCTGGAGGTGGATTTGCCATTTGAGATGCTGAGGGAGAATTTTTGTGAGCTTGCCAAGGGGGATGAGGGTGCGCTGGCACAGGGGGAGTATCTTTCCTGGAATTCGGCGGGGAAAGGGGAGATTCGCATCGAGAAGCAGGGAGAGAGTGATTGGATTGCTCTCTACTGGGTCCGCGCTGATTGGTCGCTGACGGATAAGCAGCTTGGAGCTATCTGCGCGGCAGAGCAGGTGGAGCTGCCCTCCGGATTCCGCAAGATGGCGGCTCACGGGATAGCAATTTATCGGCAGGGGCGGTTGAGTGTGTATCCCTCCGCCTACAGGGGGGATTTTGAGGATGCGTTCTGCACGACGGTGTTGCAGCCGCCGGCGGCGTTCAGCCAGTGGCTGGCAGATTACCTGGAGGAGGGGTGATGCATGCCAGTCGAGTCCCGGGGATTGGGGATACAGGCGGAGGCACTACCGGAAAAGGAGATACCAGGGTGGCAGAGTACCCGGATAGAGTGTTGCAGATTGGGCTGAAGCTGTGGTCTGTCAATACAGGAGCCTGGCGGCGTGATGCGTTGCGTCTTTATGAGCAGGGGGCATACGATTATCTGGAGATATACGTAGTGCCCGGTACGGTCGAAACGGTTCCGCTGTGGAGAGCACTGCGGATACCGGTTGTCATCCATGCGGCACATTTCAAGCACGGTTTCAATCTGGCGGTGGCCGAATGCGCCACGCTAAACCGCCGTATCTATGAAGAGACGCTACGATTTGCCGATGAGCTGGAAGCGCGGCACATCATCTTTCATGGCGGAACATTCGGCCATATTGAGGAGACTGCACGGCAGCTGGCTGCGTTGGGAGAATCGCGAGCCCTCATTGAGAACAAACCGGCTATTACCCGTCATGAGGGGAATATCCTGGAATGCCGAGGCTCCACGGTGGAGGAAATCCGCACGGTGATGGAGGCGACCGGCTGCGGATTTTGCCTGGATATTCCGCATGCGCTGTGTGCGGCGAATTATCACAGGGAGTCTCAGGAGGGCATGCTGCGCGATTTTCTTGCCCTCCGGCCGACTATGTATCACATGGCCGATATGATGGATGCTTCGCAACTGATAGATGACCATACCCCGCTGGGGAAGGGGACGCTGGATCTGGCTCATTACGTATCCTCTATTCCGTCAGAGGGGGCACTGGTGACCATTGAGACCGGGCGTCGTCGGCAGGATTCGCTGGTGGAGTTTGAAGCGGAGTTGGCGACCTGGGCGCAGTGTCATACGTGTCCCCGAAATTTGAGACCCATGGACTCGGGACGCCTGTGACGCGAAGTCGAGCGGGCAGGGGGCAGAAAATGAATTGACCGCTCGGGTTGGAATCGCTACAATGTCGGTATGAAGATGCGTGCGCTTGGGATGACGATGTTGTTGGTGCTCGGATGTGTGGTGGCGAGTGAGCCACCGCCTGCGAGGGGAGATGCGGCTGATGTCATGACGATGGTGCAGGATGCCCGCTGCAAGCAGATAGTGGTGACCTGTCTCATCAATAATCAACCGATGCGGATGATGCTTGATACCGGCGCGTCACATACGGTGTTGCACACGGAGAGCGCCGCCGGGCTGAGGGGGGGGCAATGGGTTGATACGAGTGCGATGCAGTTTCGGGGGAATTCGCGGCAACGCCCCGGTATGCTGATGGCGCCGCTGCATGTCGGCCCGAGTACGGTGTCGCGGCATCTTTTTATGGTGCTGGATTTGTCGGCCGCGCGTGGGGCTATGGCGGAGCAAATCGATGGTATCCTGGGTATGGATGTGCTGGGCGGGTTGTCTTTCACCTTTGACCAGCGGGTGGGAAAGTTTCACTGGGGGATTCCGGAGGGGGTGCAAGCGGTGCCCTTGCGAGGGAAGCAGGATAAGTTCGGTCGGCTGATTGTAGAGGCGAAATGCCAGGATAAACCACTGGAGCTGCTGCTTGATACGGGTAGCAGTGTGACTCGCGTCCGCGCGGAGGATTGGGCTCCCGGTGCCGGGCAGGAGATAGAGGTGCAGGTGGGGGATGTGGATGAGGCCGCCCGCATTAGCATCATGCAGGGGGCAGTGGCGGATCTGGAGGTAGCAGCGGAAATGGAGCTGAAGGGCGTGACCCCCATTTTCGGACGAGAGGGTGAGCCGCCTGTGCTGGGGATGGATGCGCTGCGGGGAGCCGCCCTGATACATCTGCCGGCGGGGAGCTCTTCCCCTGGGGGCTTTTTCTTGCAGAAGTGACGCAGAGTTGCTTCGTCGTGCACAGCGCAGACACACGCTATGGGTGCATAGCGTGTGTTGCTGTATCGTCAGGGGGGGTAGTTTTTTCTGTAGACACAGGGGTGGAGTCATCACAGCCGGAACGGTGATGGGTTTAATCTCCCAGTCGACAGAAGATGGGCGCGATAGGATAGCACTGCGAATGGAAAGGTGCAGGCGGACTATCGTGACTGGTTTGTGTAAAAGTGCGTATGCCGTGATGTTCTGAGCGCAGACGTCTTGCTTCAAATAGCGTTCGGCGGTCGTGAATCGGCGTACTCAAGCCCCATGGCAATATGGGCGGGCTTGCTGTGAGCAATGTTGCGGGAAATGCCGCGTTTTTTCAAAGGTGGAGGCAGCGAGGCGGGCTGCGTGGTGGGGTGTTGGGTAGTGAAAGTGTCCGGATGAGAAAGCGAGGACGATGGTGGAGAGGGGCGAGGAGGCATCATATTATGAGCAACATTCCGGTGGCCGGACTGTTGCGGCGAGGCCTCGTCAACGGAATCGGTTGGTGGACTGGTATTGTGCATATTTGGTTCAGATTCTTTGGCTCGTATTTCTTCATCGGGAACAAGGGATTCGGGGACGACCTGTTCCGGGGCTGTGTATAATGGTGATTCTGTATGGTTGATGCAGCCTGCTGACGGGCTGTTGTTTTCCAGCAGGTCGATGATGCGCTGCAGGTTGGTTTCGGAGACGAGTTTGGTTATCTCCTCATCGGCAGGAGCGGGTGCTCCGGTGGCTTGCTGGAGTGCGTTTGCTGTGCCGGATTGCAGCATGAAGAGGTACAGGGAGAACTTCAGCATGCCGGCACCGTCCAATTGCAGGAAGTGGCAGAGTTTTTTCAGATTGTCCAGCAAACAGCCGGGATTGCCGACCGGGTACTGCGCGGAGATTTGAGGGTGAGCGGTATCGATGGGGGCAGAAAGGGAATCGGCCTGTTGCAGCTTTCGCGGTTTTACACGGTACTTGTACAGGATGTCACGCGTCATTCCGGGATTCTGGCTGATTTCATCCAGCACCATATCCCGGAAGGCGAGTGCCTGGTCTCTGGCAAGCTCAGGGCTGCCGTACTGCTTATCCGAGAAATAGCGGGCAAGCGTGGTTCCCTGGCGGCTGATGGCGACTCTCCAACCCTGGAAGTTGGTGAATTCATACGTGAATCGTGTGATGTGACGTAAATTCATGGTCGTGGTCTTCTATTGGTCTGTCGTTTGGCTGCGGCGATTGTCTGTTTTGTTGAGCCGTTGAGCCGCGCGAATTTTATTTAAAATTCGTAATTAGTCAAGTGAAAATTGTAGAAGGATTCTAAATGTTGTGACTCTTTTCCAACATTTGGAAAGTTTCTTGAATAGCTATTTCTTTTCTGAAAAAAACGGGCGTTTTTGCAATGGGGACTCACAGAAACAAAAGGATGAGCGTTTGTATAAACGCATAAAATACAGTGTATAAGGATTTATATTTATAGAACATAAAATATGTTTGAACTGAAATATATACTTAACTCAAACTTGGTAGGGGGTGAGGTGCTTTTTCTGCTGTTAGAGAGCAGGAAAGGCTGCTGAAATGTTAGATTAATGAATTTTGGGATTGGAGCAAAAATGTTCATTTTTGTGAAAAACAGGCGGCAAGTCGGACGCGCTGCGGCGATTATCGGTCAATTCGTGCCGACAGCGGGTCGACGAGCATTATAACCTTGACTAGAGGGGCGAATCGTGGTAGTAGTCAAGGTGCTATGGCTATGTCTCGTACACTTGCCGCTGTGGCGGCTCTGTTTCTGGGATGGTGCGCAGTGGTTGCTGCGGCGGATGAGCGCCCGAACATCCTGTTCATCATATCGGACGATCATGGAACGAATGCGCTGGGTACTTGTGATAAGGACAGTCCTGTGCCGCTGCCCGGCTTTCGCAGGCTGGCAGATGAGGGTATGGTCTTTGACCGAGCCTACTGTGCTAACTCGCTGTGCGGGCCGTCACGCGCCTGCATGCTGACGGGGCGTCATTCACACAACAATGGCTTCCTGTACAATTACGGAGGACCTGCATTCAACGGTGATCAGCCCACCTATCCCAAGATGCTGCAAAAAGCCGGGTATCAGACCGGTATTGTGGGTAAGTGGCATCTCATCTCGCGCCCCACGGGCTTTGATTCCTGGCAGGTGTTCCCGAGCCAGGGCGATTACCTGAACTCTACGTTCCTTTCCGCCGGCCCGAACAACAGCACCCGCAGCAACCGCATGCGAGGCTATGTGACAGATGTTGTCACCAACATGGCCATTACCTGGATGGAGAGCCGCGATCGCAGCAAGCCCTTTGCTCTGGTGGTGGGTCACAAGGCCCCGCACCGCAACTGGCTGCCTGCCGTGCGCCATCTGGATATCATCAAGGAGTATGTATCCAAGATGACTCCTCCCGCAACCCTGCACGATGACTGGAGCGACCGCCCGGAGTTCCTGCGCCACAATCGACAGAGCATTGGCTGGGATCTCTGCCCGTGGAATGACAACCACCTGGTGTATGACCGCATTCCTTTCGACGTGATGAAGGAGATACTGCCCAAGGGCCAGCTGCGCAACAAGATTAAGAACGGCGAGTTCAAGGGACAGATCCCCGCTGATTTCGATATTGAGAAACATGAGCCGAAGTTTGCGCCCAAGACGCTGCTGGGTTGGGGCATGGATTGGATTGAACCCGGGTTGCAGGGTGTTTATCGCAATCATTTCAACACCCGCACGGACGAGTTCGTGGCCAATATGCGTGCCGGTAAGTACAAGACCGTGGAGGATATGACAGAGCAGCGCTGGCGCTGGTATATGGAGGACTACCTCGGCTGCATTCTTTCGCTGGATGAATCCATCTCAGCCCTGATGGAGTACCTGGACAAGAGCGGCCTCTCCGAAAACACCCTTGTGATCTACGTGGGCGACCAGAGCTTCTATCTGGGCGAACACGGCCTGTACGACAAGCGCTGGATATTCGAGGAATCCATGCGTATGCCGCTCATCATGCGCTGGAAGGGAACCATCCCTGCCGGTGTGCGCAGCCAGGCCATGGTGCAGAACATCGACTACGCACCCACGCTGCTGGAGGTTGCCGGAGCAGATACGCCGGAGAACACGCGCACCATGGAGGGCGTGTCCCTGACCCCGCTGTTCAAGACCGGCGAGGCTCCGCAGTTTGCTGACCGTCCGCTCTACTACGCTTTCTATGAGCAGCCGGGTGAGCACAATGCCCCGCGTCACGATGGTATCCGCACGCAGCGCTACACCTTTGCGCGCATCTGGACTCCCACGGGTGAGGAACGCAAGAGCGGTGTGCGCAAGCCGGAGAACGAGTGGTTGCTCATTGACAATGAGAAAGACCCGCAGCAGATGCACAATGTCTCTCAGAACCCGGCCTATGCCGGCGTCATGAAAGAGATGATGGACAAGTACAATGCTGCTCGTGCGCAGTATCGCGTGCCCGCCGATTGCCCCGGCAGTGGTAATCGCATCCCGGATTACCTCCCCTCCTGGGGCACCGGTGAGAACGACCGCATCAAAAAGTAAGGACGTTGAATCCATTGCTCGTTTTTCAGGCCGCAGCGTAACATCTGCGGCCTTTTTTCTTTTAGCAGTCAGCAGATTGTGCTATTATTCCCTCCGTGCAAGAAACAAGTACATTCACGGGATATCTTCTGCGTGTGCTGCGGCATCCGGCGGGGCTTGTTTCACTCTTTTATCTGGTGGTGTGCCTGTCAATATGGGCAGATGGGGTCGGAACGGGGGCATGGTCAGGTGCTTGATGCACCGGAGGGGTGAATGCCGTGCTGATTGGGCTCACCTCTGCATGCGGGGGCGTACGCTGCCCGTGGGGGCTGCACTGACGCTCTGTGCGTTGCACCTGATGGTGGCGTTGGCACTGTGCGGTTTCGTCTATGGGTTTAGCCGTTCATCCAAGAGAAACGCGTTGTGAGCCCATACAGAATCGCAAATCACGCGAGGAAATTAGCCATCATGCACACAGAGGTTTTTACACCTCCCTGAGTCTCAGGATGCAGGATTGCTGAGGGTGAGTCCAGCGGATGGGTATGCCGGAGGCGAGGAGGGCATCACCACCGAGCGTCTGCCCCTGCAGAGGGCAGTGATAGCCGGTGGTATCCGGTGCCGTTTCTTCGATGCGGTAGCGGGCATTCGGGTTGAGCCCGTGGAGGGGGATGCGGGTGTGTTGGTCGGTGTAGACGCGCTGGGTGGTGTAGGCCAGCAGCAGTGCATCGTGCCCGTGGATATAGAGCAGGGCACAATCCGGCCCGGTGTAGGGGGAGACAAGGCGGTACAGGTCGCCCAGTTGGATGATGGG
The DNA here is from genome assembly GCA_017409465.1 of Akkermansia sp. GTDB lineage: Bacteria > Verrucomicrobiota > Verrucomicrobiia > Verrucomicrobiales > Akkermansiaceae > Akkermansia. The sequence continues at coordinate 58,276 of JAFQSQ010000006.1, read as the reverse complement.
TCGCAGCTCCTTTGCCAGTTCCACGCGGGCGCGGATGTCGCGTATTTCCTCATCGCTGAGGGCGCGGGGGTCGAGCTCCAGTCCGAGCCTCCCGGCGAGCGCCACATCAAAGCGGAATTTGAGGGAGGCTTCACGGTGGGTGTAGCCGTTGGGACTGGCGGTGAAGTGGCAGCCGATGGCGTTGGACGGAAAGAAGTAGGAGGCCGACCACTGCATGAGGAGGCGGTCGCAGGCATCGGTGTTATCGCTCAGCCAGAATTCCTCATGGAAGGCGGCCGCGCCGATATCCAGCCGCCCGCCGCCGGCGCTGCAGCATTGGAAGGTGACATCCGGGAACTCCTGCCGCAGTTGCCGCATCTGTTCGTAGTAGCGGGTGATGTAGTCGAAATAGAGATTGCCCTGCAGGGAGGGGGGCAGATGCGCGGAACCGGGGTCGGAAATCTTGCGGTTGCAGTCCCATTTCACGTAGGAGATACCGGGTGTCTCCCGCAGCGTGCGGCTTACCGGCTCGGTGAGTTGCAGCGTGGGGTTGCTGACATCCAGCACCAGTTGGTGGCGTTCCTCCCGCGGGGGTATGCCGGGCAGCGTGAGCGCCAGCTCCGGGCTGCGGGTGTACAGGTTACTCTTTGGGCAGACCATTTCCGGCTCCATCCAGATACCGAAATCAATGCCGCAGGCGGCAGCATGCTCTGCCAAGCCCTGCAAGCCCTGCGGCAGTTTGGTGGGGTTGGCCTGCCAGTCACCCAGCGAGGAGGTGTCATCATCCCGCTCCCCGAACCAGCCGTCATCCAGCACAAAGAGTTCTGCGCCGAGTGCGGCGGTGCGCTCCATCATCTGCTGCACGGTCGCCTCATGCACATCGAAATGTACGCCCTCCCAGCTGTTGAGCAGGGTGCGGCGGCACTCTGTGCCGTGCGGCAGAACCCGGCGGCGCAGGTAGCGGTGCATATTCCGGCTGGCGGTGCCGCAACCCGTGCAGCTGAATGCCAGCACGGCGGTGGGCAGGGTGATGCTTCTGCCCGCGCAGAGGGTGTAGGGGCTGTGCTCAAAATCGTGTCCCATGCGCAGGAACAGGTGGCCGTAGCTGCTGTGTTTGAAGCTCAGTTTGTAATTGCCGCTCCAGGCCAGCGCACCCAGCAGGCAGTTGCCGTGGTTTTCATCCGCCGGGGCATCTGTTGCCAGCAGAAAGCCGGGCGTGCCCTCCTGCGCGGTCTTGACCCCGGTAGTACTGCCGACGGAAAGAGTGTTGCCGCAGCGGATGCGTTCCTCGCTCAGGTAATTCTCCCCGGACCATCCGCCGCGAAAAGTGGTGAGGTGGTATTGCCCGGCGCGCAGCGGCAGCGCTGCGCTGTCTGCCCGAACCAGCAGCATGTCGCCCGTCCCTCGGTTTTCCAGAACCGTGCTCAGCGTGAAGATATCCTCCTCTGCCATGGTGCGGATGGTGGCGGTCACGCCCAATTCCGGGTGGCGCGGGTCGCTCAGTCGGGCGCGGAGTCCCGTTTCATCCACCTCCACGGATTCCACCCTCAAATCGCAGCCCAAGGAGCCGTCCGCCCACCGCAGTTGCAGGGCATACTCCCCGGAATAATTGCCCCAGAGCCCGCAGGCATCGAAATCCGTGGAAACCAGCGGCCACTCTGCCGCCGGGGCGGCAAAGGCATCATCCGCGCACTTCAGCCGCACTCCCAGTCGGGAGAAGAGGAGCTTGCCCTGCCCATTCACACGCAGGGAGAATTGCAGATTGCGGCTAAAAAGATGGTAGGCAGACATGGGAAAGAGTGTTACGCTGCCAGTCTAGCCAAGCCCTGCAGGCAAGTCAAGAAATTAGCGGCAGAAACCTATTTCTGCTTCGGCGGATAGATGAAAATGGGTTCTCTGCTTCCGTTATCCCGTTTGATATTAGCCCCCGGGCTTCTGCTGTAGGTGGCGATGTGGCCATCCGGCGTGAGGGTGAAGTAGTAGAGGTCGCCGTACGCATCGGAGAATTGCCCGGGGGTGTCGGTCGTGAGACGGCAGGTTCTGAGGAGCGGTGCCGTGTAGCCGCTGCAGTATATGCGGCGGGTAATCTCCACGGATTTGTTGTCCGGGGCTACACGGAATTGATAGATGTTGAAGGGGCCGAGAGCTTTGTAATTCTGTTTTATGCCGGGGTGGCGGCGGCATTCCCAGGTGAGAATGCGGGTGGAGGGGTCATAGACGGCGGCTTTGGGGCGGCGGTGGTATGAGTTGCCGCCGGTGAGGATGGGCTCATCTGCCGGGGCAGGGAAGGGCTGCACACCGTCCATGAGCTTGTGACTCGGCTCTTTGAGCGGGGCTGTGGTATGGATGTAATACAGAAGTTTGGAATCTGAGCTTGCTGCGCGGATATTGTTCAGTGTGCCGTCCGGGCGGAGATTCCATGTCTCAAATGTGTAGTATTTCTCATCAACGATACCAGAGGGCGGGTACACAAAAAAATAGGGTTTAGCCGCGGTATGAGAGACGGAGATACCGTCACCCCAATGATTGCTGCCGTGCAGTTTGCTGCGCATGAGGGTGGTGAGCTGCATACCATCTGCACTGAGCTTCTGAATTTTTTCCGTATAGCGCGCTGTACCGTCCTTGTTGCCGCGGCTCCAACTCCGTGTGGTGAGTGTGCGGGCGGCGGCATCCCATTGGATGCAGGCCTTGCCGGCTGTTGTGGGAAGTGGCTCGAAGAAGCAGGAGAAAGCGTTTTTTTCCTCGTCTGTCAGTTTGTGGCGAATAACCGGGTAATGCGTGCCGTGCTTCCGGCTGATATGGTCGGCAGAAACCATCGGCAGCAGGAGAAAGGTCAGTAGTAGCAGGGCGCGGAGAGACATATTGTTGCGACATGTCAGGCATCGCTTCGGTTCAATTAAGCCGGTGTTTTGGCCATGCTCGGAACTAATGATGTTTCAGTTGTTGCATGCGCTGCTGTATTCCGGATTCCAGTGACTCATAAACCGGAGAAGGTTCAGTCTGTCGAAGTTTGGATGTAAACGTATGCAATTTTTTATCCAGTTGCCGGATGAGTTTATCTATTTCGGTGTTGACCAGACGTTCTGTTAATCCGGCTTTGCTGCCCATGCGGAGAAGCTTTGCCCTGCTTATCCAGTTGAAGTTGTTACGGCCTTCGATTTTCATGGCAAGTCTTGGGGGAAGATTCCGGTAGACGGTGGTGGAGAGCAAATCGTAGGCCGGAGCGAGTCTCGCGCCTTCCTCCTGGTACAGAATAGAAAAATTCTTGGCATGGGCATCACCATTACCAATCAGAAAGATGAAGAGTATGCGTCTCAGAAATTCAATGACATCGCTCGCCGGCAACTCAAGGTCGCGGAGAAGCTGAAAGCATTGCAATAATCGCGGGCCACCCTCAGATTCATATTTGACTGTGGGTTCGAAGCCGAGTAGCTGGCAGAAATCTTCCTGATGCAGCCGCTTCCATTTCCCGGCCACTCGGGTACGGTCATATCGGGTTGTGATGTAGTAGGGGATGCCCTTTACTCTCAGAATATCACAATCTGCTGTGTGAATTCCGCAGGCCTGCGCCAGCTTCATGCAGTAAAACTCGTTGAAGACGCTTTCCGGGAATCGTTCCATACCGGGTTTGATAATATGCGTGGAGGGCGTGCCATTCAACGGTAGCGCCAGCGTGCTTCCCCGCAGGCAGGCTACTAATTTGTCCTGCGCTCCGGCCCCGGATATGTGAACGCCTGCCGCCCCGACGCATAAGGGACGTTCCGGCAGGTTTCTCAGCACCTCATGCGCTTCATCCTCCGTTAATGCTCTGTATTCTTCTGTGGGGGTGCCAATGGGTTCTCTCTCCGGGGGGACCAGTGCTACTGCTCCGGCGCAATCTTCACCAATGCGCTTCAGAAGGGCAAAGATATTCCCCGGAGATATTCCCAGATAATGAGCTGCTCTGGTACGGACGCCTTCATCCGGTAAGAGATTGGAGAAGAACGAAATGACATTTCCGCCACGATGTTCTTTTTCTTCCGTAGGTAATGTGTAGGACAGCGCGGTGGCTCCCGGTTGGTTCAGGTAGTCATCTTCATAGATGAATTTCAGGCGTCCTTTTTCGCTCAATAGAGAGCCAACTCGTACACCATGCAGATAGACGTACAGCGTTTCCATCATTTCACCTCCCATCTGTTCAGCGCGTATATGCCCAGCCCGAGGGCTTCCACCACCTTTATCATTTTATCGACCTGGATGGTTCCTTTCCCGTTTTCCAAATCTGATACGAGACGTATTCCCGTGCCGGCCACTCCGGCCAGCTGCTCTTGTGAAATCCCCTGCGCCTTGCGCGTTTCCCGCACAAGTTGGCCAATGTCTGCCGCTGTTCGTAATTTTTTTCCGAATTGAGTCATTGTTTTTTTACTCCCGCTCGGTAATATTTTACAAGTTTTTTTTTCGTAATCAAGTTTTTATTACCGAACGGGAAAGAAATGTGTGAAAATGTGGAAAAAATTGCGATTCATTCCCGCACGGGAATGAAAATGGCTTTCAAGAGGTTTTTTTGAAAATCTGCAAAAAAACTTGCGGAATGGGGCTTTTGGTGGATGATAGTAAGAGAAATGATGAGACGGATATACAAGATAGCTTGGGTGTTTCTGCCGGTGATGCCGCTGAACGCCTGCGTAACGGCTGCGGACGTTCCGCAGATTGAGGAGCGCCGCATACAGACCGTGAAGAATGAGGAAGAGTGCCGGAAATTGGCTCGGGCTGCGCAGATCTGTACGTCCATGCACATACAGGTGTGGTCGATTGATACGGATGAGGTGTGTACAACGCCGCTTACCACTGCTGAGGTTTGGCGTGTGCGGGAAATCCTTTGCGAACGTTTGAAACCGTATTCCGGCCCGCCGTGTGATTCTGATATCAGTTGGGCCTACCTCAGTCATCTGTCTTTTCCGGATGCCGCCGGAAAAGAAATACTGCAGATGAACAGCCTTGATTTGACCGATAGCTCCCGGACGGATTGTGATGACCATTTAGGTATCAGCGGATTGGCCTGCGGAGTGGTGCCGGCAGATGACTATGCCTTTATCCGTCTCTTGTTTGATAAGGCAAAGCGACCGTAGTCAGAAAAATCCGCATGAGATTTGCACTTGCTATACTTGTAGACATGGATATAATGGGCGACAGATGATAAGGTATATCAAGCGTTTTGTGGCAGGCGTGCTGATGGGGCTGATATCCCTGTTTGTGCTTGGGTTCGGGCTGTGTGTCATGACGGAGGCGGTGGAGGAGTATGTGTTTCCCTGGGTGATGAGTTTTCCCCCTTCGCAGGTGACGGTGCTGGACAATCCGGCGGCTGTTGACCCTGCGCTGGAGGGGAGCCTGGTGGAGGTGCTCCATGCGCCTGTGCAGAGTGATACCATACTGGAGGATGAGGCTTTCGGGGTGAGTGCACGAGCCGCATTTATGCGGCGGCACTGGAATAAGGCAGAGGAGAATAAACGCCTGACACCCGAAAGGATAGGTGATGTGGAGATGCAGTGGTCAGCCGCAGCTCCGGAGTTTCGAGTCGGGCCTTATCGGGCCATAGGTAAGCAGGCCCGGAGCCTGGTGAGGGCAGAGGAACTGCCCGTACGTGTTTCACGCATTCCGGAAGCCTTGCTCCCGTATCGTCAGGCAACGGAAACGCCGTCGTTTCATCTGCCGGAACATGGTGTGCTGTCACCGGTATACTATGGAGTGCAGTCCGGAGCCCGTATCAGCTACATCGGCCGCCAGATGAACGGGGCGCTGTTGGTGGATAGTGAGGTAAACAATCTGGTGTATTGGCGGCAGTGGTGGCAGACGGGAGCGGAAACGGCGCGGCGCGGGTTGTGGAAAGCTGCTTTTTTGCTTGCGGGGGCGTATGTGATATTGTTTGCGGCGGTATGGGTGGGGAATAGCGGGGTACAGGTGGCATCCGGCGGATTTCGCCTGTTTTGTGTAGCCGCTGTTTGGCCGGCACTGGCGCTGTTGGTGGGAGCTTTTTGCCTGATATTGTTGGGGGAGCTCCGTAGCCGGACTCTTGTTTATGATACAGAGCCGTGGGAATATGGCGTGGGAATCACGCTTCTCTGTGTGCTGGCTGTACTGGGGCTGCTGCGCAGAAAGTCTGCTGCCTCTTAGTGCCTCAATGCACGCTTTTCCTGGAGACAGCCGGGAAGAGGAGGAAGACCACGGGAAGGTAGGCAGCGGTGAAGAGAATCAGCTTGAGCAGCAGGGCTGACCAGGTTTCTGCTGCGGGTAACAGGAAGTTGAGCAGCAGGCAGATGGCGGACAGCAGCAGGACGCAGGGAAGCGTGCCGCGGAAGGTCTCGCGATAGAATCGGCCGATTTGCAGCCCTAATCCGCGGTAGTGGATGAGGTTGATGAGCAGCAGCTGGAGCAGGATGGTGAAAGCTCCCCAGAGTGCCTGGGCGCGCAGGTTGAAAGATGAGCAGACCACAAAGCTGCCTGCGATGAAGAGCAGGCTCACCAGCCCGGTGATGATGACTCGCTCACGCAGGGCATCGCGTGCCTGAGTAATCTGCCAGCCCAGAGATTGCACCAGCACAAAGGTGTGCGGCACCACAAGCGCCACGGTGATGAACCAGCTCAGCTCCGGGGCGGCACCGGGGATATGCCCCACCCAGAGCCGGAAAAACTCCTGTCCGAAGAAGAGGATACCGAAGAGGACTCCGCCCAGAATGCGCAGCTGGCTGCGCCCCAGCAGAATCATGGCATCTGTCTGCCGGGTCGGGCTGCCGCCGCGTGCAACCATGTTGACCACGCGCGGCAGGAAGAGTGCCGTCAGCACGGCAGAGAGCATGAAATAGTGACCGTATATCTGCAAGCCGTTGGTGTAGATGCCGGTTTCTGCCGGACCGCGGGTGATGGCGACGATGTAGTTACCCGTCCCGGCGTTCAGCAGGTTGATGAGCTGGTTGAGGAACATCCACCCGGAAAAAATCAGCAGCCCGCGGGTGAGCCGCAGACTCCACCCCCGCAGGTTGATGCGTGCTTTTAACCCGATGAAGCAATACGCCACATTGCAGAGCATGGCGATGAGGCCGCTGCTGATGGTGAACACCATGAGCGCCACGGAACGCCCCCCCAGCGCCAGAAGAACTACGGTGCCGACAGCGTTTGCCACGGCGGTAAGCACGGCTATGAGCGCGGGGATGGTGAACTTCTGCCGGGCATCTGCCACGCCGATGAGGCTGCGCGCCGGGAACATGAGCGCGGCATTCCCCAGCATCAGCAGGTACAGCACACGGTACAGCCTCAGTTCCTCCGGCGTGAATTTCGGGAAAAGCTCGCCCAGCCAGGGGTAAATGCACAGCCCCAGAAGCGGGATGAGCAGGCCGATTCCGGTGTAGAGCACCGTCAGATTTCCCAGAAAGGCAGCCGCCCCGGCGGAGTCTCCTCGGCTGTGGTATTCGCTCAGAAACCGGGTGGTAGTGGTGCGGCCCAAATCGCTCATATAGAGCCGCGCCATGACCGTGCCCGCCAGCATGTACACGCCGAACTCCGCCGTCCCCAGTTTCTCCATGATGAGCGGCGTGAGCACAAGCGGCACGCCTATCTGCAGAAACACCAGCAGATAGTTCAATACGGCTCCTTTGCGGATTTCGCTCACTGATGGCAGGCGGATACTATTCTGAGGGCTGCTCCGAGGTGGCGGGTGCAGGCGAGGAGCGGAAGGGGAACTTATCCTGTTTCAGCAGTTCTGCGGCCTCGTTGTAGGGGATGTCATTCAGATAAAGCTGGGTCGGGATGATATTGCAGCGGGGGCGGATAAGCAGCTCGACGGTGATGTCGACGTGTCGGGGAGCGGTGTCGTTCTCCTGTGCCTCAGCAGTTTTTTTGTGGAGGAGGGAAAAGAAATCGCCTGCTTTCTCCGGGTAATAGTACCGGAGATTGCGTATGCCGATGATGTTGAGCCTCAGCTCGGGTGATATGATGTATTTCTGTTGGCTGTGGTTAACTTCATCTTCCACCCGCCAATGAGCCTCCATGGGAATGCGGATCTCGCCTTCGTGCGGGGAGTCTTCCGGGCTGTTTTCGTGCTCCAGACGGCAGATTTGCCACAGCCCGGATTCCTGCTTCTTCCAGAATGAGATGAGTGTGAATTCGCAGAAACTATCGCGACTGATTGTTGTGGCCGTGGCCGAGTGGTGAATGTCGGGCGTATAGTCCTTGCGCAGAGCAACGCCGTAGTGGAGGTAGGGTTCTTCCTTGCTGCACTGTTGCATCATTTCCTCCCGGAGGCCACGCTGGTCAACGGAGGCGCCGAAGAGCGCTGCGGCATCGGCCAGCGCATAGCGTCGGTTCAACTGTAATCTCTGGTAGTACCCCCGCGTCAGGTCACGTGGATCATAGGTGCTGACGGCGATACGACAGCGGGGAGCGGTGGCAAACTCGAGGCTGCGGGCGTGGTAGTTCCATCCCAGCCAGGCGACTTGAGCGGCCACGACAACGAAGACAAGCCAGGGAAATATTTTTTTCATCATGATGAGGTAAAAGGGTTAGTTTGTTTTCGTGGATTCGGCCTTGATGGTGCTGATGAGTCGGCGGCGTTGTTTCTCCAGGACGATGGCTCCCGCCAGCATCAGCAAACCGGCAAAGATGAGAACCAGTCCCGATTCGGTGAGAGATTCCATCATGTTGCTCATCACGCCTATGCCGGCGAAACAGACCATGATGCTGCCATAGTTAATCCAGTCGATTCGCCGGGCACAGCAACCGTTCCATATCCACAGCAGGGCATAGATGAAGCAATACAGGATACGCGGCAGTGTCAGTTCGACACCCGACCAGCTGCTGTCGCCCCAGCGGAGCGTCCATTCCCCGAAGTTGTTGAAGAAATCCGCGGCGGGGATGATGCCGGCGGTCATCAGGGCAAAGAGAATCCAGGGCAGACGGGCAGCGTTCTTTGGCTTGAACACCAGCAGCAGAAGCAGGGCGGCACCTGTTGTGCCCAGCTCGATGGGGGTGGCATTGAAGCCCTCACCATACAGAATGAACCCCTGCGCGGCGACGATGGCGAAGCCGGAAAGTCCGTAGCCCACCCAGACGTATGAGTGGATGGCGCGTTGCGAGCTGCGGCAGAATTCGGCAAATAACCACCAGCACACCGTGAGCAGCATCATGCAGTTGAGCATTTCATCGATCGTCAGAGGCAGATGCAGCGGACTGTCCCGGTCAGTACAGAGCTCAGACAGCAGGATAAAGGAGGTGATGATGACGACGCCGATGAGCAGCCGCTGCCGGGTCAGAAACGGCAGCAGCACAATGCCGCAGAAGAAGAGCGCGCAGCCCTCGACAAAGGGATTCTGAAGCTGAAAAATCTGACCGTAGAGGGCTATGTTGGCCAGCCACATGCCGCCGCCCAGCAGACCCATGTTCTCGGCCAGTATGGGGTATTTGTCCCGCAGACAGGCGTATGCCGCCCAGAAACCCACCATGAGTGCGATACCGCTGCCCATCTTCACGGCACTCGGGATGCTCTCCCAGTTAGCTGAAATCAGCATGATGATACCGCCCAGAATCAGAGCTCCGGCCAGGGCAGAGACGCTGAAGAGCAACCACCATTGAAGGCGGTTGCCGGAGAGCTTGAAATGCTCGGCGATGGCAGTCGCCTGTTCCGGGCTGATGAGCCCTGCACTCTGCATTTGTTCAATATCCTTGAGTTTCATACGCGTTCGGTGACATTTTACACCAAAATAGACGGATGGCGAGCGAATTTTTATTGAGCGATGCAGAAATTAGGGGAATTTCTAAGTGGTGCAGAATTTCGCTCGCTTTGCCCGCCTGACTTCTCCCTTGTCCATTTGCTTGTCCCGCCAAAGCTCCGCAGGAGCGGCGGCGGATTCCCTCGGGACATGAAAGTCCGGAAGTTCCCACAATAACTATTTGGCGCGAATGAGATGCGGGTCAGACCATCATGGCATCCTGCGAGTCGTCGCATTCGGGCCAGAGCCCGTGCTCGACCATGAAGGCATCCCAGGCCAGGAGAACCTGCTCAAAGACCGCCGGATTGACCGAGAACTGCGGCAGGGTGTGGTCGCCGTGGGGACAGAGTACCAGCTCAGCGGTATTGCCGAAGCCCTCCCACTCATCGCAGAACCACTGGCGCATCTCATAGTCCAGCAGGGGATCCTGCATCCCGTGGGCGCAGAAGAGCGGGGGCAGCTTGCGGCGCAGCAGGGCGCAGGGGTTGATGCTTTCCGGGGGCGGGGTGTTGCCGGTGGCGATGTGCAGTGCGCGAGCCTCCGGGGCTGCCGGGTCTACAATGCCGCGAAGAATGGCGATGCAGGCCGGCTGCAGCGGCAGGACGTCTTCGCGGCGGAATTGCCACCAGCGCTTTTCGAATACCAGGGGCTGCATCCCGCAGTTGAGCGCCATCAGGCCGCCGGCATCTGTGCCGGCAACGGTGATGCGGTTTTTGTCTACTCCCAGCCCATCGGCGTTGTGGTGCAGCCACTTCCAGGCATCAAGACCGTCTCGGATGATATCCTCGGATTCTACCTCATAGCGGGCATGGGTGCGGTATTCGGGGATGAAGCAGACGATGCCGCGGCGCGAGAGGTGCATGGCCCAGGCGACGAACTCGGCACTGGTATCCAGTGCCCACATGCCGCCGAAAAAGAAGAGCACCGCCGGAGCAAAGGCTTCCGGGCTGTGATTTGCCGGGGCAAACATCCGCACGCGCAGGCTCACACCATCCGCAAAGCGCTTCCAGACAAAGGCGGGTGCCTTGTCCAGCAGTCGGCGGTAGTGTGCCTCCTCGGCACTGCGATGCTTGCGCGCAAAACTCGTCATAAAATATAGCGATAGTATGCAATTTTCTTGCCAGAAAGGCAAGTCTGATGTAGGTTCTAAATCATGAAGAAAGCCATTTTTTCAGTCGTGGGGGTGTCGGCACTGTTGCTGATGGGGCAGGTCGGGGCGCAACAGCCTGCTGCCGGGGCTGCGGAGGCAAAGCCTGTTCTCCATGTGCCCGATCAGAAGCTGGCTCGTAATATCGCCGATACCATCTACAACACCTGGCGTGTGTCCATGCTCAGCGGCAACGAGAGCTCCTGGCGCGGGGTGACGACTCAGGCGCGGCAGGTCAAGGTGCGCAATCTGATCATCTCGCAGAAGGGGCAATTCCCCCGCGATATCTTCCGCAATCAGCCGGCTCCCCCCGCGCTGGAGAACTTTGCCTTTGTCGGGGCACTGGCCGGCCCCACGAACCGCACCCTGGCGGCGACTTATCTGGGGACGCTGCAGCTCGGGGACGGTAAACCCGCGATGAATGCGTATGTGCTGGAGTTTGTACACGAGGGGGGGAAATGGCGTTTTGACCAGAGCCGATTCTTCAACCTCTCGCAGCTGCCACAGGTGGAGAAGCGGCTCAAGGCCGGCGATTTGAGTGTGCTGAAAGAGCAGGATGGCTTCCATCCCTACACGGCGCCTCCCAAGGTGCCCGCAGCCTGTCCCTATCCGCAGCTGATTGGCAAGGTGTTTGTCGATGCCCAGGGGCGCGACATTGAGATGCGCATCAATGGTGTGTCGGAGCATGAGTTTGTTGACGAACGCCGCGCGGATGTCATCTCCGGCGGGCTGAAGCGAGGGCTCAATACTATCACCTATACCATCAGGACGCCGAACGAAAAGACTCGCCCGACGATGGCTATCGGGCTCTTTGTGATGCCGGAGACTCCGGGTAACAAGCCGGTGTGCGTGTTTGACCACATCATCGACGCCGGTGATGAGGCACGAGGCGGTACGTTCTCGTTTACAGTGAGCAACGAGATGATAGCATCCATGAGCCCGAAGTTTTCCGGCGCGGCTCCGCAGCCGTTCCATGCGGTGCCGCTCAAGACCGGGAAAGCGGGTGCCCCGGCTGCGAAGTAACCCTTCCGGCAGCCGGGGAGCTGCTGCGCTATGGCCGACGGCGCCGCATGAGCAGGGCAGACAGCGCCAGCAGGCTCAGCGAGGCGGTAGCCGGTTCGGGCACAGGCGCTGCAGAGTAGACCCGCACGTAATCGACCGTCATGGCGACTCCGTCGCCGATGTCGCCTATATCGCCGACCCAATCGCCGCCCAACTGCATATCCAGCAGGAGGTAATAGGGATTGTTCTCCTTGTTGAACGGCCAGTTGGGGTTGTTCGGGTCAGCGTTGACGGTGAGGGTTTTCCGCCCGTCCATCAGGAAGCTGACATGGTCCGGCGCCCATTCCACGCCATAGGTGTGGTAGTCGGCCTTGTCGGCGAGGTCGGAGAAATAGGCGGTGCTGTTGCCCGAGGAGTTGACCGTGCCGGAGGTGGTCTTGTTGCCTGCGGCGTTGTTGTAGTGGAGCGTCTGGTGGACGATGCCTTCGTAGTTGAGGTGCTCCATGAGGTCGATTTCTCCGTTCTGTGGCCAGGTGCCGGAGGTAGGCAACATCCAGATAGCAGGCCAGGCACCCTTGGCACTGTCGAATTTGGCGCGTACCTCCACATAGCCGTATTGAAAGGTGAATGTGTTCTGGGTAAAGATACCGCCGCAGGCGTAGGTGTCGGCGGCTCCGGTCTGGTCGGCCTGGCTGGTGAAGTCGCCGTATTTTCCCCAGAGCGAGACGGTACCATCGCCATTCATGGTGACGAGTTCTGCATCGCGCGATTGGTATTGGCGCCAGTCCGCTACATTCCAGCCGACGTAGTCAATCCGGTGCCATTTGTTGGTATCGAGGGTGGAGCCGTTGAAATCATCGGAAAAGACGAGACTCCACTCCGGGTGGGAGCTTTGCCAGCCGGTATAATCATCGGCTGTGGCGGCGCTTGTCAGCAGTGCGAGCCCGGGTAACAGGTAGCGGGTAAGGGGTGTTTTCATGGTGGGCGTGTGTGGTGGTGGGTGAATGGGAGTATCAGGTGTCTCCGGGGCTCAGCGTAGCACTCCGGCAGCTGCTGTACAAGATGTTTGAGTAATAATTAGAGAGCACTTCTAATAAATCGATATATTGAAATGGCTCAAAAAGTACAAAGTCAAATGGACGATGGACAAGGTGCGGAATTTTTCATTCGTAAGTCGCCTGCCACGGCGAAGCCTTCGGCGGAGACGGGTCATTCGTCAATCGTACTTTCCATCGACTTCCCATTTGGCGCTTCGCTCAGCCTGAGGAGCGACCTCAAAAATGGCCGAATCAATAATGCCTTGACAGTGGGGTACGTGCGGAGTATGATGCGCGCGCAACAATTCCGTCTATGTACAAGCTGGCTTTATCGATAGGCATGCTGTGTATCAGCAACCTTTTCATGACCTTTGCCTGGTATGGTTTCCTGAAGAAGCCGGGCGAAGGGGCAGACCATGCGTGGTGGAAGCTGGTGTTGCTGAGCTGGGGGCTGGCATTTTTCGAGTACTGCTTCATGGTGCCGGCCAACCACATCGGCCGCTCGGTGGGGTTGTCGCTGGCACAGCTGAAAATCATGCAGGAGGCCATCACTCTGTGCATTTTTGTGCCGTTCATGCTGTTTTACATGGGTGAACAGTGGAAATGGGATTATCTGTGGGCGCTGCTGTGCGTGATGGGGGCGGTGTATTTTGTGAACCGCGAAGCCCTGCTGGTATCGTGAAGTAAGCTGATTGAGCTGTCACATGCAGGGGTTGACTCCGGGCGCTTTTTGCAGTAGGATAGTGCCATGAGCAAGGAAGAAACGAACAATCAGCCCCAACCTGATGAAGAGAAGCCGCTGAATGAGGAGCAGACGGCTGCTGCCGCTGAGGAAACTCAGCCTGCCGAGGAGACTCCTGTAGATGAGCTGACCAAGTGGCGGGACCTGGCGATGCGTACAGCCGCGGAGTACGACAACTACCGCAAGCGCTGTGTGAAGGATCGCGAGGATTTCATGAAGTATGCCAACCGCAGCCTGCTCGAAGAGCTGCTGCCGGTGATTGATAATTTCGAGATGGGGATGCAGATGGCCGGTCAGGATACATCGTCCATGATTTATATCGGCATGAGCATGGTGCAGAAGCAACTGACGGATTTCCTGGAGGGGCAGGGCGTGCAGCCCATTGCCACAGAGGTGGGTCAGATGTTTGACCACAATATCCACGAGGCTATCATGAGTGAGCCGTCGGAGCAGCCCGAAGGGACGATTCTGCGTGTTCTGCGTAAGGGTTACAACCTCCGTGGGCGTTTGCTGCGTCCCGCCAATGTAGTGACGGCAGCCGCTCCTGAGAGCGAGGAGAAGAAAGACTGATAGAAGGGGGAGCAGACGATGTCTCAGGATTATTACTCTGTGCTGGGGGTCGAGCGCAATGCTGACGAGGCCGCCATCAAAAAAGCGTACCGTAAGCTGGCCATGAAGTATCACCCGGATCGCAATCCGGATGATAAGGCGGCCGAGGAGAAATTCAAGGAAATAGGCGAGGCCTATGAGGTGCTCAGCGATGCGGATAAGCGCGCTGCGTATGACCGCATGGGGCACGAGGCCTTCAAGAACGGCGGGATGAATGGCGCCGGTGGCGGTGGCTTCGGTGGGTTTACCGATCCCATGGACATCTTTGCCCAGATGTTCGGCGGAGGCTTCGGTGGCTTCGGCGGTTTTGGCGGCGGTGCGCGTCGGCAGGCCGACCCGCGTCGCCCCGGGTCGGATCTGCGCTATGACCTGGACCTGACGCTGGAAGAGGCGGCACGCGGCTGCGAGAAGACGCTGGAGATTGAACGTATGGTGCCGTGTGATAAGTGTGGTGCCAGCGGCTCGAAGGACGGCGCTTCCGGGTTCAAGCAGTGCCCCACCTGCCACGGTACGGGTGTCGTGACGCGCCAGAGTGGGTTCTTCGTGCAGCAGAGCACCTGCCCGAGCTGTCACGGTGCCGGGCAGACCATCAGCAACCCCTGTTCCCACTGCCACGGCGAGGGGCGCGTCCACAAGGATGTCAAGATTACGCTCCATGTGCCTGCCGGGGTGGATACCGGTACCAAGCTGCGCTCTACCGGCAACGGCGATGCCGGTGTGCACGGCGGTGAAACGGGCGATTTGTACGTCTTCATCGAGGTGGCTCCGCACGATATCTTCACGCGTGAGGGGGCGGATCTACTGTGCACGATGCCGATTTCCTTTGCGGATGCTGCCCTTGGCTGTGTGCTGACAGCGCCGACGCTGGATGGCCCTGCCAAGCTCAAGATTCCCGCCGGAACGCAGAGCGGAACCATCTTCCGCATGCGCAGCCAGGGTGTGCCCACCCTCAAGGGTGGCGGGCGCGGTGATTTGCTGGTAGAGGTGCAGGTGGAGACCCCCACCCGCCTCAGCTCGAGCCAGGAGAAGTCGCTCCGTGCCTTTGCCGAGAGCCTTAAGGATAATAATCAGCCGGAGGTCAATGACTTCCGCAAGCGAGCCGCCCGGTTCCTGAAGTAAAGATGCACCGCTGCTACCTTCCCGATGCTGATTTCACGGCTCCGGTACTGACGCTGGAGGGCGAGGAGGCGCACCACGCTTTGCGGGTGATGCGCCTGCGCGTCGGGGAGGAGTGCGAGGTGTTCGACGGCAAGGGGCAGGCTGTTCGCGGCCGAATCCTCACCGCCGGAGGCGGAACCCTGAGCCTGGGGGAGTTGCGCCCTCTGCCGCCGCTGCCGCCGGTGGCGGATATGACGCTGGCTCTGGCCATCCCCAAGGGGGGGAATATGGAGCTTATCGTTCAGAAGGCCGTGGAGCTGGGAGCCCGCCGTATCATCCCCCTGGTGACGGAGCGCACGATAGTGAGGCTCAATGCCAAAGAAGCCGCGGCCAAGGCAGCCAAGTGGCAGCGCACGGCACTGGAGGCCTGCAAGCAGTGTGGGGTCAATACCCTGCCTGTGGTAGAGCAGCCCCGGGCTTACGCCGAGTTTTTGAAGCAGGGCGATATCCCTGAGCTCAGGCTGGTGTGTGCCATTCTGCCTGAGGCTCAGCCCATGCGTCAGGTGCTGGAGACGGCTCGCACCGCCGGGCGCCGCGAGGTGGTGGTGCTCATCGGACCGGAGGGCGATTTCAGCCCGGCAGAGTACGCGGCAGCCATCGCTGCCGGTTATGCCCCGGTTTCGCTGGGGCCTATCATCCTGCGTGTCGAGACGGCCGTATTCATGGCTCTGTCATCTGCCCGCTATGCTTTGGATTGATGCCCGAAGCTCGGGAGAACCGGGTGGGTGCGACACAAAACGCCGGATTGTCTCGATTTTTCTTTTATTGACGGAGTAAATCATGTAAGATGGGGCGAGATAAGGGACCCTTTGACCATCACCACCATATGCCCCCGTCTGTTACATTAGCGAATGAAGCGTTGCTGCCGGTTGCAGGGCAGGCTTCGGTGGTGTTTCTTGCCCTGTGGTGGGTGGCGTGGGAGCGCCGCGCGGCGTGGAGGGCGGCGATGCTGGCTGTAGGGTTGGCTGTGCTGCAGCTGGCGCTTCTCTCCGTCGTGTGGCAAGATGCTGCCGATGGCGGGATGCGAGGGTTTGATCCGGTGTTGACGGTGCTGGTGCTGCTGCCTCTGCCGGCGGTGTTCCTGCTGGCCTGGCGGGGGATGAGGGCATCTGCCGGCAGAGCATATGAGGCGGTAGGGCTGCTCCTGCCGGCGATACTGCTTGCCCTGTACCTCCGCGGCTATGATATCGGCGTGATGCTGGTATCGCTGACGGCGTGTTTCCTGAGTTTCTACCTGCCGGGGCTGGTGGCCAATAATACTCACCGTACACTTACGCACTGGGGAATGGTGCGTTTGGCATTTTCGGAGACGTCCGTGTATTGGCTGGCAGTCTTCTGCTGTGTGATGCTGCGGCATTACCTGCCCGCCTGGCATACAGCGCTGACCTGGGGCGGGGTCATCGGTGTGCCGGCGTTCATCAGCTTCTGGGCGTGCTGGGGGATGCTGCATTTTTCCGTCCGCGGGTCGCTGCTGATGGCGCTGCTGACCGGGCTGCTCCTGCCGCTGATGTGGATAGTCTGCTCCATGCTGTCGCTGTATTGAGGAGAATTAGGGCTTGAAGAAATCGCCGCCATGGGGTACACTGGCACTGCGCTATGGGGCATTCTCGTTTCATTGATTTTCTGCTGGCTCTGCTGAGGGTGGGGCTGGGTATTTTTTTTCTTATTACGGGAGTGCTCAAGGTGGGCGGCCTGGGAGAGACGGCTGATTTTCTGACACGCAGCGCATTGCTGCCGGAGTGGTGTTCACTGCCTCTGGCCTGTATCGGGGTAGCGATGGAGCTGATTGTAGCCGTGTGTCTGATAAGCCGCCGCAGCTACCGGGGGGCAACGCTATGGGGTGTTGTGATGTGCAGCGTCTTTCTGTTCCTGTACGCGCAGGCCTGGGCTCGGGGGCTGGAGCTGAGCTGCAACTGCACCGGGGTGACGCATCAGATCGAGAACTACCCGCTGGATACCTCACTCAGGCTGCTGTTGGTGGGGGGGATGCTCTTGCTGGTGTGGGATTCGCGCCGTCGGCGCATCGGGGTGTGGAACCCGGAGAACAGCCCTTATGATTTCTCGGAAATCTGATTCCGTCGAGCCGCTCAGCGCCCCCAATCACCCTCCGGGATGATATCCAGCAGTACCAGAGCGGATTCATCCACGGTCTCCAGCACTTCGAGATCCGCCTCACTGCGGATTCGGTAGTACTCTGCGCCCCAGAGTCGTGCGATGTTCTCCGGTTCAAATTCGGGGGGCTGAACCAGGAGCCGGTGCAATTCCGGGTCACCTCCGGCGGCGTAGGCGGCACCGCGGGCTCCCTCGTTGTTGAGTACGGCGATGATGCGTTTGCCGGGCGGCAGCTGGGGTACGAGTGCGGCGGCGTTGATATCGCGCAGCAGCGTCAGGTCGCCCACCAGGCAGAACGCGGTGGTGGCATCGGCGGCGTTGCCCAGGAAGGCTGAGATGACGCCATCGGCTCCGGTGGTGTGCAAATCTCTCAGATAGAGGGTGGGTACGTGGTTCTGCGCGTAGCGATTCCACAGTTCGGTGACGGTGCTGCTGCCCAGGCAGATGACATCGGCCAGCGCGGCATGCACAGAGACGGCGCGCACCAGCGCCTCTGCGGACTCCGGCGAGGCCAGGAGGCGTTCTTCGCTGCGCCCGGCGGCGTGGCGACTGCGGGGAAGCAGTCGCTCCGTATCGCCGATGTGGGGGACATCGCCCAGTGATTTCATGATTTGCTCAGCCTCTCCTTCGATGACGGTGCTCTTGCGGCAGAGCCCGGAGAAGCCGGTACGGGTGATGGAGAATACCTCCGTCTGAGGCAGCTGCTCCAGAGCCTGCCAGAATCGCCCGGTGGGGACATCGCCCACGCGCAGGACATAGCGGGGCGGATACTGCATCAGCAGCTCATCCGCATGGTGCAGCAGCAGCCCCGCCAACTCTTCGCGCAGGCCGCTGGCCGCCTCAGCCACCACCGGCACCCGGAGGGTCTGTGCAAGCCAGAGGGCGGGTTCCTGCTCGGTCGGCTCCAGCGCGCCCAGCATCAGAACCAGGCCTTCGATGGCTCGGAATCGCAGCATCTGCGACAGCGCTACCAGTGAGCCTCGGAAGGGCGGCGGTGTCGGTATATCGCCTATCTCCAGTGCACTGAAATCGCCGCGTCCGGGGGAGCCGTCGCCCTCCATCCGCACACGCAGGTGGAGGGGGAAGCCTTCTGCCAGCAGACCGGGCATATCAGGCAGGTCGGAAACGGCGCAGGGGAGGTTGAGCTCAACGGTCGGGGCAAAACTGCCGAAGATTCCCTCCTGCTCCATGCTCATGGGGGCGCCGGTACCTCCGGTATCCATCGTGTCGTCGATCGTCAGCACCACGAGTGGCCTCCGATGGTAATAGGCATCGACCACGGCGGGGTACATGGCCGCCGCTGCCGCACCGCTGCCGGCCACGACGATGACCGGTCGGGCTGTCGCCTGTACTCTGCCCAGTGCGAAATAGGCTGCCGAGCGGTCATCGGACGAGGTCCAGCGGTGGATAATCGGGCAGTCTGCCAGGGCTTCGTAGAGCGCGGCGTTATGGAGACCCGGGCAGCAGACCCATTCGGCGACGCCGGCCATGGCGGTGCAGGAGACGAGAGAGAACATGGGGTGGGAGTTTGATGGATATTTGATTTCTAATAAATCGACATATTGAAATGGCTCAAAGAGTACAAAGTAGAACGGGCGATGGACAAAGTCAGAATTTCACTCGCTTTGCTCGCATGCAAATGCTTTGTACCCGGCTTTTTGTCCTGCTGCGAGCCGGTGGCTCGCCGAACCTTTCCTTCGTCCATTGTTTTTCGTCCTTTGTCCTTTGAATTTCAATTTGCCGCGCTAATCAGCCCTGTCAGAACGGCAGGACCTCCGGATTGCCGAGGTGCGCCGGTTTGCGGTGGATGATGAGATCGGCGGCCATGGAGAGCCTGGCGGCACGCTCGCGCAGGAACTGGGTGAATCGAGTTCGGCGGGTGACCGGGGGAAGCGGGGCTTCGTACCCTTCGGCATCGATACCCATACCACGGGCGATGGCTACCGCGCGGGCTACGTGGTCTCGCTGGCTGATGTAGATGACGGCGCCGGCGCGGAAGATGCTCTCGGCACGCACCACGGAATCGAAGGTGCGCAGCCCGGCGAAGTCGGAGACGATTTTATCATCCGGCACACCGAGGCGTACCAGCGCGGCACGCATGTCACGGGGTTCGTTGTAATAGCGGTCACTGTTATCACCGGAGACGATGATACCGCGAATCTTCCCGCTCTTCCACAGCTCAGCGGCGGCCTTCATGCGCCCGTGGAAGTAGGCATTGGGCTTGCCGGAGGTGAAGTACTTGCTGCAGCCCAGCACGACGGCCACTCGGTTGCTCCCCAGTGCCGTGAGGTCTTCGTGGCAGTATCTGGCCGAGTGCAGCGCTGTCCACACCTCGACGGAGGCGATGATACCACAGCCGAGCAGCAGACAGAGCAGTGACCAGCGGAATACTTTACGAAGAAAAGCCATGGAGAACCAAAGTGGGAGTTAGTCGATGCGGATAACCTGGATTCGGGTGGTCAGCTCGTGTTGCTCACCGCAGCGCAGCATGATGTTTTCTGCCGGCACGACGGAGGTCTCTACGGCCAGGAAGCCGCGTTCGTTGCCGGCTCCCAGGTCGCCCATGTCGGCGGCAAGCCGGGCACCGGGATTCCACACCACGCAGGAGCCCGAGCCGGCTCGGCAGATGCGGATACTGCGCTGCCAGGCGGGATCGTGGATGGTGATTTCCTGGTTCTCCTGCACCGGGTGGTAGATACGGTCGATATGCCCCAGGGGGATGAGTGGGTCTTCCGGGTGCGGCACGGCATCGGTGGCGAATTCAGTGAAATCCGCCTCCTCCAGTCCGGTGACGGCGACGGTTTCGTAGTCACTGACGGCAAAATAGGTGTGCATGGCTGCTGAGAACGGCATGGTGCGCGGGACATCCATCGTCATCAGGCTGATGGTGAGCTCGTCACCTATCTCCATGGCCACAGCGCCGCTGGGCATCAGCTCCTGCTGAGGGGGCAGAGCCAGGAGCAGGTGGACACGCCCATCAGCTGCTTCCTCGCAGTGGGCTACCTGCCAGAGGGAGATGCGTGCCACTCCGTGAGCCGGCAGCGAGGCATCCTCCGTGTTCTTGCCGAACCATGGCCAGCACAGGGGGATACCGCCGCGCAGTGCCTTGCCGCTGCGGAAGACGGCTTTCGGGCTCATGTAGATGACCGGTTGCTGGCCTTTCGGTGCCCAGCTGAGGACGTGTGCGCCATATACCGATACTTCAGCCGTGCAGAGCGGTGTGTCGATGCGGATGATGGGAAAATCTTCTCCGTAGGGATATTCGGTGGTAACCATAACTGTTGCGAGCACTATTCTAGCAGAAATACATGCCCCCTGCAAGCAGATTGACCGTCAGACCATCGCGGATATACGTGTCCCAACGATTGGAGACACGTTGATTTACGAATGACGATTGACGATTGACGAATTAAAAGTAAACGACTTACGTCGGCATTAAAAACAAACGGGAACTTCTGCCAATGAATGGGCTGCATGATACCCCACCGGGGGGGATTTGACAAAACGTTTCGATTTTTAGTGTATATTTGAAGAACAACGTAAGAGGCGCGCGCAAAGCGTTTCCGCGGGCTTTCAGCCCGACAAATTTTGAATTCGTCAATTCACCTGTCGGAGTATCTGCTGCAGTTCCTCATAGGAAGCCACCCGCGAGAGGGCGGGACGCAGCGGCTTGGTGCCGGGTATACCCTTGGCATAGGCCAGGATACGGGCCCGCATGGCGCGCATGGTGACGAGTTCATCGCCATAGTGTCCGCTGGCGATGGCCAGGCGGCAGTGGCGCAGCATGAAGTCGAGGCGTTGCTCCGGGGTAGGGGAGGGAGGGATAATCCCGGTATTCAGATATTCACGCGCCTGCCGGAAGAGCCAGGGGGCATTCATGGCGGCGCGTCCTATCATCACGCCCGCCACGGCCGTGGTCTCCCGGGCTCGCTGTACATCCTGCGGTGTCGTGATATCGCCATTGCCGATGACCGGGATGCTGACGGCGCGGGCGCAGGCATCGATGATATCCCAGTCAGCCTTTCCTCCGTATTGCTGGGAGCGGGTGCGGCCGTGGATGGCCAGTGCCTGTACCCCGGCATCCTGAAGCCGTCGGGCGGCTTCGAGTGCGCAGATATGCTCCGCATCCCACCCGATGCGTATTTTGACCGTCACGGGGCAGTCCTCCCCCAGCTCCTGTACCACAGCGGTGGCGATGCGTTGCAACAGCGGTAAATCCTTCAACAGGGAAGAGCCCCCGTTCTTGCCCACCACTTTCGGCACAGGGCATCCGGCGTTGATATCGAGAAAATCCGGGTGCATGGCATCCGTGATGATGCGGGCTGCCGCCGCCATGTGTTCCGGGACGGAGCCGAAAATCTGAATACCCAGCGGGCGGTGCTCCTCGCAGAATTCCACGTAGCGTCTGTTGCGCGCCCAGGCTTGCAGTACCCCCTCGGAGGAGACAAACTCCGTCACCATCACATCCGCTCCCTCCTCCTTGCAGAGCGAGCGGAAGATGGGGTCAGTCACTCCCGCCATGGGAGCCAGGTACAGGGGAAATGCGGAGAAATCAGGCAACGCCATGCCCGCATCATACCACAGTCTCCCTCCGCTGGCAAGCCGCGGGGCAAAAATCGCACGTGTGTGTTAGCATCACGATGGGGTACAACGTTGGGAACTCGTGTATATCGTATTTCAAATGCGATATCAAGGAAAAACGGAAAAAATAAAGAGTTAGCATCCGAAAAAAGGGAGTTTCAAAGGGACGTCGTGCAAACGAATGTCAGCATAATACTTTCACTCTTAGTTGACTCCCGTATATCGCATTTGAAATGCTGTATACATGAAGACGTTGCCTAACACAACAACTTAGCTATGAAAACTACATTTCTCAAACAGCTTGTGCTGCCGGTCGTTGCGCTGTGCAGCTTTTCCTCGTGCTCTTATCTGGAGTGTGCTCTTTCCTCCAATATGGAAGAGTGCATGATTGGTAAGACTATCGATCTCGCCGTCAATGAGATTACCGGTTGCGTTGATAGCGTTGAATCAGCGGAACAGGCTGAAGACCTGGCTGATGATATGGATACGTTGCTGACGGCTATCGAGGCGGCTCAGGCTATCAAGATGGATGTGCCCGAGAGCGCCAAGAAGGCCTACAACAAGGCTCTGCGTCGCATTGTA
The DNA here is from genome assembly GCA_017409465.1 of Akkermansia sp. Classification (GTDB taxonomy): domain Bacteria; phylum Verrucomicrobiota; class Verrucomicrobiia; order Verrucomicrobiales; family Akkermansiaceae; genus Akkermansia. The sequence continues at coordinate 35,590 of JAFQSQ010000006.1, read as the reverse complement.
CAGCGTAATTACTTCAACTCCGATCAGGTGCGGCTGACGCTGAGCAAGGCTCGCTATCTGTAAAGACATATATTTGAACAGTAACTCGTCAGATGCTGCTGTGTCGCCTTTGGTGATACAGCAGCATTGCAGGGTTAACTTCCTTTTTTTGATGCATATGAAGCTGGTTCATTTTCTTGCGGTTGCTGCGATGGTGCCGGTCTGCCTGGTATCCTGTTCACAGACTCTTTCACCCACTCCACCCCCATCGGTCACCAATGCCGGGGCGTTGCAGACCTACCGGAACGCCATCGGTGGCGATACCGCAGCACTGATGAAAATCGGGGAGTATTATTTGATGGGGACTTCGGGATTCCCGAAAGATGAACGTATGGCCGCCAATGCGTTTGAGACGGCTGCAAAGCTCGGTCATACTCAGGCTCAGGCGATGATTGCTCTCTTTTATGAGTCGGGCCGAGGGCGTTTGCAGAGTAATTCCAAAGCGCTCGATTATTATCGCCGAGCCAGTGCAGGTGGATCCCGTGACGCAGCGCAAGGTGTCAAGCGAGTGGAGGCTCGCATTCGTGCCGAAGAGGAGGCTCGCAGGACGCGCGTAATCAATGACTGGAATAAAGCCATGCAGCTGAATCCCTTCGCTCAGTAAAGCAATGATGCAATAGTTTCACATTATGAAAAGGACATATCGTTCATTCTTCTTGATGTTGTCGGCTTTGTTCATGATGAGCGCCTGCGCTCCCATGCTCGATCCTCAACCGCCGAGTTCGGTTACTCATCCTCAAGCCATAGCTTTGTATGAGAAGGCACTTGCCGGTGATATTGAGGCTCTTTATTCGGTAGGACTTTATTATAAGTGGGGCTGGAATGGTTTTCCGAAAGATGCATGGAAGGCCGCCGATGCCTGGGAATTAGCCGCTAAGAAGGGGCATAGCAATGCCTATTTCCAGCTTGGTGTGGCCTACGCAAACGGCACCGGGCGACTGATGAATCAGGAGAAAGCCACCCGATATTTCCGACGTGCGGCCAGAAGAGGGAACAAGGCGGCCGTCATGGTTCTGGAGGGGCGCGGTGAATCCGTGTTGAGCGAAAAAGAGGAGAATGAGGCCTTCCGTGACGAATTCTTTAGAAAATATGTCTTCTGATAGATATAACTGATTAATGACAAATATGAAACGTATTGTATTATCAGCAGCTTTGATGCTGGCATTGAATAGCTGCTACTTCAACTCCACGGGGCATATCTTCGACGCCGCTTCTCACAACGCTGCTGTCATGACCGGGCTAGTCGAGGCGGGGCAGACTATCTGGTTCGATGGCAGCAACTACTACATCTATCTCCGTCGCTACCGCTATGATACCAAGGTGATTACCCAGTACTCAGCCGGTGGTATGCGCGATTCTGACGGAGTGAAGCGTCTGAGCAACTCCGGCGAGGAGCAATTTGTGAAGATTTCGGCTGAGATGGCCGATTATATGCGGGGAATCAGTGATAAGATACCGGTCAGTACCGTTGAGCAGGCTGATGAGTCGATTAAAGAGAAATGCTCGACCACCTATACCGCCGTTCGCGCGGTGCCGGATGATGACCTGACCGAGTTCCGCTACCGCAGCTCCGCAGCTCCGTGGCTGTATACGGCGGGTGTGTTCAACTGGCTCTGCGTGGACCTGCCCATCACCTGTGTAGAGAACTCACTCGCGATTCCCTTCGTGCTGCTCACCGGTCAGACCCCCTCCGACCTCATTGCCGGCAACAGCCTGCGCGATGCTGCCAAAAGTGGTGATTACTACCAGGTGAAAGGTCTTCTGGAGGAAGGTGTGGATGTGAATCTGACGGATACACAAGGTTGGACCCCGCTGATGTATGCGGCTAACACCGGAAATCTTGAAATCTGTAAGCTATTGGTGAAGCATGGGGCGAATATTAATGCCGTATCGAAACCGGGAAGAGATTTGGATCGCTTCTCTGCCAATGCTTTACATTGGGCTGCTAACAAAGGACAGACAGCGTGCTGTGCATACTTGATTGAGGCCGGTATAGATAAGAATCTGCTCGCGGCCTCCGGGGAAACTCCCTTGGATGTAGCTATTCGCCAAGGGCATTATGAGTGCGCACGGGTGATGCGTTCTATGGGCTGTGTTACTAATCGTTAATTTATTTACAGAAAATGATTCCAAAACCAATTACAACGTTAGCTGCTATGGCAGCGTTGAGCAGCGTTGCTCTCAACAGCTGCTATTTCAACTCTGCCGGATTCATCACTGATGCCGCTTCTCATACGGCTCTGATGGATACTTCCGAATTGAAGATCGGACAGGCTGTCTACACAAACGGAGTCAATTATTATCTGGAGATTCCGCATGTTCGTTTTGACTCCCCGGTTGTGTTGCAGTATAGTGCATTCGACAGTAGAGACCACTCCCGCAGTACCTCTACCAAGGCTACGCGAAAGAGCGGCTCAGTCATGGTGGAGGTGCCTGCGGATTTCGCTCGTTACCTGACGGGGGAGAGTACGGATTACTTCGATTTGAATGGTAAGGTGAAGATGGCGGAGAATCCGGATTTGGTTCGCACCTATCCCCGTAAACCCATTGTGAACATGTCGGGGGCGATGCGAGCTCTCTATGATTATAATAGCCCCAACTCGGGGTGGCTGTGGACGGCTGCAGTCTTCGACTGGATGCTTGTGGACTTTCCTATTACTGTGACACAGAGTTCGTTGATGGTTGTAGTGGCTTTGCTGTCGGCGTTTAACGATGGGGTAGAGCATGCACGAGCAACTGGTTCCCTTGATCGTGCTATTAACTCATCTGCCCCGAACAACTATTCTGCCGATTATGAGCAGGAAATGTCCATCAAACAGGATTTGATTGACAGGCATAAAGCTCAATATGGCAACTAGTAGCGTCGTCGTGGTGAAATTCCGTGACATGGTTCTGCCGATGCAGCTTCTTCTCCCGGTTGATTCATCGTAAAAAATCATTTTCTCCTTTATCTTTCAACTCATGTGCAGTAATCAGATAAACGGTGGATATCAATCGCCCGATGCCCCTGTGTACCCTGTTGACACGGGGGTGTCGGTGTTTTATTCAGGAGATGCTGAATGAAAAACGTTCAGTACACATAATAAGAGATGTTTCTCCAAACTCTTTACCAACACTAACAAGCCATTCTACATATGCAACAAGCAGATAATCAACAGCAGTCAGCGGCTCGAAAGAGCAGGGCGCCATTCATCCTCGCGGTGGCCGGGGTGGCGGTGGGCAGTGTGTGCCTGGGAGCCGGCGGTGTATTGGCTCTTTCCGGTGATATACGACAGGAGGTATGCTCCTGGTTTTCTTCTGCCGAAGCGCAGTATGCCGAGGCGCAGCAATTGCTGAGCGGGGAGGGTGCAGCGGCGAATCCGTCAAAGGCCGTGGAGCTGCTGAGGAAGGCGGCAGAGGCGGGCTATGCTCCGGCGCAGCAGCTGCTGGGGCAGTGTTTCAGCGCCGGTACAGGGGTGGGGCAAGATGCTGCGGAGGCGGTGAAGTGGTATCGCGCGGCAGCGGAGCAGGGCTATGCCCGGGCGCAGTATCTTCTGGGCTTCTGCTATGATAAAGGCGATGGCGTGCCGGAGGATGAAGCCGAAGCGGTGAAGTGGTATCGCACGGCAGCAGAGCTGGGGGATGCCGATGCGCAGTTCTTCCTGGGCTTGTTCTATGCTGAGGGCAGGGTAGTGCCGGAAGATGATGCCGAGGCGATGAAGTGGTTCCGCGCAGCAGCGGAGCGCGATCCTGCCGGAATGAAGTCCCGACTGAGTATGCTCTATCTTAATGGCGCGGTCGCACAGAAGGATGATGCTAAGGCGGTAAAGTGGTATCGACTGGCAGCCGAGCTGGGGCACGCCGATGCACAGTACAAGCTGGGCGAGCATTATGCCAAGGGGGCGGGCGTGCCGGAGGATGCTGCGGAGGCGGTGAAGTGGTTTCGCGCGGCCGCAGAGCAGGGGCATGCCAAGGCGCAGTACAACATGGGCGTGTGCTATGCTAATGGCAACGGCGTGGCGAAAGATGCCGTGGAGGCGGTGAAGTGGTGTCGCTTGGCCGCAGAGCAGGGGGATGCTGAGGCGCAGTACAACATGGGCGTGTGTTATGCTAATGGATATGGCATGCCGGAGGATGATGCGGAGGCAGTGAAGTGGTTTCGCGCGGCTGCAGAGCAGGGGAATGCTATGGCACAGTATATTTTGGGCGCGTGCTATGCCGATGGATATGGCGTGCCGGAGGATGATACCGAGGCGGCGAAGTGGTATCGCGCGGCAGCAGAGCAGGGGCATGACCAGGCGCAGTACAACCTGGGCTCGTGTTATGACAAAGGCGATGGCGTGGCGAAAGATGCTGTGGAAGCTGTGAAGTGGTATCGCGCGGCAGCGGAGCAGGGCTATGCCCGGGCGCAGTACAACCTGGGCTCGTGTTATGACAAAGGCGATGGCGTGCCGGAGGATGATACCGAGGCGGCGAAGTGGTATCGCGCGGCAGCGGAGCAAGGGCATGCCGAGGCGCAGTGTAACTTGGGCGTGTGCTATGCTAACGGCGATGGCGTGGCGAAAGATGTTGCGGAGGCGGTGAAGTGGTTTCGCGCGGCTGCAGAGCAGGGGCATGCCGAGGCGCAGAACAACCTGGGCGTGTGTTATGCCAAGGGAGATGGCGTGCCGAAAGATGCTGTGGAGGCTGTGAAGTGGTATCGCGCGGCAGCGGAGCAAGGGGATGCCGATGCGCAGTGTAGCCTGGGCGCGTGCTATGTTAACGGCGATGGCGTGGCGAAAGATGCTGTGGAAGCTGTGAAGTGGTATCGCGCGGCAGCAGAGCAGGGGCATGCCGAGGCGCAGTACAACCTGGGCGTGTGCTATGCTGACGGCGAGGGCGTGGCGGAGGATGATGCCGAGGCTGTGAAATGGTACCGCTTGGCCACGGAGCAGGGGCATGTCCAGGCGCAGTGCGTCTTGGGCTTGTGTTATGATAATGGCGAGGGCGTGCCGGAGGATGATGCTGAGGCTGTGAAGTGGTATCGGCAGGCCGCGGAGCAGGGGCAAGCCGAGGCGCAGCTCCTTTTGGGCATGAGTTACTCTGTGGGCGAGGGCGTGCCGAAAGATGCCGCGGAGGCGGTGAAGTGGTATCGCCTGGCCGCAGAGCAGGTGAATGCTGAGGCACAGTTCCGCTTGGGCTTTTGCTATAGCATGGGTGATGGCGTGCCGGAGGATGATGCCGAGGCAGTGAAGTGGTATCGGCAGGCCGCAGAGCAGGGGCATGCCAAGGCACAGCTCCTATTGGGCATGAGTTACTCCGTGGGCGATGGCGTGCCGAAAGATGCAGCGGAGGCAGTGAAGTGGTATCGCCTGGCCGCAGAGCAGGGGAATGCTGAGGCACAGTTCCGCTTGGGCTTTTGCTATAGCATGGGTGATGGCGTGCCGGAGGATGATGCCGAGGCAGTGAAGTGGTATCGGCAGGCCGCGGAGCAGGGGCATGACCGGGCGCAGTTCAACCTGGGCGTGTGCTATGACATGGGCGATGGCGTGGCGAAAGATGCTGAGGAGGCGGTGAAGTGGTATCGCGCAGCTGCGGAGCAGGGAATTGTCGAGGCTCAGCATAACCTGGGTGCGTGCTACTACAACGGCGAGGGGGTGAAGCGTGACCGACAGGAGGCGAAGAAGTGGTTTCGCAAAGCAGCAGACGGGGGGGATGAGAATGCTAAAAGGATATTGAAACAATATTATTGAGACACCCTAAGAAAGAGAATTCATGGAAACACAAACGACGGAACAGCGACGGGGCGGGAAGAAAAGAATGGTGCTCACCGGATGTGGAATAGGGCTTGCGGGGCTGCTGCTCGGTGGGTTGGGGATGACTCTGAGCACGAAGAGCGGTCGCGAGGCGGCAGGGCTGCTGTTTGCCTCGGAGGAGGAGGAATATTCTCTCGGGCGGCAGCTGCTGGTGGGTGAGGGGCGCGAGAAGGAACCGGAGCGGGCTCTGGAGCTGCTGCGCCGCGCGGCTGAGGCGGGCTACACCCCTGCACAGCTGCTGCTGGGGCACTGCCTGGAGCAGGGCGAGGGGGCAGCGCGGGATGCGGTGGAGGCGGTGCAGTGGTATCGCGCGGCGGTGGAACAGGGAGCCCCCGAGGCGCATTACCGACTGGGGCTCTGCTATGCCAATGGCAACGGCGTGCCGAAAGATAGTCGCGAGGCGGTAAAGTACATCTGGACTGCGGCGGAGAAAGGGCTGACGGAGGCACAGCTGCTGCTGGGGCAATACTGCGCTGAGGGATTTGGTATGGATAAAGACCCGCAGCAGGCAGAGAAGTGGTATGGCCTGGCCGCCGCGCAGGGGAATGAAACGGCGAAACAATGGCTGGCTGATTATGCGGAAGCGCGTCGCCGCGCGGAGACGGAGGAACAGATCCGGCAGGCAAAGGCGTGTCTGGATAAGCGTGACTTCGGCAAAGCGGTCGAGCTGCTGCGGCGGCCTGCAGAGCAGGGCTATGCCGAGGCTCAGTGCCTGCTGGGTGCGTGCTATGCGAGGGGCGAGGGCGTGGCGAAAGATACCGCCGAGGCGGCAAAGTGGTATGGCCTGGCCGCCGCGCAGGGGAATGACGCTGCGAAACAATGGTTGGCTGACGATGCGAAAGAACGTCGCCGCGCGGAGGCAGAAGAGCAGATCCGGCAGGCAAAGGAGTATCTGGATAAGCGCGACTTCGGCAAAACGGTCAAGCTGCTGCGGCGGCCTGCAGAGCAGGGCTATGCCGAGGCTCAAGTGCTGCTGGGTGTGTGCTATGAGTCCGGAGCGGGTGTGGCGAGGGACTTAACGGAAGCGGTGAAGTGGTACCGCGCGGCAGCGGAGCAGGGGCATGCTGATGGGCAGTGCCGATTGGGCTGCTGTTATGATTTTGGACACGGCGTGCCGGAGGATGATATAGAGGCCGCCGGGTGGTATCATCTTGCGGCAGAGCAGAACCATTCCGGAGCCTTGCATAATCTGGGGGTCTATTATGATAAAGGATTGGGTGGTGTGTCGGTAGATCAACGTCGAGCTTTTGAGCTGTGGCAGAGGGCTGCGGCTCAGGGCAATGCGGGGGCTCAGTATTTTCTGGGCGTGTGCTATGCCAATGGCAACGGCGTGGAGAAAGATGCTGAGGAGGCGGTGAAGTGGTATCGCGCGGCCGCAGAGCAGGGGAATGCCCAGGCGCAGTGTAACCTGGGCTGGTGCTATGAGTTCGGTGCTGGCGTGGCGAAAGACTTAACGGAGGCGGTGAAGTGGTATCACGCGGCAGCGGAGCAGGGAGATGCCCAGGCGCAGACCAACCTGGGCGCGTGCTATGCCAAGGGATATGGCGTTCCGAAAGATGCCGCGGAGGCAGTGAAGTGGTATCGCGCGGCCGCAGAGCAGGGGAATGCCCCGGCGCAGTACAGCCTGGCCTTGTGCTATGCCAGAGGCGAGGGTGTGGAGAAAGATGCTGAGGAGGCGGTGAAGTGGTATCGCCCGGCCGCGGAGCAGGGGAATGCTGCGGCTCAGAACAACCTGGGTGCATGGTACTACGAGAGACGCGACTGGAAGGAGGCGGTGAAGTGGTTCCGCCTGGCCGCGGAGCAGGGGAATGCTGCGGCTCAGAGCAACCTGGGTATATGTTACTACCACGGCGAGGGGGTAAAGCGCGACCGACAGGAGGCGGTGAAGTGGTTCCGCCCGGCCGCGGAGCAGGGGGATGCTGCTGCACAGGCCTGCCTGGGTGTATGTTACTACAACGGCGAGGGGGTAAAGCGCGACCGGCAAGAGGCGAAGAAGTGGTTACGAAAAGCTGCCGACAAGGGAAATGAGACCGCCAGACAGTGGCTGAAAAAAATTCCTGACTGAGCTGGCGCTGAAGCCGGAGAAGGTCCTGCATCCTGCCGTCGGTCATCGAATGGTCTGTTGGCGGACGACGGCGGGGATGCTGTGCCCCTGCATCAGGACGTAAAGCTTCGAGCCGGGGCTGCAGAGTCTGCGGAGCAGGTAGGCCAGCGCGAGGTGTCCTTTCGCGTCGGGGGTATAACTGGCGCTGGTGATGCTGCCTACGATCAGTCCTGCACCGTCGGTCACGGAATCACCGCCGAGCGGTACCCGATACCGCGCCTTGCATTCCATGCTGACAAGCCTGAGCAGGGGAGCCTGGAGGCGTTGCAACCGTAAGCGTTCGGCACCGGGGTAGTCCTTGTGGGGGGAACAGTAGCAGCCCAGCCCGGCCTGTATGGGGGTGCGACCTTGCCGCAGGTCAAGCTCTGCATCGGCGATACCGGCTTCGTGCCGCAGGTAGTCTTGCGTGGCTGTGCCGCAGGGGACGGCTCCCAGGCTGATGAATTGTTCATAGTAGCGGATACCCGATGCCGACGGTACCCATATCTCATAGCTGCTGCCGCCGATGATTCCGGCGTGGGTGATGATGACCTCGTCACCGCCTGATTTGAGATGCCGGATTTCCATGTCTCCGGGCAGGGAGACGCCCGGCAGGACACGCCGGATGATGCGTTCGGCATCCGGCCCGCTGAGAGCCATGCCGCTGCGGCGGCGGGTCATATCCTGCAGTTGCAGGGCGCTGCCGGTCGCGAGGTAAAGCAGGCAGGCAAAGGTGCAGTCGGCCCGGGCGGCATGCCCCAGCAGGTAAAGGCTGTGATCATTTTCACGAAAGAGAAGAAGGCGATCCATGACGCTGCCGTTCTCCCGCAGCAGAAAACTGGTCTGCCCGCAGCCATCGGGGCAGTCGGTGGCCGTGTTGCTCAGGACGCTCTCTATCCATTCCAGAGCCCCACTGCCGCCTATATGGAATTTTCCCATGTGGGAGATATCGAATATCCCACATGCGGTCCGGCAAGCCGTATGCTCCTCGTGCAGACTGCTGAAGGAATGGGGCATATTCCAGCCGTGTACATTGCTCATGTGGGCGCCTCGCCCTCGATGCTGAGGATTGATGGGTGATTCGTGCATGTCGGCTATCATGCATGATACCGCCCCTATAGGCAAGGGGTTAGAAAAACCGTTTTATGTGGCTGCACCGTGATTTTTTCTCGGCAGGTACGCCACACACCCGGAAGAAGCTGCTCAGCTGAATAGTGATGAATACCAAAACCGCCCGGCATCCCGCCGACGCAATCCTCAACGCAGCAAAAGTTGAGCCCGTATGGGCGGCATAATCGTAGCGAGGCCCGTCAGGGCCTCGTAGAAGACAAAGAGAATGCTGAGCCCGCGAAAGCGGGCGGCATAAAGCGATGTCCTATATGGAGACAACGCTTTATGCCGCCCTATCGCCTGCGCTCAGGGCTCCTTATAATTTTTTGTGCATAACGAGGGGCTCCGCCGCTACGCGTCTCCTCCCCTCGCTACGATTATACCGCCCTCCGGGCTCAAAATTCCTCGGGCTTTCTGCCCGACAAATTTCCATTTGACGTATCGGCAGAGCAACATCCTTTAATTGCCGGAGCAATAAAGTCACCCCCCCCGGTGCTGAGAGCCCAGCGAAGAAGCTCTCAGCAGCGCGGAGGTCAATTTCGCGTTCTCGAGCCCATACGGTTAATGAGAAAGGGTAAGATATCCCCCACTGAGATGCCGAGCACGGAAGTTGAGGTTATTCAACAACGCGGTGGCGGTGTGACCACGCACTCCGCTTTGGCAGAACACCAGCAGCTCTTGCTCCTGCGGTAGTTCTGCCACGCGATCGCGCAGCTCTGAGAGCGGTATATTGATCGCCCCGGGATAAGGAGCTCGAGCCACTTCCGCGCGTTCCCGCACATCGAGCAGGAAACTCTCCGGGCGAATATCCTCCCGATGAGCAATCGGATGCAGCCCTTGCAGATTGTTCACCGCCGCCAGCGCAAGCTGATTGACGGCATCCTTTGCCGCGCCTTCCTGCGGGGAGTAGCATAACTCAGATTCCGCCAGATGATACACTGTGCCATTGTTCCCCATCAGAGCGGCTACCACATCTGTCCTCCGCGCGGCTCCTTCCTCGCCTATGGCAGTGTAGCCCAGCAATTTCCCATCGCTGCGGCGGTATACCAGACGCGCATGGATGGGACTTGCCCCCGGGTAATAGCCTACATGCTGAGTGTGATGCCCGTCTACGTACTCATAATCAGTCTCACCGCTGCGCGCCAGCGTGTCGATATTCAGTCCGGTCATGGCAATCGTGGTTCCGAAAAGCCTCAGCACGGCAGTTCCCAGCACACCCCGGAACTCGGCCGAGCGCCCCGCGATATCATCTGCCGCCACTCTGGCCTGCTTTTGAGCCACGCCCGCCAGGGCTAACCTTGTGGGCTTCCCGGTAAGGCGATTCGTGGTCTGCACGGCATCTCCCACCGCCCAGATGCCGGGAACGCTGGTGCGCATGTGCTCATCTACCCATATTCCCCCGGTCTCACCTATGCGAAGCCCCGCGCTCTGCGCCAGAGTAGTCTCCGGTCGCACACCTATGGAAAGTAAAATTAAATCTGCCTCGGCACTGCTCCAGGTGTCGCTGTACGCCTGCAGCCGCCCATTTTCACAGCGGCGAATTCCCGTTGCTATCCGTCCGACTTCAACACTTATCCCGTGAGCTGCCAGCAACTCCTCCACATAGCTGGACATGTGGGCATCCAGCGGAGGCAGGACGTGGCTGCCGCCTTCTACTATACTGACTTCAATACCGGCGTGGTGCAGATTTTCCGCTACTTCCAGCCCGATAAAGCCCGCCCCAATCACCAGGGCACGGCGCACGCCGTGTTCTGCAATATATCGGCGGATAGCGTTGGCATCCGGCACGGTGCGCAGCGTCATCACCCCCGGCAGGTCTATACCCGGCATAGGCGGGCGGAGCGGAGCCGCCCCCGGAGACAGAATCAGTTCATTGTAACTGAGCTGCAATTGTTCACCCGTTTCCAGATTGGTGACACTGACCGTTCTCTGCTGCGGGTCGATGGCTCGGACCTCATGCCGCAACAGCACATCTATACCGTAGCGCGTGCGAAAAAGTTCCGGCGTGGCCAGCAGCAGAGAGCTTTCTTTCTCTATCACGCCGCCAATGTAGTACGGCAACCCGCAATTCGCGAATGAAACGTGCTCCCCTCGCTCGATGATGATCATTTCGCGGTCGACTCCCAGTCGGCTCAACCGCGCTGCCGCCGTGGCACCACCGGCCACGCCCCCTACGATGATTGTTCTCTTTCTGCTCATAAGTCTATGTCGGGTTAAGTGTTTCTATTTTCTTTCTATCTGTTCCAGGGCATACGCGCCAGGAGGAGAGCCAACCCACAGGTACCGGTGGCTCCGGCAACCAGCAGCCCGACACCGGTGAATACCGGGATGACCAGCCACCATGGGTTGATACTCAGGCCAAGCCCCACCCCGAGCAGATTCATACTGCCCACGATAAGCTGCACCTGGCGCATGAGCGAGATACCGTGCCCACCCGCCTCTTGCTCCTGCGGCAGCCCGGCGGCGCTCCAGGCATTCATCCCACCTTCCAGTACCGCTGCTTCCATGCCGCGGGACTGAAGCACGAGCTGAGCCTTTGCGGCACGAATCCCGCTCTGGCACACGATGACTAATTCGGCGTTACCGATATCATTGGTCGGCATCTCCCCGCGCTGCAATGCGTCCAACGGCAAGTGTTCTGCTCCGGCAATGTGCCCCGAGCGCCATTCTGCCCCGGTTCGCACATCCAGCACCCGCGCGGTTCCCGCCCTGATTCTTTCTTGTAATATTGTTGCGTTCATGTCTATATGTGTATATTGCGATATGCGTAAAATACACTTGACTTTTCATTCTGTCAACGATAAAATGCGGGCGTGACGAAAAAATTAACATCAATCAAGTTCAGCCCGCAAATGACAGAAGAGGTAGCGGGCTATTTCAAAATGCTCTCCGAGCCGGTACGTCTGCATATGTTGGGGTCGATTTGCAGCGAGGGAGCAGCCACGATAGGCGAGCTGACCGAGCGTCTGGGGCTGTGCCAGAGTGTCGTTTCCCGACACATGAAATTGATGACAGAGCACGGAGTGGTCTGCAAAAAGACAGAGGGAGGCCGCACCCTGTACTACTTTGCGGATGACTGCCTGTGCAGCATCTGCGCCCCGGTGGTGGAGAAAATACGCGCCCGCGCCGCAGAACAGAGCAGACTGCTGTAAAACTAATACCGGGCAATGGGAGAGCGCCTATTTATTTTACTCGATAAGTGATTTATACTTGACAATTTTCTGAAATTTCAGAAAATAGGGGCATGCAGATTTCGGATACACAGAAGCGTTTCATCCGCCGCTGGGGAGAGATGGGTACCCGGTGGGGGATTGCCCGCTCCACGGCCATGGTGCATGGCTATCTGTATCTGTGCCGGGAAGCGGTAAATGCCGAGGATATCTGCAGCGCGCTGGAGTTGGCACGCTCGAATGTCTCCACCAGTCTGAAAGAACTGGAACAGTTCCGACTGGTCGAACGCGAAAGCAAAGCGGGCGACAGAAGAACCTTTTACGTGGCGGTGAGCGATGTCTGGGAAATGGCACGCCGCATCCTGGAAGAACGGCGCCGCCGCGAAACGGAAGGAGCTGTTGCAGCGGTGAACGAATGTCTCCTCGCGGCAAAAGAAGAAGGCGATACCTTTACCGCCACACGCATGGAAGCCATGCAGGAGTTGCTCAGCACAGCCGAAAACGTGGCGGATGCCGCCCGCCGATACCCCACCTCCCTTTTCCGCAAGGCCGCGCTCATGGGTGGCAAATTGCTGGGGCTCATCGCCAAATTATAATACAAACTTTTTATTTATCTATTAATTTCTCTCATTTCAGAAATATGAAAACAATCGCTATAACAGGAGTGTTGGGTTACAGCGGGCGCTACATAGCGCGGGAAGCGGCAAAGCAAGGTTGGCGCGTCATCGGGCTGACCAATTCCGCAGGGCGACTGCCCAATGCTGAGGGCTGGGAGCTGCGACCTATGCCCTGGAGCACGCAGGAGGAAGTCCTCTCAGATGTAGATGTGCTGGTGAACACCTACTGGGTACGATTCAGCTATGCGGGCGGGAGACATGCCGCCTTCAGCCACGAAGAAGCTGTTCGGAACACAAAGACACTCTTTTCAGCAGCGCAGCGCGCCGGCGTGCGCCGCATCATACACACAAGCATCACCTGCCCGGATGCCGCAAGCCCCCTTCCCTATTTCCGGGGAAAAGCAGAACTGGAAACGGCGCTGGAAGCCACAGGAATACCGCACAGCATCCTGCGGCCGGCAGTATTGTTCGGCGACAGCCCGCAGGAGTCCATCCTCATCAACAACATGGCGTGGAGCCTGCGACACCTGCCCGCCGTGGCAACCTTCGGCCAGGGCAAGTATCAGCTGCAACCACTACACGTACAGGATTTTGCCGAAGCCGCACTGAGAGAAGCCGGGCAAGAAGAGCAGCACCGCATCATCCACGCCACCGGGACAGAGACCTACAGCTTCCGCGCGCTGTGGAAACTGCTGGCAGAGGCCATGGGTATCCGGCGGCTCATCCTGCCCGTACCGGCAGGCATCGGCTATGCCGCCACCACAGTGCTGGGGTATTTCATGAACGACATCATGCTCACACGAGATGAAATAAGCGGGCTCTGCGAGAACCGACTCGCCGTCCCCGGCAGCGGCATCGGAATCCGCCCGCTGAGCCGGTGGGTGCGGCAGCATGCCGACACACTGGGGCGCACCTACGAAAGCGAACTGGCAAGACGCCGCTAAGCCCTGTCGCTAACGGCTTCCTTGTTCTTCAACCGCGGGCTTCTGCAGCATCGCGGCTCCGCGCGGCACCCGCACCGCAGTGCGCCTATCGCGGCGGTCACCCCCTGAAAAAAAATCGTCGCATGCACCGCTTACGGCACATGCGACGAGAAAACACTCAGGGAATCACATCAGAAGTTGATACGATAGCCAACAGTACCGTTGATACCCGTATAACCGGAGTTAATCTCAGCGGAGACATCAGCGAAGATGCTGTGGTGCTGAGCGCCCAGCGGAACCACTACACCGGCACCGAGTTCGATACCCACGGCACCCATCTCAGCGCTCACCACATCAGCACGCCCCATATCGGCAGCCGCGAAGCCTACCTCAGCCTCACCCTGGCGATCACCGGCATAGAACTTGGCCAGAGCACGGCATTCGAAGATGGAAGCGCGGTTGTAGAGACTCTCACCGATGACTGCCTGTATACGAGCACCGGCACCCACCGTGAAGGAGGTCATCTCGATATCACCCACTGTCAGAGCGGCATCGCTGTTCTCTTCCGTGTAGCCATCGATGGTGCTCTTGGCCAGAGTGAAGTTCACGACAGGCTGGATGCAGGCAGAACCCGACTCATTGAGCGCGGCAACATAGCCGACCTCGTACATGAGGCCAAAGCCGCTGCCTTCCGTCTCACCCTTAGTCGTGTAGTTACCATAGGCGTGGGAAACCGTACGCTCAAGCGTAGCATCCATGCGGCCATAGCTGACTACGAAGGTATGAATCCAGGAACGATAGCCATAGCGGGCAAAGGCCGTCACATACTGAGTATCCATATCGCCCTCTGCACGATCCGGAGATTCGGCAGTGTAGTCACCATACATGGCCGAAATGGCAAGACCGGCGGTCATGCGCGGCGAGAAGTCAACATCGAAACCGACCGTGCCGCCCCAGTTGTTCAGCTCATAGCCGGAAGCGGTGCTGTCCTGATCCAGGCGCTGGCTGCCGCCTTCGGCATTAATCCAGGCATTGAAATAGGGCATATCCTCATTCACAGCACTCTGATCCACACCCATGGTTGTCGTACGGTTGCGAACAGCCTTGAGCTGACGATTGATATCATCGGTAAAGGCCATACCCATGGAAGGAATGGATGAACCTGCAACAGCCGCGAAGAGCTCATCCAGACCGGCCTTGCTGTTATTCACCAGGAGCTGCTGGTTGATTGCCTCCATCGTCAGAGCCAGATCACCATTGGGATACTTCTCCAGAATGGTCGAATTGATGTAGAGCTCATCAAGAAGCTTACCACCGGCCATTCCATTGGGCGTCTCAGCCACGTAGTTCTCGAAGAGATCCGGGAAAGTCAGGTCAGCCTTCAGCACAACGCCGTCCGATACGGAGTAGACGGAATAGTCGTAGCGGTCATTGCTGGCGTACTTGATGGTGGGATCCTCACCCTCCTTCACATCGAACACCACCTGACCGTCCAGGCCACCCTCATCGCACTTCAGCAGGTAGTACTCCTGCCCATTGCTCAGAATCTTGGTGGCAATCAGAGAAGTATCGACATTCATCTGAATCTGCCCGGAATCGGAGGAGGAGTACACATTCCCCTCGACGTCAATCATGGCATAATTGCTCTTCAGGATGAGGTTCTTGTAGGTGATGGAACCGCTCGAAAGCGTGCCAGTCACATTCACCGAGTCAGCCACGGCCATATCCTCCCTGACAAGGATGTTACCGCTGACATCCAGCGTGCTGCCGAGGTCCAGCGACTGCACATCCAGGTTACCAATCTTGCTGGCATCGGTCAGCACGAGGTCGTTCTGCGTATTCAGCGAGCCGGCGCCCTGCAGAGCCTTCAGCGTCGTTGTCTCAGAATCGCCTTCGGGGTTGATGATGAGCTCACCACCCTTGGCCACGGAAACAACACCGCCATCAATCGAGCCGATGCTGCTCTTGCCGTCCACGGCCAGAGTATAGTCAGCATTCCCCTTGACGGCACCTTTAACTGTCAGCTCAGTGAAGGAGGAGCTGCCGCCCACGGTCAGGTCTTCCGTTACCTCGAGCACGCCACCGGCATTGGTACCGTTGGTCATGGCCAGATTACCCACCACGCGAACACGACCCTGGTTCTGCAGCTGATAGATGCTGATATCGTTGTTCACCTCGAGATAGCTGGCTTCATCCTGCACAGCAATCAGTGTCGTCTCCGCGCTGGTATTGAGCTTGACCGTGTCGGCAAAGACGGCAGAAGCACCATCAGAAAGGATGATACTGCCATAGGGGGTAATGACGGCTTCCGGGCTGGAAGCGATGAATTCGTAGTTACCGTTCTGCACGTAGATATCATAGGGCATGACCTCCTCGCCGACGGAAATGTAGGCCACGGCACCATTGTCCGCTCCATAGTTGGAGAACACGACATTATCGGAACCGGGCTCGTTGTTGAACACCGTATTAGGAGTACCCTCATCCGTCTTGGACCAGGCATCCTCAGCAATCCAGTAGCCGCTGCCGCCGCCCTCATATTCCCAGTAGATGGAACGACGCGGAGCACGGGAAAGCACCAGCGTATCGCCCTGCAGCAAGAGGTAGGTGTTGGTCAGGTCAACATTGCTGGAGATGTACTGAGAGGCGCGCACACCGTAGCCAAGCTCCTCGAGGTCACGCATATCGATACCGATGATATCCGCCTTGGAGATACCGGAGAAGAGCTCCACTACGTAGGATTCTGCCGTATTCGGCACAGAATTGAGCGTCAGCATGACCAGCTCACTGTCATCCCAGATAAGGCGCTCAAGGGCAGTGGGGGCATTACCGGCAGAGGCGACGATGGACGAGCCACCCTCCACCACGAGAGTACCGTTGATACCGCAGTTACCGGCAGACATATCCAGGGTCGCACCCTTGCAGAGATTCAGCTGGATAATCTTTGTACCCTCGCTGTTGTTGCCGCTGTTGGCCGCCAGCTTGAGCGTACCCTCTGCCACCGTATACATATCGAGGTCATTGTGAACAGACAGCTCGACCGTACCGGCGCCGCGCTGCGTCACATAGTCACCCAGCAGGGTGGCATTGTGCGGCAGCACCACGTGACCTTCCTTCTCCGTCACCTTGATTACATCGAAGAAGATAAAGTTCGTCTCCCCCAGATTCTCGTATTTGGAGGCACTCACGAACTCGAGGGTAGCATCACCATGCACAGAGGAAGTACCACTGCCCATATAGCCACCGGAAACCGTCACGTCCTTACCGAACTCAACCGCGTCTGCTATGCGAACCGTCGTACTCTCGGTGAGGAGCTCAACGGCGGACATCTGACAACCGGCGGCATAGATATTGCCATTGAAGGTACCACTGAGCAGGTCAAGCGTAATCTTACCCTGACGGACGTCTCCGCCGGACTGCGCACGCAGGATATGCGAACCACCCAGGATGATACCATCGGTCGTATTGTTGGCAAAGGTCAGGTGGATATCGCCCACCGTGGCAGACGTACGAGGCCCGTGCGGGTTGGTACTCTGGTAGGGCTGATCCACATCCTCCTCGTGGAAGTACTCATCGATATAGTAACCGCCGACAACGGCATAGCCATAGTCGTTGTTGGTACCGACCAACTCACTGTTGGCGGCGTTGATTTCAACCGCCCCGTGCATCATGTTCACATCATCCCAGCCGTCGTAGTACGAAGCACCCAGGATGGTATTGCGATAGGTACCGCCGGTCAGGGTGATGTGGGACGTACCGGTGACGGTCAGCGTATCCAGTTCGGTACCCTGTGCCGGATGCGGCGGCACCTGACCGGGATTCGCGGGAGCGGAGTCGTGGATGAAGTCCTCATAGTAGTGACCGCCGACAATCATACCGCGGTAGGTACCGCTGTCGATATCGACGTAGGTATCGCCGCTGATGGTACCCACCCACTGACGCTCGAACTCATTGGTAGCAACGATAACAGTAGCACCATCCCAGCTCACATCTCGGGAGACCGCATGACCGGCCACCATCGTCACGTTGAAGACGGCATTTTCGGCATCCATCACAGAGAGGTGGGTATTACCGTTGAGCGTATAGCGGTTCTGCGTGGTGTAAGGACCGGCCAGCGGGCTGATATTGAGGCCCATGTGACCGGCGGTCACGAAGACATTATCCTCGCTGTAGGTCTTGCTGCCGATAATGGTGTAGGTACCCAGGTGGCTGAATTCCACATAAGTATCCCCCTCCATAGCCGTACTGCCGGCGTTGATCAGCACGTCACCGCCGACAATGTAGTTCGTGAACAGGCGCTCATCACCCTCGCAGAGGTTGGTCAGCACCACCCGGTTATTACCCACGTGCTGCAGCAGATCTGTGTCGCCGGTACCGATGGAAGCCGAGTTAGGCGTGAAGCTGCCACCGACAATCGACTTGGTCATGCGGTTGGTGGTCTTATCATTCTTGAGATCAATCACCACCTTACCATCACCAATCCAGTAGGCCGAGGTAGCAATCATGCCGGCCGCAATCGTGTTGCTGTTAATCGGCTCGAACACGCCATCCTCCGTATCGCCCATCGTATAATCCAGCACCTCCGTTTGCGTGTTGGTCTTCAGTGACTTGTATACGTATATCGTACTGTCGCCCTCGTGGGTCACGGCGCAGTAACCGCTGCCGGCCACGGAGCCGGTCAGCTTGTCCGTATCGATGGTGATAAAGCCATCACCCACCCAGGTGGGGGCAAAACCATCCAGGAAGTTACCACCCAGCACCGTGCCGACCGAGTTCACCTCGCTGCCCACGAAGATGTGCGTATCGCCGGAGAGGCTCCAGCCGGCATTCGCCGTGGGAGCACACATGCTGCCGCCGGCAATGAGGATAAAGTCGCCGCCGGTAGCCTTCAGCCAGATATCGCGCTGAATGTCGTCACCCTCAGGATCCATGGGAGCAGAAGCGTATGCACCACCGTAGACAGAAGAGCCCTTTTCGCTGGTACCCACAATCTCGGCCGCGATGAAATACCCGTCGGCCTCATGATACAGGTCTTCCCAGAGGCTCGTGTTATCAATGGAACCGGTGCTCCACTGGCGCACCGTCTCGGGAGCGGAAGACACCTCGACGGTACCCCAGTTGATATCCCAGTTTGTCGTGGCTACCGTATCCGGATTGAGCGTCTTGAGGTAGTAGTAGCCGTTGCGCTCCTCGATGATATAATCCACTCCCTTGACACCGAGGGTAGCGGCATAGAGATGGTTGACACGAGAAGCCGCACTGCCCGAGCGGTCGCTCTCGATACCCAGGTTGATACCCTTGTAGAGATCCGCCGCCGTCACATCGAATACATCAGCGAAGAGATACTCGACATCACGCTCGCCTGCACCCTTCTGATAGGGAATCCTGATGACATTCGGAGCAGAGCCGTCAGCCGTGGAATAGTAGCTCAGAACAATACCGTCCTTGATGGAAAGCTTGCTGAAATCACCGCCGTTGAACGAGGCCTCCGTACCGCCGTAGTTCATCGTCAGGTTATCCGTCACCGACAGCAGATTGGCAGCCTCGGTATCATCGGAGAAATAGAACTCGGCCGCCCCGCGCTTGGAGAGCGACTTCGTGGTCATCGCACCCTTGACGGTGAAGGTCGTATCAGCATCGGCAGAGATTTCGACATTACCGGCCGTCAGAATACCGTTCACCGTGACAGTACCACCCTTGATTTTCACATCGCGTCGGGCATTGACCGTTGTCACTTCATTGGATACGAGAAGCTCACCGCCGGTGACCTCGAGGAGATCATCCACAGCGTACTCCAGCGTACGGTCACCGATGACATACTGACCGCCGCTGACCTTCACCGTACCGACGACTGCCTCACTTGCGTCCAACGCAGGATTCGTCTGGGTCTCCAGCACGCCGCCACTGACATGAATTTGCTCTGCTGTCACCTTGCCTTGAATAGCAAGCATACCCTCCTTCACTGCGATTTCGTCTTCGGCGCTGACAGCACCGGCGATAGTTGCCGAGCCCTCACCGGTCTTGACGATACCGAATGCCGAGGTGGGGATATTGTTCGTCGTAATGGTCAGATCGTAATCTGCGTCCTGATGAATCTCGTTGACGTAGAACGCATAGTCCAGGTTGTTACGGGAGGTGGGCACCACGATGTCCCCGGCATAGTTCTCGATGCGGTCGAAAATCGTATAGGTATACTGCGTACCGTGATTAATCGTCAGGGTCGTAGCATCGGGGGCCGCCCCTTCCACATGCGCATCCGTATTCAGGGAAGAGAGAAGGTGGAAACGGCGGCCGGAAGCGTTATCCGTGGTCAGATCACCGGCACCCTGCACATACAAGGCCTTGTAGGTATTGGCCATGACATCCTCGATTGCAGGCGCAAACCCGACGATTGCCGTAGACAGAGCACGAAGCGTGCTATTCTTGAGCGTGATAGAGGTGGTCGTCCCCATATCACGTCCCAGGTGGCTATCGACAAACATGGCACCTTCCTCGACGATGATGTTGGCAAAAGAGAGCTTATTGACAGCAGCGGGGGCCTCGTTTGCATCATCCGTCTCGACACCCCAGCGGAGTATGCCTTCCTTCACGATGATGTCACCGTAATGGTAGGCGTGGTTAGCCCTGAGAGTCCAGGTACCCTCCCCCAGCTTGGTGATGGAACCGAACCCGGTAACAGCGCCGACATGGACGGAAGAGAACTCTCCGGTATCAATGGTGGTGTCCCCGACGGAAACCAGCGGGCGCGTATACGTGGCCTCCTGCGTCATCAGCGTAGCGTCTTCACCATGAAGCGTCACCAGAGCATAATTATTTTCCTCACCGCTGATTTCATAGGCTGCGCCGTTGATATCCAGCACGCCGGAGAAGTTGGCCAGCTGCTTCACCAGATTGGCAGAGGTGCTCTCCCATGCAAGCTCTACCCTGCCGGTATTGGAACGATACACCTCAGCAGTCTCAGCCAGAGCCTCGTTGCTGAGGCGCAACACACCGTCACGCAGCTCAAAAGCGGCATCGAGGCGATACCCGTTGCTGCTGAGATCCAGCACGGTATTCTCGGCAATGGAGAAGATACCGCCCTCGACATTACCGGCCAGAGCCAGAGACGTATCGCCCGTAAACGTGATATTATCTCCCTTATTGAAGGAAATATCGCCGATTTCGGGGTCAGAAATGACGGTACCGTAGTTGAAGTTCTCAATCACACCACCGGTATAGAGGATAGTGGTGGCAGCCGTAGCCTGTTGCGAGGCAGCAATCGCGGCCGCGGTGGCCACAAACGCACCTCCGATAAAGGAACCGGAGGAAACGGTAGTTACAAGCGAAGCGCTGATGGCGTAGCACGCCAGGAGCGCTGCACGAAGTTTGCCGGGGAGATGTAATTTCATGGTATTAGATAGGAAAATCTTGTATATACAGAGACAGATCTCGATGACGTTACTACGAGACCCTTTATAGTTACAGCATCCGGCGCAGGAAGTCAAGGGGATTTTTCATTTCCGGGCACAAAATTGACGTAAAAAAACAGACGCATCGGTACACGCCCGCGCGAGCAGAAAAAAATTACAAAAAAAAGTTAAAATAGCATCGATATTTTTCTTGCCAAAGGGGAAAAGGTGTGTATAATCCCCCCACCATGACCCGCAAAGGTGGTATCAACAAGACACGTAAGGCTGTTGCCAAGCGTTTCAAGGTGACCGGCTCGGGCAAGGTCCTGCGCCGCAAGCAGGGTAAGCGTCACATTCTCCAGAAGAAGTCCAGCAAGCGCAAGCGCGCTCTGGGCAAACCCGCTCTGGTGGACGCCACCCAGGTTTGGGCTGTCAAGCAGAACCTGCCCTTCGCTTAAGCCAAGGAACATGGCCACAAGCCAAGTCCCGCCCGCATATCGGGCGGCCTTCATGCAGCCTTCCTTTCAACACACGCAAAGGATAGAACGAACGAGACTGCAGGGAGGTGAGGAAGAACAGTTCGTTCAGGTATATAGATAAAGAACTATGGCACGTGCTACAAATGGGCCGGCTTCTCGCGCCCGCCGCAAGCGCATCCTGCTTCGCGCCAAGGGTTTCCGCGGTTTCCGCAGCAAACTCTTCCGCTACGCCAAGGATGCCGTCTACAAGGCATGGCAGTATGAGTACCGCGATCGCAAGAGAAGGAAGGGTCAGTTCCGCCGTCTCTGGACCGCTCGTATCTCTGCCGCTGTGCGTCCCCTGGGCCTGACCTACTCCCGCTTCATGGAGGGTCTCAAGGCTGCTAACATCGATCTGGACCGCAAGTCCCTCTCCGAGCTGGCTATCGCCAATCCGGAGGCTTTCAAGGCTGTGTTCGAGCAGGCCAAGAAGGCGATTGATGCCAAAGAGGGCGCATGCTGAAGAGGCAACCCCACTGATTAGATAACCGTTTAACACAGGCTGTCGGGCATTCCCGGCAGCCTGCTTCATTCAGGTGAAAACCTAAAAAGTACAATTGACGAATGACGAAGTACGAGTGAAAAGTTCGCTACGCTGCGCGCAGATGGTTTCAACTAACGCTAAGCGTTCTTCATCGTTCATCTTGCGAGCAAGCCGAGCGGAATTCTGCACCTTGTCCATCGTCCTTTGTTCCTTGTCCATTAAAGCCCCATCCGGCGATTTATCAGAGTCCCTTATTTACTTGAACGCTTCAGCGCAGCAGCCGGGAGGAAGTGCAGCTGATTCCGCGAACATAGCGGGTCACTTCATCTGCTACGGGGGGCAGCGGAGCCGCTGCAAAGAGCGGGGCATCTCCGGGCTCTGCCATGAGCGGGGCATGCACCAGACTCAGTTCATCCACCAGTCCGGCGGTCAGAAACGCCTCATTGAGCACAGCCCCACCCTCCAGCAGGAGGCGCTCCACCCCAAAGAGCGTGTGCAGGCGCACCAGCGCCTCGCA
The DNA here is from genome assembly GCA_017409465.1 of Akkermansia sp. Classification (GTDB taxonomy): domain Bacteria; phylum Verrucomicrobiota; class Verrucomicrobiia; order Verrucomicrobiales; family Akkermansiaceae; genus Akkermansia. The sequence goes on along the minus strand of JAFQSQ010000006.1, from coordinate 12,970 downwards.
CAGGTTATCCGCTATAATATAGGAAACGCCCACTTCCCGAAAATAGGCCAGATGCGCCGGAGCAACGGCAGATGAAAGAACCTCTACCACATGAGCTCCACCGTATCCCGGGTCAGCATCTTCGATACAGGCCGCTTTCCACCCCAGTCGGCCGCAGCGGTCGAAGGCCACGGCCAACCGGCGCGCCCCGGCCGCCGCAGGAGCCACAAAATCACCGGGCGACACCGCTACGGTTTCCCATTGCTCCCACTCCGGCTGCCAGCCGCCGGTAAAGCTCCCCTCCATTGTCACCCGCCCGCAGGCAAAAGCCTGCGCGGAGTCATCGCGGTTCAGGTCGTAATACGCTTCGCAGGCATCTGCACAGGCAGCATCGGCCAGGAAATCACCGGTCACACGGCCATTCTGAGAAACCAGCATGTGGCACACAACGAAGGGGCGGGAATCATCCATAACGGCCATGATAACCACGGGGAAGCGGCCTCGCAAGCCCAAAATGAGGCAAAAGCGCCCCGACAGGGCAAATTCTTATTGCAGGCGGGCGCGGCATGTGGTAAATAGGGGGTGCGATGCAAAAGACACTCTTTCAGAAAATTGCCGACAAGGAAATCCCGGCGGCAATCGTGTACGAAGATGAGCTGTGCGTAGCATTCCGGGATATTGCTCCGGCCGCACCGGTGCACGTCCTGCTGGTGCCGCGCAAACCGATACCGGACATAGCCGCCGCCACGGCAGAGGATGCCGCCCTGCTGGCTCACCTCATGCTCAAGGTAGGCGATATTGCACGGGCTGAAGGCCTGGCCGAGGGCGGATTCCGCACCGTGATGAATACCGGAGAGCAGGCCGGGCAGACCGTTCCGCACCTGCACATCCACATCATCGGCGGCCGCTCCCTGCAATGGCCCCCGGGTTAACCTGCTGCTTCTGTGAATACCGATGGTCAGCCGAGCATCCGCAGCTACGAATGGGTGAATGACTACACCCTGGAGCTGGAGCTGCCGGACACGCGACTCCGCCTCTGCTTCAAGGAGGCGGGTATCATCCGCTGTCGCTACGTTGTCTCTGCCGTCTTTGAGAAAATCCCCAGCTATGGCGTAGCTCCGGAGTATACCCCTGCACCGCCGGAGCTCACCGAGATAGAGTCGCTGTCCTGCTACGAAATCAGCACCCCTCGGCTCACCGTCCGTATCCGCAAGGAAGATGCCGGGCTGGAGTTTTACGATCGCCGCAGCCGCAGGTTGCTCTGTGCAGATGCCGAGGGCATGGGGCACCGCCTGCAGGAGCGCACCGGCGACCACCTGGTATGGGTGCTCAAGCACATGCCGGAGCAGGCTCACTTCTTCGGGCTGGGGGATAAGCCCTGTGCCCTGAACCTGCGCGGCCGCCGCCACGAGATGTGGGGCTCTGATGCCTACAAGTTCACGCCGGAAAGCGACCCGCTCTACAAGAGCATCCCCTTTTTCCTCTGCCTCAACAATGGCGCGCAGTACGGCATCTTCTTTGACAATACCATGCGCTGCTACTTTGACTTCGGCAAAGAGCGCGAAGACCGCCTTCTCTTCGGCGCGGACGGCGGCGTCATGGACTACTATTTCATTGTGGGCGAGGATGCGCTGGACACCGTGGCCACCTATACCAGGCTGACCGGGCTGCCGCCTATGCCGCCGCTCTGGTCGCTGGGCTACCACCAGAGCAAGTGGAGCTACTACCCGGAGAACACCGTCAACGAGCTGGCAGAAGAGTTCCGCACCCGCCGCATCCCCTGCGATGCCATCCATCTGGATATCCACCACATGAAGAACTACCAGGCGCTCACCTGGGACAGAGAGCGCTTCCCCGACCCGCCCGGCATGATAGAGCGGCTGGGGCAACAGGGCTTCAAGGTGGTGACCATCGTAGACCCCGGTATCAAGATCAACCCGGACAACTACGTCTGGCGCAGTGGCTTTGAGCGCAATATCTTCTGCCGTCGGCACGACGGCGCCCTGCTGCAGGGCAACGTATGGCCGGGCAACTGCACCTTCCCGGATTTCACCAACCCGACCACCCGCCGCTGGTGGGCGCGGCTCTTCCAACGCCAGGTGGGAGAATACGGCGTGCGCGGTATCTGGACGGACATGAACGAGCCGGTCATGTTCCCGGACAAGACCTTCCCGGACGACACGCGGCATGATTTCGACGGCTTTTCCTGCTCGCATCTGAAGGCGCACAACGTGTACGGCCAATGCATGGCCCGCGCCACACGCGAGGGCATGGAGATGCACGCGCCGGACAGACGGCCCTTTGTGCTCTCCCGCGCCGGTTTTGCCGGCTTGCAGCGCTGGGCCGCCACCTGGACCGGCGACAACAGCTCTGACTGGGAAAACCTGAAGATGGCCAACCTCATGGTGCAGCGACTGAGCACCAGCGGTGTCTCCTTCTGCGGGGCAGATACAGGGGGCTTCCTGGGGCATCCCTCAGCAGAACTGTTCTGCCGCTGGATGCAGATGGCTGCCTTCCACGTCTTTTTCCGCAACCACAACAATGGCGAGTTCGGCGGACAGGAGCCCTGGTGCTTCGGCAAAACAACAGAGGATATCACCCGCCGCGCCATTGAAGAGCGCTACCGCCTCCTGCCGTACTTCTACACCCAGTTCTACCGCTATCACAGCCGGGGGCTGCCCATCATCCGCTCGCTCGCGCTCATGTACCCGGAAGACCCCGACATGTATTGGCGCAGCAGCGAGTTCTTCCTGGGCGATGCGCTCTACATCGTGCCGGTACACCATCCCGGGGAGAGCGGACGCTTCCTCTACCTGCCGCGCGGCCACTGGTATTCCCTGTGGACAGACCAGCCCGCCGCCACAGCGGGGGAAGAAGTCTGGGTCTCCACCCCCATGGATCGCATCCCCGTCTTTGTGCGGGGCGGCCACATCATCCCCCGCTGGCCGGTGCAGCAGTACGTGGGCGAACTCCCCTACCCGGAGCTGACGCTGGATTTATGGTGGGCACCGGAGACTGAGGCCGACAGCTACCTCTACGATGATGCGGGTGAAGGCCGCGCCCACCGTCTGGGCGATTTCTGCCACATGCACTTCCACTACAGCTCCGGTCTGCGCACCATGCAGATAACCAACACGCGGGAAGGGCTCCTCCCCCCCTCACAGGACAGCGCCACACTTGCCCTGCACGCGCTGCCGCTCAATGCCCACCCGACCGTACTGGCAGACGGCCTCCCCTGCGAGGGAGAATTCGATGCGGCGCGTGTATACAGAGTCACCATTCCCACCACCTTCAACCGTCTGGAAATCGGACTGTGAAACGCGACACCATAGATAAAATCGTCAATCGACTGGACTCGCTGGACAAGGAAGAACTGCGCCAGGTATTCCTGCGGCTCGCCTCCGACAAGGGGCTGTTGCAGGATGTGTTTGATGCGTTGCGGGATGGGCTCATCCTCTTCGACAGCGAGGGACAGGCCCGCTTCGCCAACAAAGCCGCCGCCACCATCTACGGGCGGCCGCTTCGCGAGCTGCTCAGCGTCCCCTTTGAGGTGCTGGTGGGCAACACCTGCACCTGGGAAGACCTGAAGGAAAGCGGTATCGCCATCAGCCGTGATTTGCAGGTCAACTACCCGGAGCCACGCCACTACCACTTCTTCATGAGCCCCGTCACCAACGGCTCGGAGTACCTCCTGCTGGTGCATGATGATACGGAAACACGCGCGGCAGGCGAAGAAGATGCCGAGGCAGAGCAGTTCAACCTGCTCTCCTTCATGGCCAGCGCCGTAGCACATGAAATCGGCAATCCGCTCAACTCCCTCGGGCTGAATCTGCAACTGCTGCAGCGCAAGCTTTCCAAGCTGACAGAAGCCGACCAACGCCCGCTGGCTCCCCTGTTGGAGAGCGCGCTGGAGGAAACGCAGCGTCTGGACACCCTGCTGCACCAGTTCCTGCAATCCATGCGCCCCTCACAATTGCAGCGTGAGGCCGTGCGGCTCAACGAGCTGCTCAACCGCGTACTGGAGGCACTCGACCCGGAGATTGCCGCCCGCGGCATCGGCGTTCACCTGGCATTCCACGACAAACTGCCGGAGCTCAATGCGGATTCCACCCAGCTCTTCCAGGCCTTCTACAACATCATCCGCAACGCCTACCAGTCCATCCCCGGCTCCGATGGCGGCATCTTCATCCAGACGGATTTCAACGACACAGACGTACGCATCATCGTGAGCGATACCGGCAGCGGCATCTCCCACGAGGTCATGGGCACCATGTACGAACCCTTCCGCACCACGCGAAAGAAAGGACACGGGCTGGGGCTGCTCATCGTGCGGCGTATCATCAAGGAACACGGCGGCTCGCTCACCTTCGCCTCCAAGGAAGGCACCGGCACCACCGTGACCATCACCCTGCCCCGCGCCGACCGCGTGGTGCGGCTGCTGCCATCCTGATTTTCAACCAAAAGAACAACAACAACACTCTCACCCTTATGCAAGGCACTTTTACTTATTCCAACCCCACGCGTCTGCACTTCGGGCCTGATTCCCTCAACGCCCTGAGCAGCGAACTGCAACAGTACGGCTCCACCGTCCTGCTGTCCTACGGCAAGCAGTCCATCAAACGCTCCGGTCTGTATGATAAAATCATTACCATCCTGCAAGCCGCCGGCAAAACCATCGTAGAAGACCCCGGCGTCATGCCCAACCCCACCGTGGAGAAGCTGGCAGAGGGTGCACGTCTGGCACGGGAGAACAAGGTAGATCTCATCCTTGCCGTGGGCGGCGGCTCCGTCTGTGACTACGCCAAGGGTGTTTCCGTGGCGGCCTACTGCACGGATGACCCGTGGGAAAAATACTACGTGCGCATGGAGCCCGTGGATAACGCCATCATCCCCGTGGGCTGCGTCCTCACCATGGCCGGCACCGGCAGCGAGATGAACGGCGGTTCCGTCATCACCAACCATACCACCAAACGCAAAATCGGACGCGTGTTCGGGGATGCAGTCTACCCGCGCTTCTCCATCCTCAACCCGGAGCTGACCCTCACCCTCCCGCCGTACCAGATGGTAGCCGGATGCTTCGACATCATGTCGCACATCCTGGAGCAATACCTCTCCGGCACCGATGACAACACCAGCGATTACCTGGCCGAAGGGCTCATGCGCTCGCTCATCCACAGCAGCCGCATCGCCGCCCGGAATCCGCAGGATTATGAAGCCCGCAGCAACATCATGTGGACCGCTACCTGGGCACTCAACACCCTCATCGCGAAGGGGAAATCCACCGACTGGATGGTACACATGATGGGGCAATCCGTCGGGGCGTTCACCGATGCCACCCACGGCATGACGCTCGCCGCCGTCACCCTTCCCTATTTCCGCCATATCCTGCCGTATAGCCTGCCCAAATTCAAGCGCTTTGCCACCCAGGTCTGGGGGATTTCCCCGGAAGGCAAGACCGATGAACAAACCGCGCTGGAAGGGCTGGACGCGCTGAAAGCCTGGATGCAGGAAATCGGGCTGGTGCTGAGTCTCCGCGAACTGGGCGCCACCCCGGAGATGCTGGACGGCATCGCCGAAGGCACCTTCCTGCTGCGCGGCGGGTACGCCAAAAACCTTACCACGGCTGACGTTCGACGCATCCTGGAAAATAGTCTCTGATGGCATTTAGATTGACTCGCGGCATCAATTATGGCATGATACACGTGTTATGTTAAAAGGTATTTCTCCTGTCATCTCTCCGAATCTGCTCAAGATTATGGCCGAAATGGGCCATGGTGATGAAATCGTCATCTCCGACGCTCATTTCCCCGCCCACACCTTCAACGACACCGTGGTGCGCGCCGACGGCGTGGGGGCTGATGCCATCCTGGCAGGCATGATTCCCCTCTTTGAACTGGATGCTTACGCCACCCCGGTCATCATGATGGCTGCCGTGCCGGGCGATACCCTTGACCCCGCCGTAGAGGCCAAGTACCGCGCCGCTCTCGGCTATGAGGGCGACATCGAGCGCATGGAGCGCTATGCTTTCTACGACCGCGCCAAGGCTGCCTATGCCGTGGTGATTACCGGTGAGACGGCCAAGTACGGCAACATCATTCTGAAGAAAGGCGTCACCCCGATTGCCTGATACTTCCATGTACCGCATCTGCAAATGCATAGAGCTGGAGAGCGGGCACCTGCTCTCCAAACACCCCGGCAACTGCCAGTTCCCGCACGGTCACACCCGCAGCGTGGAGCTGGTCTTTGCCGCTGAGACGCTGGATGACCACGAAATGGTGATGGATTTCAAGGCCATCGGGGAAATGATGAACGAGTTCCTGGAGCAGTTCGACCACGCGCTCTGCATGAACACCGCCGACCCGAATTATGCCGTCTTTCGCAGCATCTACGGCGACCGCATCATCCCCTTTGAGCAGATGGATCCCACCAGCGAGGCCATGGCTCACGCTGTGTTCCGGCATGCGCAGGCGGCTCTCAACAAAGCCAAATCCGGTGCGCTCCGCTACCCGGTGCGCGACTGCGTGAAACTGGAGCGCGTACGCGTCTGGGAAACCAGCTCCTCCTGGGCAGAATACGGCGAATAAGCATTTACGCGACCATGCAGGAAGCCTGGCTCAAGCGCGATGACTCCAACCCGGATCTGGTCATCTTCATGCTCGGTTGGGCCGCCACGCCCAATGCCGTGTGCCACATCGACCCGCCGGGCTGCGATGTGCTGGCCTGCTACGACCACCGCAGCCTCGCGCCGCTGGAGCCTGCCCGCTTCGCCCGCTACCGCCGCATCTACCTCTTTGCCTGGTCATTCGGCGTGTGGGTGAGCGAGCAATGCTGCCGCGAGCTTCCCCTGCACCGCGCCGTAGCGCTCAACGGCACCCCCTGCCCCGTCGACCCACGCTATGGCATGCGCCTGCGGGTTGTCCTGCGCAGTATGCGCGGCATGATTCGCAGCGGCGGCGCCAACCCCTTCGCCGCCGCAGGAGAAGAAGGACGCTATATCCCCACCGGATCCTACCCTGACCGCACGGCTGAGGAAAAGCTCGATGAGCTCAACCTGCTGGCCGAGCGCGCCGCCAAAGACTCCACTCCCCACCTCCGATGGGATGCTGCCTACATCGCCACCCGCGATGAAATCTTCCCCCCGGACAACATGCGCGCCTGGTGGAATCCCCTCGGCCTCGGCACCGAGTTCGACAGCTTCCACTACCCCTTCGCAGACCCTCAGCTCATCCTCAACGAGTTGCAATAACGCCCATCTCGCACCTTTTTTTCACAGCAGCTGAGATGGTGAGCATCAGGTTTTCACCCTCACTCAGAGGCTGACAAAAAAACTTATTTCAGCAAGGGCAATGATATATACGTCATCGCATTTCAAATGCGATAGCAGGATTACAGATTGTTCATTGAACGCAATCGGAAGGTTTCCTTATAACGAGCAATGTTCGCTGAAAGATATCGTACGTACCCAATGCGCAATGGGCTGACCAGCAGTATTTCGGGGTGAAAAGACTTGCTATCGCATTAGGAATGCGATACACTCACCCCTATGAAGAATCGTGCACTCCCTTTCTTAGCATCTGCCGTATTTCTGACTTGCAGTATCATCACCCCCGGCGCCTATGCCACAGATGGTGCTGCCGATGTAGCCCGAGCCAGGGAGGCTAAGCAAAAATACGAAAAGCTGATGGTGCAGCTGAAGGAAGCATGTGACAACTCGGTTCAACTCGTAGAGAAGCAAGAGATTGCGGCAGAGAAAAGGCATCAGGCCACAAAAAAGCATCGCGAAGCTTCAGACGCCGTAGAATCATCGACTGAGCAGGATAAGGCCACCGCGCAAGCCGCGGCACAAAAGGCTTTTCAGGAACTGCAACAGGCGGAGACCGAAGAGGCCAAGTATGCTGCAACAATCGCAAGGCTGGGCGAAACCATCGCGAAAGACCGTGCTCAAATCCAGCTTTTGCAGGAAGAGGAGCTTAATGCCATGAAAAAAGCTGCCGATGCAGGGCATCCCGAAGCAAAGGCATTCATAGAGAGAGAATCCGTCGCCGAAGCAGCTGTGCGTTACGACCGGGAAAGAGCAATCAAGGAAGGCAGAACTCGTAACGAGCATGAATTATCCTTCATTCGGCAAACAGCAGAAACGAATTACGATACTGCGGCGAAAGCCGGTGAAAAAGCTACGAGAGCCTATGCAAAAGCTGTACTTAAGGGCACACACCCCCACTTGGCTCTCTATAAGGCAGTCCCGGATAAAAGTCTCCTCAGCAAAACCCAGCAAACGGAGGGGCGCTACCACCAGGGGCAGGAATTGATTACCCAAAAATACAAGAACATCGGCCGCGACTTTTTTTACAAAGATACCGACATTAGTAAGGCGGAATCGGTTTTATTCAATATGAAAGGCTTAGGGTTCACGTTCCCCGAAGGCGCCTCGGTTTCCTATGACAGGAAGGCGAAAACGCTTGAGATGACCAATACGAAGGCGAGTCACGATGACATGAAGGAGCTGATGAAAAAATATCGGGAAGAAGCGAAAGAAAATGAACAGTTTGCCTCCCGGGGAGTCTCGGCCCTACAAGCACTGAAGTTCACCTCCGGCAAACCGAATTGGAACGCAGACGTTTTTGTCCTCGTCTGTGTCTCGGAACTGGCCCTGCATAGCATGCTCGACTCAACATCGCCCCAGGAATGGGAAGCACACTTCAAGAAAGAGGGAGTTATCAAAAATCTACAGAAAATTCAGAAGTTAAAGGGGGTTACGACTCTGTACATCGTAGAACAGGGTGCTGATATGAAGAAGGCAAAGCAGTATGCTAAGATACTGAAACTCAAAGCACCTGTTACTCAGGCAAAAAATGTCACGCTGGATAACGACTCCGTACCGGAAGATGGGATATCGATTTACGATCGAACCGGCAGATGCCGGTACCACGGGAGCATTGACGCCGATATCAAGAACGCCATCCCCGCTATCGAAGAAATGCTGAAATCAACATCCCCGGAATAAAGGCAGCACCCCATACCTGCCGCCATTCGCTCGCTAGCCGAGCCGCGACTGCGGATAGTAGAGCCCGGGAGACACCAACAGGCGAGGCCGGAGGAATCCTCTCGGCCTCGGCACCGAGTTCGACAGCTTTCACTCCAGCCTCGCCAAGCCCCGGCTCATTCTCAATGAGCTGAAGTGAATCTCTTACCCATTTACGGCATCCACCTTTCACTCTCACGGGCTAACTGCGAGAGAGCATACAACGGGATATCCAGCTGAGTATAGCTGCGTTTTGTCCCGTTCAGCGGAATCTGTTGCACATGATAATTTGCCATGGAGGTGCGAATGGAAATGGTCGGTTCAAATTTCTGACAATAGGATTTAAGGCTTGCGGCACACACTTTTTTTCCAATCGGCAAGAGCTGTGAGCAAATAACGTTTCATCTTCCCCTCTTTCGTTGACATTATGCCCTATGCCACCATTCGGTCAAGCTTCTCATGCACATTTTTCACGGGAGTTTTGTACTTCTCGTGCACATTTTCCACGGGAGTTTTGTGCTCCTCATGCACATTTTCCACGGATGATGGAGTTTAGGGGCGTTTTGCCGACTTAATAAGTGCGGTCGGCAAAGCCGTTGACACGGAAGATGGTGCGAACGCGGTCGGTGAGTTCGGGCTCGGGGGGCTCGGTGTCTGCCAGAGTGTAGTCGAGGCCAAGGTTCTGCCATTTGTAACGCCCCATCTGGTGGAAGGGCAGCACGTCCACACGCTGAATATTGCCCAGACCGGAGGCATAGCGAGCCAGCGCCTCAATGTCGTCCAGCTGGTCGGTGAGCCCGGGTACGAGTACATAGCGCAGCCAGACGGGCTTCCCCAGGGCGGCCAGACGCTCGGCAAAGTCCAGCGTGGGTTGGAGGGGCTGGGCCGTTACCAGCCGGTACTGCTCCGGATTCCAGGCTTTGATATCCAGCAGTACCAGATCCGTGAGGGAGAGGATTTCCTCGTCCGCGTTGCATCCCAGATGCCCGGAGGTGTCCAGACAGGTGTGCAGTCCCATGGCCTTGCAGCCCCGCAGGATGGCACGGGTAAATTCCGGCTGGAAGAGGGGATCACCGCCGGAGATGGTCACACCACCGCCTGCATTTACCAGGAAATCGCGGTAGCGGGATATTTCCTCCAGCACATCCTCCGCACTCCGCTCCGTGCCACAGCGCTTGTAGGAAGCGTCCGGATTGTGGCAATAACGGCAGCGCAGGCTGCACCCGGACAAAAACAGAATAAAGCGAATTCCCGGCCCATCCACGGTGCCGCAGGATTCGACTGAGTGAACAAGACCCATATGGAATGACGAGTTACGATTTACGATTTACGAATGGAGCGCAGGGAATGGAAGGAATGAAAAAAGGAAGCTCGGCGGGGTCACTCCCCGCAGGTGTTACCACCTGAGCCTGCGCTCCGAGCTTCCTGATTCAGAATTGCGTTACCAATTACTTGGTGTGGAAGGTACGGCTGATGACTTCCAGCTGCTGCTCACGGGTAAGCTTGATGAAGTTCACCGCATAGCCGGACACACGGATGGTGAGCTGCGGGTACTTCTCCGGGTGCTCCATGGCATCCATGAGCGTCTCACGCTCCAGCACGTTCACGTTGATGTGGTGGCCGGTGGCGGCAAAGTAGGCATCCAGCAGGGAAACCAGCTTGCCCTCGCGCTCCGCCTCGTCCTTACCCAGTGCGCCGGGCACGATGGAGAAGGTGTAGGAGATACCGTCCTGCGAGTCATCGTAGGAAAGCTTGGCCACGGAGAGCATGGAGGCCACGGAGCCGTTCTTGTCACGCCCGTGCATGGGGTTGGCACCGGGGGCGAAGGGTTCGCCGGCGCGGCGACCGTCCGGGGTGTTGCCGGTCTTCTTGCCATACACCACGTTGGAGGTGATGGTGAGGATGGACTGCGTGGGCATGGAGTTGCGGTAGGTGTGCAGCTTGCGAATCTTGTTCATGAAGTTAGTCACAAGCGAGCAGGCAATCTCGTCCACACGCGGGTCGTTGTTGCCGTAGCAGGGGAAGTCACCCTCCGTCTTGAAGTCCACGATATAGCCTTCCTCATTGCGGATGGCTGTCACCTTGCCATACTTGATGGCCGACAGGGAGTCTGCCGCCACGGAGAGACCGGCGATACCGCAGGCCATGGTGCGCAGGATTTCCGGGTCATGCAGGGCCATCTCGATGCGCTCGTAGCAGTACTTATCGTGCATGTAGTGGATGACGTTGAGCGCGTCGATATAGGTCTTGGCAAGCCAGTCCTGCATCTTGTCGAAGAGCTCCATCACCTTGTCGTACTCCAGCACATCGCCCTCGTAGCGCGGGGAAACGGGAGCCACCTGCTTGAACTTGACCTCGTCCACACCGCCGTTGAGGGCGTAGAGCAGACACTTGGCCAGGTTCGCACGGGCGCCGAAGAACTGCATCTGCTTGCCGATGCGCATGGCGGATACACAACAGGCAATGCCATAGTCATCACCCCAGTACGGGCGCATCAGGTCATCGTTCTCATACTGCACGGAGGAAGTCTCGATGGACACCTTGGCGCAGAAGCGCTTGAAGCCCTCCGGCAGCTGCGTGGACCACAGCACCGTCAGGTTCGGCTCCGGAGCCGGCCCCAGATTGTAGAGCGTCTGCAGCATGCGGAAAGAGCTGCGGGTCACCAGCGTGCGGCCGTCCTCGCCCATACCGCCGATGGATTCCGTCACCCAGGTGGGGTCACCGGAGAAGAGGTTGTTGTACTCCGTGGTGCGGATGAAACGCACCATGCGCAGCTTCATGACGAAATGATCCATGAGCTCCTGGATTTCGGCTTCCGTGATAGTGCCCTGCTCCAAATCACGGGTGAAGTAGATATCAAAGAAGGTGGACACACGCCCCAGGGACATGGCGGCACCGTTCTGCTCCTTCACTGCGGCCAGATAGCCGAGGTAGGTCCACTGCACCGCCTCGCGGGAGTTCGTGGCCGGGCGGCGCAGGTCGCAGCCGTAGGACTCACCCATCTGTGCCAACTCATCCAGGGCGCGAATCTGCTCGTTGAGCTCCTCGCGCAGGCGGATGACATCATCCGTCAGCACCAGATTCTCGCGTTCCTTCAAATCCTTGCGGCGGCAGGCTATCAGCTTGTCAATACCGTACAGCGCCACACGGCGGTAGTCACCGATGATACGGCCGCGGCCATAGGCATCCGGCAGACCGGTCACAATACCGGCAGAGCGAGCCGCACGAATGGAGGAAGTGTAGGCATCGAACACACCGTCATTGTGAGTCTTGCGCAACTTCTTGAACGCATCCAGCGTCTTCTTGCTCATGGTATAGCCGTATGCCTCCAGCGCATGGTGTGCCATACGCACACCGCCGAAAGGCATGAGGGCACGCTTCAGCGGAGCATCCGTCTGCAGACCGACGATGGTCTCCAGTTCCTTGTCGATATAGCCCGGAGCATGGGAAATGATGGAGGACACCACCTCGGTATCAGCATCCAGCACGCCGCCGGCTTCAATCTCTTTCTTGAGCAGGTCCTTCACCGTGTCCCACAGCTTCTCCGTGCGGGTGGTCGGGCCGGCCAGGAAATCGTCGCCACCGGTATACGGCGTGTAGTTCTGCTGAATGAAATCGCGCACATTGATTTCATTCTGCCACACACCCGGCTTGAACCCCTGCCATCCCTCGGGAGTGCAGGCCTCTACCTGTTCGTCTGTTGTTGTGCTCATATTTCGAATGATTTTTGGAACTCTTACAAATTATTTTTGCTTATCCTGCCTGTTAAAGGCTTTCTTGTCACCGAATATCATACTCTGAAACCGCTCACTCTGTCAAGTGTATTCCCAGGGCAAACGCATTTCGATGTCGGGATTTCTTATTGACTTTCCTCTGTTTCGTTTTTTGTGCCGAATGCACTAAAGAGGATTTCCTCCAGTACTTGTGTATTCCATGCGGCTTGTTTTCTCATTCTTGCCAACGATTTTG
>JAFQSQ010000005.1 GCA_017409465.1 Akkermansia sp. | reverse complement strand
AGCGAACGTTGAATTCGTAAGTCGCCTGCCACGGCGAAGCCTTCGGCGGAGACGGGTCATTCGTCAATCGTACTTCCCTACAACTTCCCATCGACCGATCAATCTTTCATTGCCGGAACAATATTTAACTTTACCTGAATTCCAGGATTTACTTATTATATTAAAACTATATTTATCAAGTTTTCTTAGATATTTTCTTGACAAACACGGCAGAACATGGTTAAGTTTTCCAAAACAAGGGAAAGAACGAAAGCGAGGATGATTCCGGAACCAAAATATCGCCAGATGGAGCTGAACCCGCGGACAGCGGACGGCGAGCAGCACAGCCCCGAGCAGGTGCGGCTGCAGGTGGAGCAGGCGCGTCAGCAGGCGGAATTTTTCGAAGCACAGCGAGCCCAGTGGGAAGCGCAGCGCCAGGCGCTGGAGCAGAGCAACGAGCAGAAGGCTCTGTTCAACGAGGGTCTGAACGACGTCGGCATGAAGCTGCACTATGCCGTCCAGCGCATGGATCACGAGTTAGGCTCCATGAAGCGCGAATACGAGGAGGTATCACGCGTATGCGACCATCTGAAGCGCCACCTGAAGATTCTTTCCTCCATGCAGCCGGAGCAGTGGAGCACCGAGGGCTTCGCCGCACGGCTCCACGAGGCGCTGCCGAAGCTGGAGCGCGCGGAGAGCGATTTCAACGAGATATACGCCTCTGCCGGCCACTATCGCCACACCGATATCTTCACCCGCAAACCGGGCGAGGAAGAGAAGAAAGGGCTGAACTGGAAAGGAATCCGCGATGAACTTCTGCGCGGGCTGGCGTTCCATCTGCCTCTCTTCCTTCTCCTGCTCATCAGCTGGGCCATCTTCCACTTCCTTCTTTCCTGAAGCCCCACCCGCACAACCTCTCTCCCCCACCTATCACCCCATGTCACGAAACGAATACATCCGCCGTCTCAAGATGCAGGATCTGGAACGCAGCGCCCGCCGCAGCCACGCCGCCGATCCTCAGGCCTGGCGCGATACCGCCTGGCAGGCATCCGATTACATGCTGGAGCAGCCCCGCCGAGGGCGCAACACACTGGGTCCGCAGGAAGACGTGATGGAGGAGCGGCGCATACGCCGCCAGAGGGTAGTCGGCACAGATGGCGCCACCGTACGCCGGGGAGGCGTTGGCGAGAGCATCTTTGTTCTTCTTGCCCTGGTAGCCTCAGTAGCAGCCGTCTACTGGTTCTGCATGCAGCAGCTCTCGCAGTAACATCCGACTCCCGGCTGCACTTTGCGATTTTCCCCGCCGCACCCCGTGTCCGGCGGGGGCAAGGGCAAAGTCACCGGTTCGATTGCATAGACGGCGAAAGCATTCGTCATTCTGAGCTGATATTCTTGATTATCGCGCGGATTGTGTTATACTCTGCGCGCAGACAGCCGCGAAGGCACGGCAGAATCTAGCAGCTCTGACACCATGGATACGCAAGCACTCATCGATGTGGCCTACATTGCCAAACTGGCCAAAGTGGAACTGACGGCGGAGGAAACCGAGCGTTTCTCCGGGGATTTGAATCAGGTGCTGGCCTATGTGCAGCAGCTGGAGAAGTGGGACACCTCTGCGGTGGAGCCCATGTACCATCCGCTGCCGGTGTTTGATGCACTGCGCCCGGATATCCCCGGCGAGAGCCTGAGCAACGAAGCCGCCATGGCCAATGCCCCGCAGCAGGAGGACGGTCAGGTGCGCGTACCCAAGGTTGTTGAATCCGCCCACTGATGACGAACCCTTTACCAGCGAATACGACCATGCTTATCGGTACCATTTCCCACTGGCGCAAGCAGCTGCTGGCCGGCAGCATCTCCCCCACCGAGCTGGTGGAAGAAATCGCCCGCAACATCGATTCCCGCAACCCCGGCATCAATGCCTATATCTCTGCCAACAAAGAGGCAGCGCTTGCGGAAGCAGCCAAGGCCGACCTCTCCCTCCCCTTAGGCGGTATCCCGCTCGCGGTGAAGGATAACATCTGCATCCAGGGTGAGCCCACCCGCTGCGCCTCCCGCATACTGGAGAACTTTGTCTCGCCCTATGATGCCACCGCCGTCTGCAAGCTGCGCGCCGCCGGTGCCATCCCCTTCGGCCGAGCGAACATGGACGAGTTCGCCATGGGTTCCTACGGCAAGAACTCCGCATTCGGTGCCACGGATAACCCCGCCGCACCCGGTCACGCCCCGGGCGGTTCTTCCAGCGGTTCCGCCGCAGCCGTTGCCGGCGGCATGGCCATTGCCGCCCTTGGTTCTGACACCGGCGGTTCCATCCGCCAGCCGGCTTCTCACTGCGGAATCGTGGGCCTGAAGCCCACCTACGGTCGCATTTCACGCTATGGTCTGGTGGCTTTCGCCTCTTCTCTTGACCAAATCGGGCCGCTCACCCAGAATGTGGAAGATGCCGCCCTGCTGCTGAATGTTCTCTGCGGGCACGACCCCAAGGATTCCACCAGCTCCACCCGGCCCACAGAGGACTTCACCGCCGGACTGGGGCAGGACATCAAAGGCAAACGCATCGGTCTGCCGAAAGAATACCTCTCCTCCGGCAACGACCCCGCCGTCGCCGCCGCGCTGGACAAAGCCGTCAAAACCCTCACGGAGTTGGGTGCCGAGGTGGTGGAAATTTCCCTGCCGCACGCAGAAGCCGTGGTGGCCGCCTACTACATCATCGCCTGTGCAGAGGCTTCCTCCAACCTGTCGCGCTTCGACGGTATCCGCTACGGGCACCGCGCCGCCAACACCAACGGACTGGATGAACTCTACAGCCGCTCCCGCGCAGAGGGCTTCGGCCCGGAAGTGAAACGCCGCATCATTCTGGGCACCTACGTGCTCTCCAGTGGGTTCTATGATGCCTACTACGCAAAGGCTCAGAAAGTTCGCGCCCTGGTGGCGCAGGACTTCACCGCCGCCTTTGAGCAGGTGGACTTCATCATCGGCCCGGTCTCCCCCACCCCGGCACCTGCGCTCAACGACACCTCGCTGAGCCCGCTGCAGGTCTACCTGTCGGACATCTACACCATTCCCGCCAACCTGGCAGGGCTTCCCGGCATCTCCGTTCCCTGTCCTCAGCCGGAGGGAACCCGCCCCATCGGCATTCAGCTGCTGGGCAAACACTTTGCCGAGACAGACCTGCTGCGCGTTGCCTCAGCCCTCGAATCCGCCCTCGCATGAGCACCACCCCCGTTTTCCTGAGCATCGCCGGCTCCGACTGTTCCGCCGGAGCCGGGCTGCAGGCCGACCTCAAAACCGGGTTCGCCCTCGGCTGCTACCCGCTGACCGCCGTCACCTGCGTGGTGAGCGAAGTTCCCGGGCTGGTGGAAGGGATTGTGGCCATGGAGCCGGACTTTGTGGCCGATCAGGTGCGGCTCTGCCTCAAGACCTTCCCGGTAAAGACCATCAAGACGGGCATGCTGTACTCGCCGGAAATTGTGCGCGCCTGCTGTGCAGCGCTGGAGGGCTTTCAGGGGCCCATCGTGGTGGACCCGGTCATGATAGCCACAGCGGGAGAGGCTCTCATGCAACAGGCAGCCATTCAAGTGTACGAAGAGGTGCTGCTGCCGCGCACAACGCTGCTCACCCCCAACAAGGATGAGCTGGAAACCCTGCTCGGAGCCACTGTCTGCACCATAGAGGAACTGACAGAGGCCGCCGTAGAGCTCTGCCGCCGCTACAACTGCGCCATCCTCGCCAAAGGCGGACATGTGGCGGGCAGCACCTGCACGGATATCCTGGTCGAATCTCCCGGAGCCGCGCCCAAGCGCTGGAGTCACCCCCGCATCAACGGCATTTCCACCCACGGCACCGGCTGCACCCTCTCCAGTGCCATTGCCGCATGGCTGGCCCATGGTTACAGCCTGGAAAAATCCGTGGAGCGTGGGCTGGACTACATCGCCAAAGCCATTGCCTCATCCCACAACCTGGGCGGCGTGCATGCCGTCAACCACCAATATATTGACGGTTGACCATTGTCTATTGGGAACTTCTAAAAAGTCTGATTAGCGCGGCAAATTGAAATCTAAAGGACAAAGGACGAAGAACAATGGACGAAGGACCCGCCGTCGCTCCTGCGGAGCTTTGGCGTGGCAAATGGAAGGTTCGGCGAGCCCCCGGCTCGCAGCAAGACAAAGCGCAGATTACAAAATCCCTTACATGCGAGCAATGCGAGCGGAATTCTGCACCTTGTCCATCGTACATTTGACTTTGTACTTATTGAGTAATTTTAATATGTCGATTTATTAGAAGTTCCCTATTGACCATTTATCATTAATATCTTATGAAGCGTTTCTTTTCCTGGTTGCTGATATGGTTCGGACTTTCCACGGCTCACGGTGAGCTGATGGAGGGCAAATGCGCCTATGTGCAGGATGGAGACTCGCTGAAATTCATTCCGGACGGCGAAACGGAGGAAGTTCGGGTGCGACTCTACGGCATAGATGCCCCGGAAAAGGGACAGGAGTTCTCCGGCCAATCCCGCGAGCAGCTCCGCAAGCTCACGCTCAAAAAGAACATCCGTGTGGAGGTGCAAGACACTGACCGCTACGGGCGCTACATCGGGAAAGTCTATGTGGGCAGCACCTATGTGAATCAGGAAATGCTCCGCGCCGGACTCGCCTGGTACTACGGACACCATGCGGACAGTAAAAAAGATGCCGATTTGCAAAAGGCTCAGCAAAGTGCCCGAAAAGCCTCCAGGGGTCTCTGGAGCAATCCCAACGCCGTCAATCCCCGCCAATTCCGCGAGAAACACGGCACCATTCACAGCCCCAGATAAATCGGGAGAAGTTACGATTGACGATTTACCCGTCTCCGCCTGAATGGCTTCGCCGTGGCAGGCGAATTCAACATTCGCTGCACTGCGCGCGGATGGTTTCAACTAACGCTGAGCATCCTTCATCGTACATCATGCGAGCAGAGCGAGCGGAATTCTGTACCTTGTCCATCGTCCTTTTGACTTCGTACTTCCCGGCAAATTGACTTTGTGGGTAATCGGCGAGCGTAAGCGAGCGGAATGTTGAGCCCCTATGGGCGGCATAATCGTAGCGAGGCCCGTCAACAAAGAGAATGCTGAGCCCGCGAAAGCGGGCGGCATAATGCCATGCTATAGATTCGGGCTGCGCTTTATGCCGCCCCGACCTACATCGGGGCTCCCATATCCTTTTGGTTCGTTACGAGTGACTCCGCCGCTACGCGTCTCCGCCACTACGATTATACCGCCCTCCGGGCTCAACATTCCTCGGGCTTTCAGTCTGACAACGCCTTTTTTGCCGGCTCAATAAATGAGGAGAATAGTCATCGTTTACACCCTTTATTTTCTCCACATTCTCCATAAACACGCAACTTCTTTACTTAATAAGTATTACAAAACTCGCTCCGCACTTTTACAAAGGAACTTCATCCCTTTTTCTGCACTTTTACAAAGGAACTTTTCCCATTCTACTGCATTTTTACAAAGGAACTTAGCCCCCTTTTCTGCATTTTTACAAAGGAAGTTTCCCTCGCGGATGGGCGGGGGCATTTCGTGTGAGGCTCCGGGCTCAGCGCACAGACATCTGTGCCTCTACCTCATCCGGCAGTGCGACTACAGCATACAAAGGCATATCCACCAGGGTATATCGATGCTTCCCCGATGTCTCTATCGGATTGACCTCATACGAGCTCATCGACAGACGCACGGCCATGGGATACTGATACCTCTTGCAGAAGCTCTGCAAGCTCTTTGCTCGCAGATTGCGTTCTGCCTTTACCTCCATCGGCACGATACCGCCTTCGGTCTCAACCAGGAAATCCACCTCAGCCTGAGCACGCTCGGCTGCCCAGTAAAAAGGCGCAATCCCGCAATCCGTGCGCAGCTGCTGCTGGACGTATTGCTCCGTCAGTGCCCCCTTGTACTGTCCGAAGATAGAGTTCTGCTCCAGTATCACACTCGCCTTCAGCTTACACTTGGCCGCCAGCAGCCCCACATCCAGGAAAAACATCTTGAAAGCACCATCCTGATAGGCCGACAGGGGAAGCTCCGGCTTCTTCACTCGCGGCACCACCTGCACCATGGCGGCATCATCCAGCCAGCGGATAGGCCCTCGCAGCATCGGGGCGCGCACCCCCTCTCCCACGGCCGCATGCACAAAGCGTTTGTTTTCCTGCGCCAGCTGCTCCGGCAGAGAATCCCATACCTGCGTGATGAGATGCGTCTCTGCCGCCGTGGCATGTTTTCGGAAATCGACCCGATAATCGGCCAGCAGATTATTCTGCAGCCGTCTCACCGCCTGCATGTCGCCGCTCCTCACATACTCCGCCACCGCTGCCGGCATGCCGCCGACATAGTAGTAATACCTCAGCAGCTCCTCCAGTTTGCTGCCAAAGAGTGATATCATCCCCCAATCCCGACTGCGCAACAGCTCTACATACTGCCCATAGCCGACCGCATCCAGAAACTCCGTGAAGCTCATGGGGTACATATACACCCTATCCACCTTCCCGACCGGAAAACCCGTTCCGATATTCTCCTCAAGCCCCAGCAGCGACCCGGCCGCCATGATATGATGCTCCCTCGCCTCTTCGCAGAAATATTTGAGCGAGGTCAGCGCCCCCGCACACTCCTGTATCTCGTCGAGGATAATCAGTGTCTCGCCCGGGATAAGGGCTACCCCTGTGCGCAAATGGATCGTGTTCAACAAGCGACGGATATCATAATCCTGCTCAAACGACTGCCGCATAGCCGCATCCTTATCGAAGCGGATGTAGGCCACGTTCCTATAGTGCTGCTTGCCGAATTCCTGCATCAACCAGGTCTTCCCCACCTGGCGAGCCCCCAGCAGCAGCAGCGGCTTGCGATTGGGATTCGCCTTCCATCCCTCCAGCTCTCTCAGACACCATCGTTTCATAACCTGATTTTTCTCCTCAACATCACCCTAGCACAATATCCCCTTATCGTCAATACATTTCGATACCCATTATGCACTTTTACAAAGGAACTTCATCCCTTTTTCTGCATTTCTACAAAGGAACTTCGCCCATTCTACTGCACTTTTACAAAGGAACTTCGCCCTCTTTTCTGCATTTTTGCAAAGGAAGTTGCACCTGCCGGGCTCTTTCATCGACGACTGCTCCGGGGCATTTCGCCCGCGCAACCGAATGCACATCGCCAGCCGAGTACATAAAAAGGAGTGGCAAGGCGCTTTCGCAACCCTGCCACCCCTGTAGATAAGAAAATGAATTCTTAATTCTATAATCTAAAATCTTAATTCTGAATTACTTGCGGCGACGACTTGTCACGCCATAGCTTCAGCGACGGCGACGACGCGCAGCCAGTCCCATCAGAGCCAGCAGGCTCAGCGTAGCCGTCGTCGGCTCGGGAACCACGGTGGTGTTGACATTGAAAGAACCGCCCTCAATAGCTACACCGTTGCCATCAACTGTATTCATAGACTCCAACTGCTCCTTCAGGGCACTGATTTTCTCAGCATCAGTACCGGTAATGGTAACAGCTCCTGATGTACTATCCTCTGCCAGCACCATATTGATGATTGTGTTTTCATCAATCACCACCTCATCAGCATTGATGGTCGCGCCATCGCTGATGTTGATTGTCAGAGCATCGTTCGCATCACTCAGCGTCCGCAAGGAGTATACAGCAACAGATTGCACCTCTGCCGTACCGAAAGTGACCTTGGTAAGGCTCACTTCTCCGGAGATGTTCACCGTGCCGCTGGTCATGGTCAGACCTTCCACCACAGCTCCATCCAGCATCGTGAAAACGT
Organism: Akkermansia sp.; assembly: GCA_017409465.1. Lineage (GTDB taxonomy): Bacteria > Verrucomicrobiota > Verrucomicrobiia > Verrucomicrobiales > Akkermansiaceae > Akkermansia. Next base: position 50,691 of record JAFQSQ010000005.1, on the reverse strand, counting down.
TGCCGCCGAACTGGTCAGCCCCACCATCGCCCAGGTAGGTACCACCTGCAACGGTGATATCCAGTTCGATGATACCGCAGTTTTCTACCACACCCGTCTCATTGATAAGCATGTGAGGCGTGTCCTTCTGAGAGAATTCATTCTCGGTGGGCTGATATTGGTAGCGTTCCTCGGCAGCAACCTGATAGATAGTACCGCCATCCTCAACAACCAGCTTGCCCTTACCTTCGTTACCAACAGTGACCAGGTTCAGATATGCTTCCGCGCCATCCTTTACGGTAAGCGTTACATTCGTATTGCTGCTGGCCGAAGAGCCTAAGGCACCTCCCATATCGAAATGACCTTTCACCTTGAACACGGAGGTCTTGCCCTCTTCTGCATCAGAACCAACGGTGATATTGACCGCAGTTTCCGGGTTGCCGTTTGCTCTAACCTTGGCTCCGGTCATAAGATTCCAGTTACTGACAAAGGAAGCTCCTTTTTCGATGTCTATCCTGGTTTCTATCGGACCGTCAAAAGAGCTTTCACGTGCAAGGTAAGAACAATAATTGATTGACGTTGCTAGTCCCCGTTGATTATCTGTCAGCAGAGAACCCTCGCCGGTAATCTTGACGTAGATATCTGCGAATTGCAGGGACGTACCGGCACTCAGGGTCGAGCCTCCTTCTATCGTTACTTTAGCATGATAATCCGAAGCAAAAGTACCATCGGAGTACTTGGTCCACGTCCCATCAACTAAATCCTCAGTTGCTTTGACATAGCCGGTACCAATGCCGCCGGAGCCGTTCGTCTGCCCATCCGGGTCGCCGCCCTGAATGTAATGATCCGTGTGTAGCGTGGAACCATTGGTCAGGGTAAGGCTGCCAGAACCGTCAGCGCTTCCGATAGTAAAGGATGCCACAGGAGAGGTTGCTGATGCCCCAGTTACGTATTTATGAGAAATACTGGAGTTGTCGAGCACAAGCGATGCATTCTTGCCACCCACCGTAAGATATGGCACAAAGTTTGCCGGCTTGTTAAGTGTACTCGAAATCGAAGAGTTACTGAGACTTAAGGTTCCCTCGCGAACAACTAAAGGATTTACAATGACAACATTCTCCTTATCGTTGATTTCCAGAGTGCCGTCACCATCTTTCACGATGGGGAGGGGATTCACATAAGAATCTGTCAGCTGACCTTTAACCAGCGTAGCATAATCCTCATCAGAGATTTCGGAAGAACCGGTTCCAACCGAGATTGTGTTCTCTTCCTTGACCATGAAGTAACCATCCGTGTGCCCGGTATATTCATCTGCAGCATATACGCTTGCACCGGCTAGCACTGCAAGCAGAATCATTTTTGGTAATCTGAATTTCATGTTGTTATATGGGTTGATTGAAATCTTGCACTCCTTCTAAACACAGGCGCGCACGCGCAGTATATCGCATTTCAAATGCGATAGACCGAATATGGTTGGATAGTCAGTAACTTAACACCTCCGCGCAGCGGTACTGAATCTCGCAAAGGCTATGGTGGCAGTCTTTGTATGTTTTTACCTATCATATTGATAGTTATTTAGTCGCGAAAGCATCGCATTTCAAATGAGCAACATCTTAACAAGCTCATTATAAACGGTTCATGAAAAAATCTTTTTCTACGACGGCTTTTTTAAGCCCCACTGAAATTAACTTAGAACGTTTCTGAATAGCTAATTTTTAATTAGTTAGACGTGATTTTTCTGGACATCGCATTTGAAATGCGATAAACTGAGCGCGCGCAGCTGCGCCCTGCAACTACGTACCAATTTTCAACAATAAACGAAAAGAAGAACATGAAAATGAAATTACCCAAAGCGCTGCTTGTGGCTGTACTGAGTAGCACCATGGCATTTGGTGCCGGCAGCTATGTAACCACGGAAATCATCAGTGTTCCGGAGGGGGAAATAAAGTTATCTGAAGATACAGATGCTTATGGATATCTCACCGCCAGCATAACCGATCCGACTTCAAAGTTCTATCTGAACTACGATCAGAAAGACGTTGCTTCCGGCAGTGATGCCCCCAAGGCTGTAGTTAAAGATGGTCAGGGCACGTTCATCATCGACAAATCTTTCGACACATACAATCCGTTTGTGGTACGTGAAGGTACAGTACGTATCGAAGCAGGAGTTGAAATCAACAGCTACGTTAAGTTGGTAAACGCTGTTTCCAACCTGTCCGTTGGTGGCAACAATGCCCATCTGGTACTCGATGGTGCCACCTATACCCAGGATGCAGCCAGTGGCACGCGTCCTAATTCAGCCATCGCCATTGGTACGACAGACGGCGCAGGTAAACTGACGCTTGACAACGGAGCCGTGCTGAAAAACGGGCACTGCATCTTTGCCGGATACAGTCAGTTAAGTGGATACGTTACTTCTACCAGCGTTTCTGCAACTGATACAAACCAGTATACTAACGGTGTTGCCGGTCGTTCGGAAATCAACGTTCTGGGAGGTTCTACTCTGGGAGCAGGCGAGTGGATTCAGATAGCGAACGCAGATGTCACCGTAAGCGGTTACGTTGATGGCAAAAGATCTACGCTGTCGGATGCCAATTATGTATTGCTTGAAAATTATTGGGGATACATGGGCCGCGCAGATAATTCAAAGTCTACGATTAGCGTCAAAGAAGGCGGTCTGGTTGATCTCCAATATGGCACATGGACAGGTCTCGGCGCAAATTCTCAATCCAATATCACGGTGGATGGAAAGAGTGGGGAAACTGCATCTACTCTTAAGATGGGTGGGACATCGTTCTTAGGATTGGGCGGCTACGACTATACGACCAAAGCGTATGCTTCCAACGGCTCCAGCACCTCCATAACTGTTACCAACGGAGCTCAGGCCTATGTCGGAGAAGTATATATGGGAGAATACGATAAGGTCAATATCACCATTGGGGAGAAATCTCTTCTGGGTAATGTTGACGAGAACAATCCTCAGTGGATTTACGTTTATGACAAGGGATCCATCGATAACTCGGGCTCAACAGAAGCAAGCATCTGTTTGAGCGGTGGCTCTTTCACAGCACATGATAAGAGCTCCATGGCCGAGTTGTATGCATATAGTGGCACCTTTGCTGTGGATGGTACAGTTGATGCGTGGGGGGACATCTCTCTGAGCAACGCAGAATTCATCTTTGCTGATGGAGCAGTCATCGACCTGAACGGCAATGATTTCACTTTTGGTGAAGGCAGCAGCATCACCATCATCATGAGCGAGCTGGAAACGCAGCTCGTCATGTTGGCGGATGCAGATTCCACCTATGAAATTCAGGGTATTACCTTCAACAACGCCGGAAGCGTAACAGGTCTGGACGGTGATATCGAGGTGACTCTGCTCAGCAGTGCTGATGCCGACCCTGAAAATGCACAAAAGGTAATCCTGAGTGCCTCCAAGGTAACCGTCAACCCGGTTCCCGAGCCGACGACGGCTACACTGAGTCTGCTGGCTCTGGCTGGTCTGGCCATGCGTCGCCGCCGCAAGTAATTCAGAATTAAGATTTCAGATTTAAGAATTTATTATATACAGAGGAGCGGCAGGGTTACGAAAGCGCCTTGCCGCTCCTTTCTGTTGTGTTCGCCGCGCGATGCCCTCCCGGCTCCCCACAGCTGACGATGAGGACGCGACATTCCGCGCGAGGTAGAGCGAAATCCGGCGTACGCCGGACGAAATCTTGCCCTTGGCAAGACGAAATCGACTCCGGAGGAGTCGACGAAATCACCGCCCGGTCGTCGGTGGGGAAAAAGAATGGCAGCCCGCAGGGGCTGCGGAATTTCATAGCCCGTGTAAACGGGCGACATCATGCGATGCTATCGATTCTGGCTACGCTTTATGCCGCCCGCTTTGCGGGCTCTCGTATCTCCTTTTACTCCGTACGAGGGGCTTGGGGCTTCGCGTCTCGCTATCGCTCGCTTGCTACGCCCTCACAGGTACGCCCCATCGCTACGATTATACCGCCCCACAAAGTGGGGCTCTCAGTTCCGCGGGCTAATGGCCACGTGTGGTAGAGCGAAATCCGGCGTACGCCGGATGAAATCTTGCCCTTGGCAAGACGAAATCGACTCCGGAGGAGTCGACGAAATCACCGCCCGGTCGGCGGTGGTGATGAAGAATGGCAGCCCAGCGGGCGGCGGAATTTCATAGCCCGTGTATACGGGCGGCATAATCGCAGCGATGGGCTCCGATTCCGCGGGCGAATGCCCGCCGCATGCTAACCTTGTCCCTTGTCCATTGGACCTTGTACCTCCTGCCGGCGTTGGCGCAGGTATTCCATACGCTCGGAGATACGCAGTTCCATACCGTTGGAGGTGGGGTGGTAATATAGCCTGCCCTCGGGCAGGTAGGCCTGAGGCACGAAGTGGTCATCGCCGTAATCGTGGGCGTATTTGTACTGCGTGTCGGCCTCTGCGACACCGCGCAGGCGGGCGAGTTTCTTGCGGGTGGGGGTAGCGAGGTGATCGGGGACGGCCAGGGTCTTGCCCTCGCGGACGTCCTGCAGCGCGGCGTTGATACCGGCATAGGCCGAATTGCTCTTGGGAGCCGTGGCGATATAGACGGTAGCGTGAGCCAGCGGGATACGCGCCTCGGGCATACCGACCATCTCGGCCGCCTGGGCGGCAGCCAGGGCTACGCGCAGGGCGTTGGAGTCAGCAAGGCCGACATCCTCACTGGCGCAGATGACGAGACGGCGTGCGATGAAACGGATGTCCTCACCGGCGTTGAGCATATAGGCCAGCCAGTAGAGGGCGGCATCGGGGTCGCTGCCACGCATGGATTTGATGAAGGCAGAGATGGTATCATAGTGGCCATCGCCGGCGCGGTCGTATTTGATGGCCTTTTTCTGGATGGATTCTTCTGCCACGGCGAGGTCGACGCGGATGACGCCATCAGCTGCGGGCGGGGTGGAAAGCACAGCCACCTCAAGTGCGGTCAGCGCCTTACGCACATCGCCGTCAGCCTTGAGCGCGAGATGCGCGAGAGCCTCGTCTGCCACCTCGGCGGGCGTATGCCCCAGACCGCGTGTCGGGTCTTGCAACGCACGGCGCAGCAGGGCGATAATCTCGGCATCGGGCACCGGCTCCAGCGGGAAGATCTGGGAGCGCGACAGCATGGCCGAGTTGATGGCGAAGTAGGGGTTCTCTGTCGTGGCGCCGATGAAGCGAACCGTGCCGCGCTCCAGGTGCGGGAGCAGTACGTCCTGCTGCGCCTTGTTGAAGCGGTGCAGCTCATCGACAAAGAGGATGGTCTTCTGCCCGTGCAGCGACATGCGGGTGCGCGCCTCGGCAATCTTCTCGCGGATTTCGCTGACGTTGGACTCGACGCCGTTGAGCATCACAAAAAAGGCACTCGTGGAGCGAGCGATGACGTAAGCAAGGGTCGTCTTGCCCACACCGGGCGGGCCATAGAAGATGAGCGAGGAGAAGCGGTCGGTCTCGATGGCGCGGCGCAGCAGCTTGCCGGGAGCCAGCAGGTGGGACTGCCCGGCGACCTCCTCCAGCGACTCGGGGCGCATCCGCCCGGCGAGCGGCATATGGCGCTGCTGCGACTCCGGTGTGGGGTCGCGAAAGGAGCCGTGAGGGGTGAAGAGGTCAGCTTGCATGGGGCGGCAGCGGGCGGGGAATGGACGGCATCAGACGTGGGGTGCAGCGGCGCGGAGCTGGCGATAGACCTCGCTGTGGCGATCCATCAGCGGCTGCAGCGTCGCCTCGTGCTCAGCGACTTTGCGGCGAGGCGCGGTGTAGAGACGGCGGTAGGCCGATACACGAGAGACGACGACGCCCTTGACCAACGATTGCATCATGTCGCCCATGCGGTGCGATATCACGCTCTCGGCATGCCGGGCGAGTGCTGCGATGTGGCGCGAGACGACCAGATGCGTCAGCGACCCCAGCAGCCAGAGCCCCGCCGCGAGCACAATCGCACCCAGCGCCAGGATATCCTGCCCCAGCAGCCCCAGCAGCCCCGCCAGCGTCAGCAGGAAGCAGACCAGGATGACAAAGGCACGCATCCACCCCACCTGAGCCTTGAAGAACTTGCCCAGGTCAGAGCGCACCTGCTGACGCCGGAACGGCTCGCGCAGGTCGTGAGCCAGGCCGTTGCGCAGCTGGGACAGCTCGGTGTTGATATCCGCCTCGGGGAACTCGCCGATTTCGCACTCCAGGGTCTTCTTCATCCGCGGGCGGACGTGTTTCCAGTGCAGCGAGCAGGCATGGACGAAGCGGTTGTCCGAATCGGTCTGCTGCTCCAGCACATCGTCTTTGATGCGACGGTAGAAGAACTCTTCTGCCCCGGCGCCCATCAGCTCGAGCCGCAGCAGCGTCACCGGCGAGAGGAAAAAACCAAACGCGCGGCGCAGGCGGCGCCCCAGCGGCAGGCTGGCTCGGCGCACGGCATCCGCATAATTGGCAGCGCAGGCAGGCACGCCCAGCATCTGGTGCGCGAGGAAATTATCAATCTCCTGGTCGATACCGGCCAGGAAACCACTGTCCGTACGGGCGACATCGCCGCGCACCTTGAGCACGCTGCCCTGCTTGTACATCAGGTCGACGGCGGCGTTCACCACGCGGCGGATAGCCGAACGCACCCCGCCCTGTGCCCCGAGGGCATCCTGCACCCGGGCGGCGAAGACCTCAACCCCCTGCTCCGATGTGGGGCAGACCTGGTAGACGGGCAGACCGCGGGAGAGGCGCTCACGGATGATACCGCGCAGGGTTTCGTTGAGCTCCAGCGCGGCGGCGGCCGGCATGGTGTCGGTGTGGGTCAGCGCTACCATGCACGAGGCTATCTCGCTCTCCGGCACACTCGCCAGCAGCTCCCAGACAGGCGCCTGCTGCGGGGCCCGGGCATCCACCACAGCGACGACCACATCGGCCCCGCTCAGCAGCCCGCGCAGGGTATCCTGCACCTCAGCCCGGCCGCAATCGGTCGTATCGACCAGCTCCAGCCCCTCCAGATACTCCAGCGGCAGGAAGCGCGAGTGGGACGCATCGCCATCATCACAGCGGAAGCGCCAGCGGATATGTGTATCGTCCATCGCTACCCCGGCCGGCACACTGCTGCCCATCACATGCCCCAGCAGGGACGACTTGCCGCAGCGCGCGCCGCCAATAAACACCACGCGGCGCGGACGGCGCAGCCCCTCCACCGCCTGTACCACCGGCTCTATCGGCTCAGCAAGGGTGGAGTCGTCTATCGAGTCACACAGCTCCACCGCCTGCTGCGCCCAATAGCGCACCAGGCTCTCCTGGGTTCTGTAGCTGCGTTTCAACATGTCATACTCCGGTGTATTATAACGAGCTTAGCTCCTCTTGTCCAATCAAAAAGACAGGCATCAGCGCCCGGGCACCATCTCGAACGAGAATCCCTTGAGATACTCGGTCTCGGGGATATTGAGCAGGATGGGATGATCAGGGCTCTGCCCGTGGACGTGGGTCTGCCGCAGGGTGCAGTGGCCATCCACCGCAGCCTCGCAGATCGTCTGACGGAAAAGGTTGGAGCTGATGTGGTGCGAGCAGCTGAACGACGACAGCACACCGCCGACCGGCAGCATCTGCATGGCACGCAGGTGTATCTCCTTGTAGCCACGCAGGGCACCGTTGAGGCTCTTCTTGTTGCGGGTGAAGCTGGGCGGGTCGAGGATAATCATATCCCACTTCGGGTCGGCGCCGTTGCGCACGGCATCGCTCTCGCGCTTCAGGAAATCAAAGGCATTCTCCGCAATCGCCTCCACCTGTACCCCGTTGAGCTCGGCATTGCGGCGCACGGAGGCGATGGCCTCCTCCGAGATATCGACTGCCGTGACCGATGCCGCACCGGCCTTGGCACAGGCGAGCGCGAAGCCGCCCTGGTTGCAGAAGCAGTCCAGCACGCGGCGGCCGCGAGCCAGCCGAGCCACCTCCTGATAGTTCTGCAACTGGTCCAGGTAGAGCCCGGTCTTCTGTCCCGTCGTCAAATCCACCAGGAACTTGATACCACGCCCGGTACCAACGAAGGGCTCGGGCTGTCCCCCCAGGGCCACGTAGGTCTCGGGCTCTATCCCCTCAGCCACCAGCATGGGCGAGTCGTTGCGCACGATGATGCTGCGCGGGGAGAATAAATCACCTAGAATATCGCGTATCAGCCCCAGACGCTGGTACATGGCCATGGTCAGCGTCTGCACCACCAGCACATCGCAGTAGCGGTCCACAATCAGGCCGGGCAGACCATCACTCTCGCTCCAGACAAGACGCATCATCTCTTCTCCCGGCAGCCAACGCTCGCGGAGCATGGCCGCCTGCGAGATGCGACGAGCGAAGAAATCGCGGTCGAGGTCCTGCCGGCGGCGGGAAAATCGACGCGCAACTATCTGGGACTGAGGGTTGTACATGGCAGAACCCAGATAGCGGTCACGCTGATCCTTGAGCAGCACGACATCCCCGGCTTTCGGGTTGCCGAATACGGCGCGAACCTCGGTGCCGTATACCCAGTCGTGCCCGTGAAAAATACGCGCCTTGGGCGCAATGATGAGACCTGCCATAACGTGCTCCACCATACCCGAAACCGCCCCCGCTGTCAATGCGCAATTCCGTCCACAGCCGGAATGCGATGAACGATTGACGATTGACGAATTCAACATCCGCTGCGCTGCGTGCAGAGCTTTTCAATGAACGCTGAGCGTTATTCATCGTTTATCATACGAGCAAATGACTTGTACCCAGCTCTTTGTCCTGCTGCGAGCCGGAGGCTCGCCGAACCTTCCATTTGCCACGCCAGAGCTCCGCAGGAGCGACGGCGGGTCCTTCGTCCATTGTTCATCGTCCTTTGTCCTTTAAATTTCAATTTCCACGCTACTCAGCCCTTTATAGAAGTTCCCATTTGTATGAAACGGAGTATGCCCTTGACAATGCGGGGAGAGTGGGGCAAGATAGGGGCTCGCATGTATATACCAACACAGGAAGAACGCTACAGCAAAGCTGCGCGATTGACGCTGATGCTCTGCATCATCGCGCCCAGTGCCCTTGTCACCTGGCTGCTGGGGGCACCCCTGGGGCAGGCATTCGCCGCGTTTCTGCTGCCGATTTCAGTACTGCTGGAGAAGCTGGCCGACTTCAACTCTATGGCAGCAGCCAGCATCTCAGCCATCGTGCAGTTCGTCGTTTTCCTCTGGCTGGCCTACAACCGCCGCTTGACCCCGAAACAGCGTCTGACCGTCGCCATCACCTGGGGGATGCTCTTTGCGCTCATCCTGCGCATCATCATCTACCAGGCCACTCTGGGTCAGTGATACTGACGATTCTGTATCGGCGCCGTTATTGGTTTGGCCATTTTCGGGATGTACAACGTCAGAGGAACGCGGGACAGAAGCTCCGCAGGAGCGGCGCCGGACTTGTCACGCCAAAGCTCCGCAGGAGCGGCGCCGGACTTGTCACGCCAAAGCTCCGCAGGAGCGGCGCCGGACTTGTCACGCCAAAGCTCCGCAGGAGCGGCGGCGGATTCTTTGTACCTTGAATCCTCATTCTTCGGCACCGGCGGTCAGCGCCCCGACGACCCCGCTGAGCAGTGATACCCTGCTGTTGCGGCGGGCATTATCGGCTTGCAGGCGCAGGCTGCGGCTGTCGTAAAGCCCCTGCAGGCGGGTATCATTTGCTTCCTGAAGGGCGGCGTTGGTTGCGTTGGCAATCTCGTCCTCCAGGCGCGTGGCCATATCCAGCTCACGGCGCACGATACTCCCCTCGTGCAGCAGATTACCCGCAGCCGCATCAGCGCGGGCGGAGGAAAGCTCCATGTGAGCATTGCGTTCGCGCCGCCGCTGGTTCTCCAGCGCGGTATTGGTGATTACCTCCGCTGTACGGGCGGCGTTTTTCTCTTTCCATGCAGCGGCGGCATCATACGCCCGCGCCTGCTGCCGCTGAGCCGAGGCCTGAATGGCACTGCCGGCCAGCGTTCCGACTGCTGATATAATAGGTGCAAATCCCATAGCGGGAGCCATACTACCCGATATCGGCGCAGGACTCCAGCCCCGAGCTGCAGCCCACGGGACATGCCCCCCCACGGGCAGTTTACTCCCCGGCGGCGTTTTTCTTCTCGCGGGTCATGTACTTCATCAGCGCATAGAGCACCAGCAGAAGTACCACGCCCAGCACCACCAGGTGCGATTCGGCCTTGACCGCCTCCACCAGCGCCTCCGGCGACTCCATGATACCGGGATGCTCGCTGCCCACCTTGTCACCAAACCAGGCCAGTACCCAGCACCAGATTGCCGAGCCGATGATGGTCGCCAGACTGAAGGTCAGAAAATTCACCCTGGCCAACCCCGCCGGTATGGAAATCAGGTGGCGAATCACCGGCAGAAAACGTGCGAAGAATATACCGGCTGAGCTGTATTTCTGCATGAACAACTCGGCTTTTTCCACTTTGTGCGGCGGCATGAGCACATACTTGCCATAGCGCAGCACCAGGGGCCGCCCCAGCCAGAGCGCACAGACATACATCACGACCGAACCGATATACGACCCTACGGTCCCGGCCAGCACCACCCCCCAGAAACTCATCTCGGCTCCCGCCTGCGAAGCAACAATGGCGGCCGGAGGCACCACGACCTCGCTGGGCACCGGGATGATGGAGCTCTCCATCGCCATCAGGACTACGACTCCGCCATACCCCCAGTTCTCAATGCACTGCATGCAAAAATTCAGAAATTCGTGGAACATGGCGCCCATTATGCACACTATGCAAAAAAAGGAAAGTCTTTTTCCGAAAAATTTCCTGCCCGCGGGAGAAAAGCTGTGAGATAGAAACAGGAAAAGGTATCAGCATTCTTAATGCTGATGCAAGCCTAAAAGCGAAAAAATCCTGATTTTTATTCACTTACGAGGTGGAAGGATTTTTTCTGTTCATGTTCCGTAAAGTCTTGCTCTACCCTAACGTATTCTCATTTCAATCTATTACGTAAGTACAGCATTAAGAATACTGTATAATGACCTCGTTCAGTTCGGAGCAGGTATCTCAGCCTCCCGTCGCGCGTGGGAATGGGTATCCCTGCACGAGCTGGGCAAAAAACTCTGACAATCAATTTTCACTAATATGAAGAAAGAAATTATCACTCTACTCGCTCTTGTCGGGGGTGCAGTGGCAAGCGATGCGGATATCACTTTGCTCTACGGTATGGATTTTAAGTTGCCTGCTAGCGGCGGTGTGTCTTACGAGAACGTAGCGCTCAATCCCGGAACCGGCTTGATTAGCACTGTGGGTACAGGCTTCCACAACTATATCACAGGTATGGATGGCTCGAAGGCTGCTGACGTTCGAAAAACAACAGGCAGCTCTTACCAAATTACCGCTGCCTCAGATAGCACAACAGGTTTGGGTGTCAATACGACTGATGGTTTTACATTGACATTCAATGCCAAATATCACCCCGACGCCCATTGGAATTCGTTCTTGGCATTTAACATAGGGGGGCAAGAGCTTGTTTTTCAGTGGGGCGACGGCATCAACCGAAATAATAGCGGAACAACTACCACCAGCTTGTCTGTTTTCACTTATAGTAATGGCGGCTCGGTCAGCACCGGGGATACGGGGCTTTCTATTTCAGGCATAGATGCTGACTGGCATAATGTGGCACTCGTTGCCAAAAAAGGCACACTAACACTGAGCGCATATGATTCTTCCGCGAATCTGATAAACACCTGCACAGTAAATGCGAAATACACCGGCACCCTCAATTCAGTAAGCGGGCGTACCGATTATAAGTTTGTGGAGGCGTCATACATTGACAACATGGCCATTTACGATGGAGCCCTTACTAATGATCAGCTTATTGCTGTGACGAAGTATGAAATGAAAAACCAGACTGTCATGCAGAGTATTCCCGAGCCGACCACCGCCACGCTTTCCCTGCTGGCATTGGCCGGTCTGGCAGCACGTCGGCGTCGTCGCTGAAGCTATGGCGTGACAAGTCGACGCCGCAAGTAATTCAGAATTAAGATTTCAGATTTAAGAATTTATTTTCTTATCTACAGGAGTGGCAGGGTTGCGAAAGCGCCTTGCCGCTCCTTTTTGTTGTATTCGACTCACGGTACGCGTCCGACTCCCCCCCTGCTGCCAAAGGCAGCAATTTCACTCGAGCCGCAGGCGAGAATTTTCACTTCGCTCGTCAGAGCGAACATCTCCCCCGGCAAATTCCCATTTGGTGCTTAGCTTGAGCAGCCATTATTGTTCCGGCAATGAAAGATTGATTCCTGGAAAGCATTGGTTGGTCGATAAATAAATGGAAATTTGCCGGGAAGTACGAAGTCAAAAGTACGATGGACAAGGTACAGAATTCCGCTCGCTCACGCTCGCACTCAGCCCGCCAAATTCCGATTGATTGAGTGCTGTACAGGACGGCGCCTGAGGGCAAGCGCGCAGCTTTACTCTGACGCCGGGGCGGCGTAATCCGACTCAACGCGTCCGCAATGTTTCAGGAGGAAGGGCTTTCCATCGTGCATGGGGGCGTATTTATCATCCACCGTCACCCGGTTATTGCGGAAGATGATGTTGTCTGCCGAGATGGCATACACCAGCGGCACACGGTGGGTGATGAATGTATTGTTCTCGATGAGGATGTTCTCATGGTAGCGCACCTGCTGCTGCTCCGGCTCCTTCACCTCGGGATAGATGGAGATGATACCCTCTGTGAACTGGTAACGGCAGATGAGGTTGCGCTCGAAGAGGTTGTTGCGGATGATGACGTTGCGGCAGCGCCCGCTCTCGTACCAGCCCTGAGCATCCCCGGCCAGCAGGATGGCAGACCCGCTGCTGCCGATGAACTGATTACCCTCCACCAGCACCGGCTCCGGCGTGGTGAACAGCGTACCGCGCGCACGGTTGGCTCGCACGATGTTACGCGAGAAGTCCACAGAGGGGTAGAAGGATGCATTCTCCACTGCATCGCCGACCCCGATACCCGCCGGCAGCGGCTTCTCCAGCGTCAGGCGCACGGTGTGTTCATCCACCCGTTCCACGGCAACAGCCTTACCCAATGAGGGGTGATTTTCCAGCGTTTTGCCCTTGATGAACTGAAGCGAGCTTCCCACCGGGAAGACATCGAACCCCACGGCCTGAGGGTGCATGAAGCGCAGCTCCACCTGATGGGGTGAAAGCACTTTTTCTATGCTCAAGCAGGTGGAATGCACGTTGATGGCGTCATCCATCATCCCCTCATAGAGCGCATCCTGCACCGAGATATGCCCCCCGCAGTTGGAGAAATGAGTGGCATCAGCCCCGGCGGTGTGAACCCGCGCATCCCCGCGCACGCAGCCGCCGCCGCGAATGGTCACATCGCGGCTCATCTGCGCCAGCAGAGCCATGCCCTGCGAGCTGTGAAAGCGCACGTTCTCCAGCAGGGTCTTCTCTGCCTGGTGCAACACCATGGCAGGATAGGGGCGATTCCAGATACGCAGCACCAGAATCTGCCCGACATCAAAGCCGAGTTGGCGGGCATCCTGCTCGAACTGCACGCGGTTCCTGCCCACTTGAGTAGCCTTGCTGCCCCAGTAGGCATCCCCGGCTCGCCCGGTGGCGACCATGCGACCATCAGCATGGAAACCGAGAGCCGTAGCGGCTCGCACCTGCCAGCCTTCCCCTCGCGTATAGAACTTGCCATCCTCGACGCACCAGGAAAAGCGCTCGGGTATTTCCAGCGTCGTCTTGCCGTCTTCTATCGCCACGATTTTTCCCTCGGCATAGAACGGGGTGGCATAGTCAAAACTGATGTTGCGACAGGTGACATGGCTGCTATCCATGATGAGCATGGGCTGCATGAGGCCATGAAACATGAAGGTGCTCCCCTGCCCCTCCAGCACGATATGCTGCACATCCACCAGCGGAATACCCACCGGCAGGAAATCCTGTTGGTCGTGGTTGGAGATGTAGAGACTCATCGGCTGCGCTCCGGAAGGGTAAAAATGGTATGTCCCGTGAGGGATGCTGATGCGAACGGTCCGCGCCCCGGCAGCCACCAGCGCCCGAGCATCGCTGATGGCGCGGCGCAGGGCGGCGCCGGCATCGGAGCCGTCGGCCTTCATCCCGTATACTGCGGCATCCAGCGTCGGCTCCGGAGCCGCTTCAGCAAGCGGCTCTTCGTCGCTGCTGCACCACTCCAGCTGCGGCCAGGCAGACTCCACGCTGCCGAGCAGGTACAGCTGCCGACACCCCCTCGGCACCTTGAACTCGAAAGACTGCCCGGACTCGCCTGCCCACAGCAGCGCTGAGCCACTCAACACGGCGTAGCGACCGGTTGCCGCAGGCGCCATTCCGTGCAGCACATCGCCCTGCACCTCCAGTGCTCTCATATAGCGCCCATACACCGGCAGCAGCGACGAGCTAAAGGCACACACCGGGAACTCCTGCTCTGAGGCAGAGGCCGGAACTCCAACAACGATGGCTGCCATGGCTAACAGGGTGGAAAAAAATCGCATCTTACCAGAGATACATAAAAAAAGCGTCGCAGCTTTCACCGCGACGCCTGTTTGTCGAAAATATCGCATCAGACATCGATGACTTCCGGGTCATCATTATCCTCACCACCGTGAGCAAGGATGAACTGCAGGTCGTTGAGGTCGAGGCTGGAGGCGAAGCCTTCATCACCCAACACATTGGTGACCAGCTGGTTCTTCTGGTGCTGAAGCACGCGAATCTTCTCCTCCACGGAATCGCGGGTGAGCAGACGGTAGGCGATGACCTTGTTCTTCTGGCCGATTCGGTGGGTACGGTCGATAGCCTGGCTTTCCACGGCGGGGTTCCACCACGGATCGTACAGGATGACGTAGGAGGCAGACGTCAGGTTCAGACCGGCACCACCTGCCTTGAGGGACAGCAGGAAGACGCTCGGCTCCTTCGTCGTCTGGAACTTCTCAATCTCTGCCTTTCGGTCCTTCGTCTGCCCGGTGAGGTAGTTGTAGGGGCGGTTCTCCGCTTCGAGATGCGACTTGATGATCTCAAGCATGGACACGAACTGCGAGAACACCAGCACCTTGTGACCCTCATCACGCAGCTGATCCAGCAGGTAGAAGAGCGCATTGAGCTTGGCGCTGTCCTCTTTCACATACTTCGGGTCGACCAGACCGGGGTGACAGCAGATCTGGCGCAGGCGCATGAGCCCCTGAAGAATAGCAAAGGAGTTCTTCTTCACCGACTCGTCGGAATCCACCCCCAGGAGGGCTTTCTGGATACGGCGCAACTCTGCCTTGTAGAGCTGGCGCTGGATGCCTTCCATCTTGGCGTATACCTCTTCTTCCGTACGGGGCGGCAGATCCTTGGCCACCTGTTGTTTGGTACGGCGCAGCAGGAAAGGCTTGAGTCGGGCCGCGAGGCGGTTCTGGCTCTGCGAATCCTTGCGCTTGTCGAATCGTTTCTTGAAGTAGGCGCGGCTGCCCAGCACGCCGGGCATGGCAAAGGCCATCAGCGACCACATGTCCAGCAGTCGGTTCTCAATCGGCGTACCGGAGAGCACCAGTCGGTTGCTGGCCGAAATCTCGCGGGCGGCCTTGGCGGCCTTGGAATCCGGATTCTTGATCTGCTGACCTTCGTCCAGAATGACCGTGAGCCACTTGATGGCATTTATCTGCTCGCCGCAGACACGCAGCTGGGCGTAGTTGATGACCACCATGTCGTAGTTGGCAAGGATATCGTCCACCACGGCCTGCTCCTTGTTGCGGATGACGAGCACACGCACCCCGGGAGCAAACTTCTCCGTTTCGCTGGCCCACACGTCCAACACGGACTTGGGGCACACAATCAGCACCGGGGGAATCACCACCTTCTTGCGGCCGGACTTGTTGCGGCGCGCGTAATCCTCGCGCAGCCACAGCATGTAGGTGATGGACTGTATGGTCTTACCGAGACCCATATCGTCAGCCAGAATACCACCGAAGCCGTTGACGGCCAGGTACGCGAGGAAGTGGAAACCCTCAATCTGGTACGGACGCAGCGTAGCCTGCAGGGTGGAGGGGACATCCGGCTTCACGTCAATCTTGATTTCTGCCGTGCGTTCCTTAATCTTCTGCCAGGCCTTCGGGTCGAACACCTCAGCCGCGCGCGGGTCTGCCAGCTGCAGGGCGTGCATGCGGTGGGTCTCGCCGGAGAGGTCGAAGGGATCAAGCCCCAGCTTGGTAACGGCATCGCGCTGGGCGTCATCCAGCTTGATTTCCAGGCGCATCCAGCGGCCGTCATCCATGCGGACGTAGCCACCGCGAGCCGACACCAGGGAGCGAATCTGCTCCTTGGTGAGCGTGACGCCCTCCACATCAATCACGACGCGCAGGTCAAACCAGTCGATTTCCTGGTTCACCACCTCGAAGCGGATGGCAGCCGCCACCGGATCGGCCATCAGCGACTTGAGGTTATCATCCATCTCGACCCGGATGGTATCGGGAATCGCCTTAGCCCATTCGGCAAACTTCTCAGGGAACTGCTTGGTGATACGGCTCTTGAATGCCGCATGCTGCGTATCGTAGGTGAAGTTCATCTCCTCCAGCAGCCCGGGGATGGGGTAGAGGTAGTCGCGGATGAAACGCAGCAGGGTGTGATCCTTCACCGGTTTCTGTTCTACCACCTCCCAGTCGTCCTTGCCCAGGTGCTCGATACGGCGCCCGGGGGTATCCTGAGCTGTCACCTCCAGCAACACGTGCTCGGTATCTGCACTGGTCAAACCACGCACGATACGCATGTTGAACGTCGGCTTCAGCTCGATATCCACCACGCGCTCCTCCATGCTCGGCGGCAGCGTGGCTCCGATCTTGCGCAGGAACTCTACGCCGTCCAGGCTGTCGATGACGGTCTTCGGAATCGCGTAGCGAGGCTCGACTTCTGTACTCTCCAGCCAGCGGGGAGGACCGGGGAACACGGTCTCGTCAGACTGGTACAGCTCTACCTGCCCCGGCAGCTGACGCACCGAGTGGGTCACATGGACACCGGCCGCCGTCACCAGCTGCAGGCCGTAGCAATCGGGTACGATGGGGTCATCGATACAAATCCACTTGAGCGGTTCGCGCACCACCTTGAAGTAGCACTCATCGAGGTTGACGAGGTAGCCCTTGAGCGCAGGCTGGTGGAAGAGGCGGTTCATCACGCAGCAGGCGGCCTCCTTGTCCAAATCCAGAATGACCGTCTCCTCGCGGTCGGCGTAGTCACGCAGTACGTTGAGCAGGATATCCGTCTGCGGGTCGCACTTGAGCGCCCCGCGCAGGAACTCCTCGAGGATGGCATCGAGCTGCGCACGCTCACGGATGGACTGCCAGTCCTCTCGCGCGTCGAAGCGATACTCAAAATGCGCCTCATTGATGGTGGATACCATGCGCATGTAGAGCGGATGGCGCGGCGGCTGGGGCGGCCGCTCGTTGACACTCTGGATACGGTCGTACCAGGTACCGACTTCCTTCTCGCGCTCCCACTCGCTGATACGCTTCTGCACTTTCTCCAGATCCGTCACCACGTTCATGAAGTCCGGGTAGGCGATGCGCTTCTTGGCGAAAGCATAGGCTATATAGTTCCAGAATTCCAGGATATTGCGCGGAGTCGTGGGCCAGAGGTCCAGGGCATCGTAGCCGGTGATTTCCCAGCGTGGGTTCAGGCGCACCAGGTCGTGGTCGTGAATCTCCTGCTCGATGACGAAGCGGCGATAGCGCTTCTCCAGCTTGGTCACGTAGTCCATCTCGCGGTCATCCAGGTCGCGATTAAGCTTCTCCTCCAGCATATCGGTGAGCGAAACCTCATCGAGCTCGTTGGGGCTCTCGGGCATGTTCGCCCCGCGGTACATACGCTCCACCATGGTAGCGATGAGGCAGGCGCCGCCCACCCGCTCATCCTCCGCCGAGCAGGAACCGAACCAACGATTACCCTGCAGACGAAGACTGGTGCGGTAGATGCCGACCTTGGTTTCCACCCTGCCCTGGATGTAGAGGTGGTTACCGAAAATCTGCGTCACGGCACCATCACGCTGCAATTTTTCACCCTCGTTGCGTACTTCCTCAGCATAGGCATTGAGGAAATTGAGAGTGGCGCGATCGGGATTAAGAGCTGATATTAACATGGAGATGAGAACCTGATGGGTGGTAGTACTGCGAGTACCCGGAGTCTGAGTACCCTCGACGAACTCGCATCGCTGGCATGGTGCAATACTAACACATGTTACGCGAATATGCAAGATGTCATTGAACGATTCCTCGTTTTTTTGCCGTCTGATTATCGCTGACAGCCTCTTTTCTTGCGAAAAATGAGAAGAATCTCTAATATATACGCAGAATGAACCGTTCTTTTTACAACTTTTTTATTCTTTTGCTTCTGCTGATACCGATGAGCGCATGCTCCTCACCCGTGCCGGAGTCGTGTACTCAGGCCATTGTCGGCATCACGGAAAGCTGGGATTCCTCGCACGTCTCCCTCTCACTCGTTGAGAAAGACGCCACCGGCAAGTGGCGGCGGGTGCTTGGGCCGATTCCGGGCCGACTCGGCCGCAACGGCTCAGCCTGGGGGCTCGGGCTGCACAAGGCGCCCTCCGGCGCCTACCGCAAGCGCGAAGGCGATGGGCGCTCGCCTGCCGGCATCTATGCCCTCGGTGGGCTCTGGGTGACCAACGAGACCCCGGTTCGGCATGACCCCGCCATTCCCTACGTCCGAGTAGGCCCGGCTGACCTGTGGGTCACGGATCCGGCCTACCCGAAACTGTACAATCAGCACATGCGGCTTGACCACCCGGCCCGCACGCCCTGGGAGCTGAAGGAGCAGATGCGGCAGACGGACTACCCGCACAGCATCAAGATGCTGGTCCACCACAACACGGTACAGTCCGTCGGCAAGCCCAACGTCGGCGGTGGTTCTTCCATTTTCTTCCACATCTGGCGGCGGGATGGCGCCGCCGCCACCGCCGGCTGCACCAGCATGGAGGAGCAGAACCTCCGCGCCTTCATCGCCCGGCTTCGCGCGCGCAAAAAACCGGTCTACATCCTCCTGCCCCGCAGTGAGTACGCCCGCTATCGCACCGCCTGGAAGCTCCCCTGAACACGGAGCGCAGGCATCCCCATTCCCCTATCAGGCAGAAAGCTCCCGACCGTCGCAACGACCGGGAGCTTTCTGGTAGAACTGTCTGTCGGTGAAGCCGACTTACACAGCAGCCTTGATGATGGCGGCGAAGGAGTCTGCCTTGAGGGCAGCACCACCCACGAGAGCGCCGTCGATGTCGGGCTGGCTCATCAGCTCAGCAGCGTTGCCGGGCTTCACGGAGCCGCCGTACTGCAGGCGCACCTTGTCGGCAGCCTCAGCACCGAAAGTCTCGGCCAGCACGCCACGGATAAAGGCGTGAGCGTCCTGAGCGTCGGCGGCGGAAGCGGTCACCCCCGTACCGATGGCCCACACGGGCTCGTAGGCAATCACGATACCGGCCACTTCATCAGCGGTCAGGCCTTCCAGGCCCTCGACCACCTGGCTCTTGAGCACGGTCTCCAGCTGACCGCCCTGGCGCTGCTCCAGCGTCTCGCCGATGCAGTAGATGGGGATGATACCGGCAGCCAGAGCCTTCTTGATCTTCTTATTGATATAGGCGTTCGTCTCGCCATGGTACTGACGGCGCTCGCTGTGGCCCAGCACCACGTAGGTGCAGCCCAACTCGTTGAGCATCGTCGTGGAAATCTCACCGGTGAAAGCACCGTTGTCGCGGTCGCTCACGTCCTGAGCGCCGACGCCGATGCACTTGCAGCCATTCAGCGTATCCATGACGGCGGGAATCGTCACAAACGGGGGAACGATTACCTTGTCAACAGCGCTGGTGCACTCGCAGAGCTCATTCTTGAGAGCGGCGAGGAACTCCTTGGCCTCCTTCGGGCCGATATTCATCTTCCAGTTAGCGGCAATGATGGGGGTACGGGACATAGTTATTCAGTGTCTTGTTATTGACGCGCCAAGCCTACCCCCGAATCCCTCAAAAGTCAAGCAAAATCGGCAACAACACCGGCAAAAGACGGGGCTTTCGGAATTTTACGTTGCTGATTGTTGTTTTTGGTGTATACTCAGGGCAGGACATGAAAAAGGGACTGATTCTGGAGGGCGGAGCCATGCGGGGCATGTTCACCGCCGGAGCGATGGATGTGATGATGGAGCACGGTATCGAGTTCGATGGCGCCGTCGGCGTCTCGGCCGGAGCGGCGTTCGGCTGCAACTACAAGTCCCGCCAGATAGGCCGAGCCCTGCGCTATAACAAACGCTTCTGCCGGGATAAGCGCTATTGCAGCCTCCGCAGCCTGCTCCGCACCGGCAACCTCTACAACACCGATTTCGCCTATCGGGAGGTACCGCTGAACCTCGATGTGTTTGATTTCGCCACCTACCGCAGCAACCCCATGGAGTTCTACGTCGTATGCACGGATATCGAAACCGGGAATCCGGTCTACCACCGCTACGATGGCTACCACGACCACAGCTTTGATTGGATACGGGCCTCAGCCTCCATGCCTCTCGTCTCACGTGTCGTCGAGATTGAGGGGCAGAAATTGCTCGACGGCGGCATCGCAGACGCGATACCGCTGCAGTTCTTCCGCGACAAAGGATACGATAAAAACATCGTCATCCTCACGCAACCCGCCGACTACCGCAAGAAGAAAACAAGCGCCCTGCCGCTCATCCGCCTCATGTACCGCCGCTACCCGCAGCTGGTGAAAGCCATGGCCACCCGCCACGAGATGTATAACCGCACGCTGGAATACATCGCTGCGCAGGAAGCCGCCGGTCACGCCCTCGTCATCCGCCCGGAGCAGCCACTGCCCGTCGAGCGGGTGGAGCGCAACCCCGACAATCTCCAGGCCGCGTACGAAATCGGCCGCGCCGCCGCGGCCGCCGGGCTGGAAAACATCCGCGCCTTCCTGCGCTGAACCCGCTTCTGGCCATGCATTTCGGAGAGCAAGAAATCGGGGCTGTTCTCGCGGCATTCGGGGTATCAGAGCTGCGGGCAGGCCAGCAGCGCCTGGTGGAGCTGGCGCTGACCGGGCAGAACTCGTTGGGTGTCTTGCCCACGGGACACGGCAAAAGCCTCTGCTACCAGGCCGCAGCCTACCTGCTGGGGGGGACCTCCGTCGTCGTTTCGCCGCTCATTGCGCTCATGCGCGACCAGTGCGACTCGCTCACCCGCCGCGGCATCCCCGTCGCGCGTTTCGACTCCACGCTGGAAGAAGAGGAACGGGAGCAAACGCTGCAAGCCACCGCAGCGGGAACACTCCGGCTGCTCTTCGTGGCTCCGGAATCTCTGGAAAACCGCGATTTGGCAAACGCCCTGCGGCAAGCGCCACTACGGTTGTTTGTGGTGGATGAAGCCCACTGCGTCTCCGAATGGGGGCACAGCTTCCGCCCGGACTACCTGCAACTGCCGGCCTTCCGCCACCAATTCCCCTTCCTCTGCACCATGGCGCTCACCGCCACTGCCACCCCGCGTGTGCAGCGTGATCTGCAGACTGCCTTCCGCATCCTGCCGGAACACAGCATCACCCTGCCCCCGGCGCGTCCGAACATCGCCCGCCGCGCCCTCAGCTGCGCCGAGCGCACGCCCGCCCTGCTGGCGCATCTGGCAGAGCCGCAGCACCTGCCCGCCATCATCTACTGCCGCAGTCGCAAGGAAACCGAGCAACTCGCCGCCGACCTCGCCGCCGCCGGGTACCCGGATACCACCTGCTACCACGCCGGACAACCCGCCGACCTGCGCGCCCGCATTCAGGATGACTTTCTGCACAATCGCCTGCGCATCCTCGTGGCCACCATCGCCTTCGGCATGGGCGTGGACAAACCGGATGTACGCTCCGTCATCCACTACTGTACCCCTTCCTCGCCGGAAGCCTATCTCCAGGAATCCGGTCGCGCCGGGCGTGACGGGCAGCCCGCTCAATCGCTCGTCCTGCTCAACGGAGCAGACCTCACCGATGCCCGCAACCGCATCTTCGCAGCAGAGCCGGATGCCGAGGGCGTACTGCGCTGCGTCCGCTGGCTGTTGCCTGCGGCGTGGCGGGTCGTCTCCCCCTGGGAACTGACCACCGCCTGCGATGTTCCCGAAGATGTTCCGCAACGCGTCCTGCAGCGGCTCAAAGAGGTCGGGGTCGTGGTCGAGGAGTCTACGGGCTACCAGTTCTACAAAGCCAAACCACTCTTTCCCCTCAGCACCATTCTGGATGGCCGGGATGCGACGGAATCCTCCCGACTCCGCTGGCTGGCCGAGCACCGTGAAGGCGAGGTGGCCGATGCCGCTCTGGCCTGGGATTGCAGCTACGCCGAAGCCATGCACCAGCTGAATGACTGCCTCGCTGCCCAGGAGTGGGATATCCGCTACCGCCGCCGCGCTACCTGCATCCGCTCCACCGGACACCCCGCCGATGCCCGCGCCATCGCCGATGAGCTTTCCGCCACCTTTGCCCGCCACACCGCCGGCAATCTGCAGCGATTCAACACCCTGCTGTCCATGCTCACCGGGCAGGAATGCCTCAATACCGCCCTGCACCGCTACTTCACCGGAGAGGAAACAGCCATCCCGCCCTGCGGCAACTGCGGCATCTGCTGCGGTGACAGCGCCTCCCTGCCCGAGCCGCCACCGCTACCGGAAGCACCCGCTCCTGCCTCGAATGAGCTGCCGGAGTTCTCCCGCGATACCCAGCGCCGCCGTTTCCTGCTGGGCATTTCCACCCCCGGCGCGCTTGCCCGCCGCCTCTGGGCGCACCCGCTCTACGGCTCACGCTCCGGCACCCCGTGGGAAGACGTGTAAAAAAGCCCCGATATTCGGCAGGAAAGAATATCGGAGCTTTTCCTATCACATCCTATGCAGGGCCATCCGCAGTTTCACCAAACTTGTTGGCTCCCGGTTGTCCCGGTCTGATGACGTACAGCATCACCACAATGACGCCTATAATAAATTGCATACAGCAGACTGTACAAATTCCCAGAAACACGCCACCATAACCCACATCGTGAAGTCGCCTCATCGTGACTGCCAGAGAAGGCAAGAGTGTCACCAGCGCATAGAACATGTATATACGAATTGCGTATTTTTTCTTTTTCCCTATTTTTCTATCTTGCGATATCCATTTTTTCAGGTCTATTACACAAAACAACTTGACTAAAGACCGCCGTGGCGCTACATATATATCCGCTACAGACATAAAAACTCCATTTCCTCCTTTCTCTCACCTCTTGCTGTACCTGCCGCACACAGAAGTCGCAAATTTAGTTACCGTTCAGCGGCATCGTAGAATCATATCGCCGCTACCGACTGCGTAACCAGAGAAGATTCCCGCCTCTGTCCTGTCATGATTCGGATTTTTTCTTGACTCAGCATCCATTTCTCTGTTAAATAGCCCACGCAACACCGCAACACGCCGGCTTGGCGGAATTGGTAGACGCGCTCGACTCAAAATCGAGTTCGAAAGAGTGTGGGTTCGAGTCCCACAGCCGGTACGCAAATCAACCGTCAATATCGCCCTGTAGAGGA
Source organism: Akkermansia sp. (assembly GCA_017409465.1). Classification (GTDB taxonomy): domain Bacteria; phylum Verrucomicrobiota; class Verrucomicrobiia; order Verrucomicrobiales; family Akkermansiaceae; genus Akkermansia. The sequence continues at coordinate 27,196 of JAFQSQ010000005.1, read as the reverse complement.
TGTAACCCCTTTACAGGGCGTTTCTGTCTTGTACCGTCTCTTCTGTGTATGTGATAGCGTGGGGGCACAGAAAAGGGTCACACAGGGTCGCACGGAACGGACTACGCTCACCTCATCCTCGATAAGCGCCGCGGTCGTATCAAGTCCGAGTCTCCTATGCGGTCTTGCGTTTGGTCAGGGCTGCCAGGACAACATTCAGCAGCAGCCCGGGCACATGAAACGTAAGCGCGCCCACCCAGCTCAGCCCGATTGTCGCCATAGCCAATGCCAGGGCATTCACATCATCAGTCGGGTCGCCCCAGCAGAGCGCACACGCCATCCCGGCCACCAGCAGCGGCAGCACCAGACCGATAAGCTGCAGCAGTGAGCCGCGTTTTGTGCGTGCCGGTATCAGTAGCAGCAGCGCAGCCGGGGTCACCATCAGGAGCATGTACACGCCGAAAAGAGGCACTAGCCACAGGTGGAGAAACTCTCTGTCTCCGGCGGCAAAGGCACGACTGCCCCAGACGAGACTGCCCAGCAACACCAGCGATGCGCAGACTCCGAGAAAACGAAGCACAAAACGCCGTCGAGGCTGCACACAGGGATGCAGCGGCTCAGCCGCCCCCTGCCGCCCGCCGGCATGAGTACCCGACGTTCGCCGGCAAAGCAGAGACTCTCCCCCGCTCGGGCATCTGAAGCGCCCGGAGCCCGGTCTATGCTCCGTTGCTGCACGGCGCAAACCGCGCACGCTGTTTTCCGTTGTCTGCATCGCTTATTTTCCTCTGCGGAAAATGACGTTTTCCTGTGTCGATGAAAGACCGGGGTAGAGCCGCCCCTACCCCGGTCGAGGAAAAAATCGGAGACTATCCCCCGTACCCGGTCACTTATACCAGCTGGGCGATGAGGGTTTCGCGGTCGCCGGGACAGAAGTCCATGGGCGGAATCTCCGGCAGAGTATAGCAACCGGAGGCGAGGCGCATGCTGGCACGGGCTGCGGCCACCATCACCTGTGCCGTCAGCGCAGGATTGTTGATACGCATCTCGAACTTGAATATCTGATTCTGCGTCGTTCCGGAGACACCCTTGCGCTCCATGTAGACACCGTGTCCCATGTCGCGCAGGGAATCGATGTCCGGCACCTGCTTCACGTGCGTCTCATCGTGGCAGAAATAATCGTCTGCCTTGATGGCGGCTTCCACTTCGGCAAAGTCTGCGCCATCTTCCAGCTGCACATAGACCATGCGGCGGTGTACGCCGGAACCGGTCGGGATGGTGAGCGAGAGGGCATCCTTCACTCCGGCCTTGGAGCGAGCCACCACGCTGTGACCCATACTCATGCCCGGTCCGAAGTTCGTGTAGGTGATACCCTTGGGTGCCATAGCCAGCATCATCGTGCGCATCACGGAGTCGGAACCCGGATCCCAGCCGGCGGAAATGACTGCCACGGCATTGTTGGCCTTGGCCTGTGCGCCCAGCGAACGGCGCAAATCAACAATCCCGCCGTGAATATCATAGCTGTCAACGGTGTTGATACCCTTGGCCAGCAAAGGAAGTGCCGTTTCCTCAACACTGCGGGTCGGCGTGCAGAGGAGTGCCACGTCCACTTTCCCGAGCTCGTCGATATTCGTCACCGTTTTAATCCCATGGACAGGGGCGCTGCCGGCGCGGCGTACAATGCCTGCTAATTCCATATCGGGTGCGGCACGCAGAGCGTCCACTGAGTACTTGCCGATATTTCCGTATCCTACGATGGCTACCTTGATCATCTTATTGATTCTGTGTGGCTTGTGTTGTTATTTTTTGTAGTGGAAAGTCAGTTTCCCGCCACGCGGGTATTGTACATGATTCCCCCCACCGACGCAAGCGCAGACTTGAGCTTTATTCCATTTTTTAGAATTATTCTGACATAATGCTGCTGCCGTCTGAACCCGACAGTCCGTTGAGTGCGCACAATCTTTACTTGCCACATGCAGGAATAGGAGTATAATCCTCGGTGTAACGACTACAATCATTTTTCCGCTATGAATCTGCGTTCCCTTTTTTCCCTGATGTTCGCTGCGGCGTGTGTTCTTGAGCCATGCCGGGCAGCAGAAGAGCTTCCGCCGGAACTGACACTTGTCCAGGCTCCTGCTGTGCAAAACAAACTGAGCGACCGGGCAACCGATGTTTTGCTCGCATTTACCCGTTTTCCTGAAAGCAATCAGCTGGAAAATCTTGTAGAATCAGGCGATGCAGAGTTGATTGCCATCGTACGAAAGAGCATGGACTCCATCCGCCCCTGCTGCGAGATGCTGCGTGCCCTGCCCCCGGAGCAGGTGAAAGAGCTTGTCCTGCTGGCTGATGCCGTGCTGTGGCAAGGCCAATGGTTGTATGGGATGTATTTGGGTGAATTCGGTATAGAGGTTGAGGCTCCGTTTGATGTGGGTTTGTGGGATTTATCGCACTCTGCCAGGCTTCTGCAGCAGGTATTGAGCGGCAAGAAGAGGGTATCTCCCGAGGTGGAATCCCTGCTGCGCGAGCTTGTGCAACTGGTGGGTGGTGAGCAGGTGCTGACTTATCCCGCCGCCTGGTGTGATGAACAACTGTGCCGGGATTATAAAACGGCACTTCAGTTTTACAAAGATTTTTGTGCGGCGGCATCCGCTGAGAATGAAGCACAAGTCATCGAGCTTCTGAGAGAACAGGAGCAGGTGCTTGCCTATTTTACGGCAAAAGGAGAAGGGGAAATTTGGAGAGTCAATCGATTAGCTCTCATTTTCCGTACCGCGTTGGAGGATTTGCGATTTCACGGCGAAGACCCTTATCCGCAATTGTCCGTCGGGAATCGCCCTCCTTCCGTTATGAAAGCTCTGCAACCGTTTTTTGCGGTGTTCCCGGCGTTGAAAGAGTTGCTGCAGCCGTGAATCGGAATGAAGCTAAGGATGCATTTCGGTGCTTCAAGTACGGATGGTAACCATGAAAAAACGTCCTGTGGCTCTGATTAGTATAGGAGCCTTGCTGGTGTTGGCTGTTTGCCTTTTTGTTGTCGCCTTCAACAGCGGCTTGCCCTATCACGGGGAGTATGCGGCACTCACGGATGATGCGGCAGCGTTATCTACTGTTGTTCGGGGCGCTGTTGAGCGCGCCAACCTTTTTGCCGCCATGGCAGCGATTGTCGTCGTATGCTCCGTGTATTTAGTATGGTGGGTGCTGTGTGCTTATGTTATCATCCGGCGCATGCGGGCAGCGGGGGTATCCCGTGGGGGAACGCGCTATTGTTTGTCCCTCCTGCCTTTTGTTGCCTGTGGGTGGTGGGCACATATGCTGCTCGATTCCCGTCCGGCAGAGTATCTCTACGCAGGGTATATGCAATGCCTGCTTGCCGCATTGGGTGCATTATGCTGCGGAGTGCTGATATCTATCGCCGTCTTGTATTTCTGCTGCCATTTGCCGTGGCGCAAGCGTATGGCAACTCAAGAGAATCCTGCATCACATTATCTATCCGACACTAAACGCATTCATTAACGATATGGGAACTGTTTTCATCATCTGCTTTGCCTGTCTTTTCCTCATTCCGGGGTTGCTGATTGCTCTGCTCAACTGGGCCAATATCAGCATCTGGGTGTGGGAGAAATGGCAGAATCCGCGCAGTAAGGCAGAGACATGCATCGCTCCCTTTCTGGGCGGTTTGTTGCTCACCTCGGGCATCGGCATTCTTGGCTGTGCTCTTCCCGAATACTTTGTTCCGATACTGAAACCTGTGGCGGCATGGGCAGGGCACCCCGGTGTTGCCGCTGCTGTGGCGCTGGCAGGTTTCCTGATAGACTATGGCTCTGTTCCCAATCTTATCATCACTCCCTTGTTGGACTTTCTGTTCGGTCTGCGGAACGCACCCAAAGTCACTACGCCGCGTGGCCCGTACTGCCGGGAACTGCAACTTTCTTTCCCCCTGCTTCTGGTGGGGGAGGATGAAATCCCCCGGCTTATCTGCAACCCTGCCGAGCTTCCTGAACGTGATGCCGATTTCCTGCAGGAAGCCCCCGGCAGCAGCTTGTATTCCAATGGTCTCTGCCAACGGATTGTAAGGGTACACACGCCTCATAAGCCCACTTTATGGAATCGCTTGCGGCATCGGAAAGATGTGGGCTTCTGGGCTGCGGAGGTGGAATACACCACACCGCGCCCCTACAAGCCGGAGAAGCTGCTCCGGCTGATGGCTCGTCTTGTCCGCGCAGATGATGATGTGTGGACGCAGTTTCACGAAGCCCCGGAGCTGCTGAAACTGTTGAAAAACTGTCATGGCTTTGCGGAACTCCTGACCCTCGGCTGCCTGGCCGGCTGGTGGGAAAATACCACGCCGGACAACGGCCTCCCATCGCTCAATGAAGAATCCATTACAGAGGAAGATATCCGCAGGGCCGCAGCTGACGTTGTGTTCGGAAAATAAGAGAACGAAGTTAGGGGGACAATTATTGTCATTGGTACACGGCAAGCACGTGCATAACAGCGGGTTTCCCTATGCGTTGTCCCTCTGCCCGCAGCCCTTTTTGCCGCCTGCTCGCATCAGCGTGGCAATGTGTTGTTTCTGAATCCTGTGCTGGTACGGGTGTGCTAAAGCCCAATCCAGAGGAGTGCGGCCGCGTTCATCCTCAGCATTGACATGAGCCCCGGCAGCAAGGAGCATTTCTGCCATGTATCGCGCCGCCGGAAGTGCGGAGGATTTGTTGAATAAGTGAGGAATACCACCCCACCCGGCAGGGGTACAGCCGGGGTGCGGCGGTGGGGCGGCGGGGGTACGGCAGGCACCCCGCTGGGTTATATCAGGGGGCTGGGTAGCAGCTCTGCAATGCGTGCCGCTGCCGTCTTGTAATTGGCTTCCGTCTTCTCTATGCCCACGGCATCCAGCCCCATCTGGTGGGCTGCCACCAGGGTGGCACCACCACCAGCGAACGGGTCAAGCACTTTACCACCCGGGGGCACTACCTGCATCAGATGGCGCATCAGGCCCAGGGGCTTGGCCGTGGCGTGATAGCGTTCCTTCGGGCTGAGCATGCCTTCCCACATCTGGGCGTAGGTGCGTGCTCCCGTGCCAATGAGCTTTTGCCCGCCGGGCGGCTCGCCCTTCGTGCCTATCACGATGAACTCATCAGCCCGGAAGAATCTGCCCAGCTGTGGCAAGCCGTTTGGCTTGTGCCAGATGTTCACACCTTGCCACATGTAGCCGGCGCACTGCATGGCGTTGCATGTGAGGGGCAGCTGGCGCCAATCTGTGAACACCATGCACCAGCCGCCGGGCTTCAGCAAGCGGTAGCACATCCGGAGCCAATCGCAAGTCCACAGGTGGTGGCTTAATTGGTCGCGGGTGCCATCGTCAAAATCTGTGGCCACGGTGGAAAAATACTTTTCCCCGTTCGTCTTTCCCTGTTTCCTGGCCATGCCCTTGCCCCCGCTGCTATATGGCGGGTCTGCTATTACTGCGTCAAAGCTGCCCGCCTCTAACTGCGGCAGCACCTCAAAAGCATCTGCGTGGTATAGTTTCATTTTGTCAATCCTTCCATGATTGCCCACATATCCGCCGGCTTGCACCAGTGAGCTGTTATCTGCCTGTTACCCGGAGCCGGCACCTTGTCATGCGGGTGGTAAAATCTTCGTTCCGGCATCAGCACACCACCCAGGCGCTGCACCTCTTGCGATATATACACATCATCTATTTTCCACGGCTGTGACCCTGGATTAAACACCAGCCGCTCCACCCATCCACGGTGAATGATGTAGCCCGCGCCTCCGGAAAGCGCCACAGCGTTTTTTACCGGGTCAGGGTTGCCAATCATGGCCGCGCTCTGTGGTGGCGTGTAGCTGGCCAATCTATCCAACGCGGTGAAGGTGTCATCATCGCACTTGAATAGATAGCTGAAATCGTAATTTTTCAGAGCCCAGCGCATCATCTCAATATGTGCAGCAGGCAGCGCCCCCTGGGCATGCGATATGCCGGGCAAGCGTACCATGTCCGGGCTGTCTTCGTCTGCTGCATGCGGAGCATCCTTTGCGCCACAGTAAAAGCGCACAGCCACGCCCTCTGGCACATTCTTTGCCCATGTCGCGCGCACCGCATTGCGGCGGGCTTCGTGCTGCATGCCAGTGCATACCATTACAAGATATTTAATGCGGGGCAGATTGCCAGCCATTCCGGCAGAGTCAGGCCTTACTATTTCAGCACCCGCGCGCGCATAGGTCTGGGCTTCATATTCCCAGGCATGGCCACGCCATTGAGGGGTGCCGAACTTTTCACCCGGCGCAAATCCGGCCAATACCACGGGCACCGTGGGTGCTGCTTCCCGTGCCAGATGCCAGCATATAAAGCCACTTGTGGGGCAGCGCCGGGCATTGCGTTGGCAATACTCCCGCCACCAGGGACGCCGCTTGCGCATCGGCACATCTGCAATGTGGAGCACCTGCAAAAAGCCCTCACTGGTGGGCGGGTCATACCATTTAACCCGCTTGAATTGCTTGTCCGTCCCCTTGCGTACTACTAGCGCGTGCGTCACGCCCGGGGTATCTGCCACCTTGAAAAACTGTCGCGCCCTATTGATATGGATGCAATGGTCGCCCGCTCTTAATGGCAGCGCGCGTGGGTCAAAATTGCGCGTTACGTTGCTAAAAATTACAATGCGGCGCGTGCCTGCCGGTATGTTTAGCCCGTCTTCGAGTGCCGATTCTGCAAGCTTAGGCTCCATCATGCGCCGCTTTATAGCCTGCGGCATTTGGCGGCGGCTCTGTGGCCGTTGCCATTCCGGCACATCCTCTGCCGGAGGCTGCTCCGTGGACAGCTCTGCGGCTCTGGCCGCGCGGGCGTTCCAGTCTGCACCTCTTTCCAGCCATGAGCCGGCGTTGCAATGCTTCAGGGCTGCACCTTCGTTCCGTCCGCTTGCTATTTCCGGCGGCAACATGGCCACCTTATACCCTGCCGCCATCACCACAGGCATGATGCTACGGCGAAATACTACCGGGCCCAGGCCGTTAGCAGCAAGGCCACCGCCTGCGCGGTCACGGCGTGCCATGGCAATGAATCGCTGCGGCACATCGGCAGCGCCATGTGGCAGCAACTCCGCAAAAAGCTTGCGGGCTTCGTGCAACACCATGCGGGCGGCAGCGATGCCTTGCTCCCCGTGCGCCCACAAAAGCCATGTAGAGGGCAAAGAAGGGTCAAAACGCTCCGCCCCCACATACAAGCCCGGGCTTTCCGGTGGGCATATAGTGTGCTGGCAGCGCGCATCAGTGTCTAGGTAAATGCCGCCATATTCAGCAATGATACGTAAGCGGTAATAATCGGCTGCAAAGGTGTAAGCCGTAGCCGTTGGCAGCGTCTCCATGCAGCGGCTTAGCGTTTCCGCCTCCGGCTCTTTCCCGAACTCTGCCAGCAGGTCTGACCATGTCCATAGCTTGTAATCGGCTCCCATTTCTTGAGCCCATGCTTTTGCCGTGTCTGTCCAAGCCCTGAAGCGTGGCGACATATCCCCACTTATCCATATTTGATGTACTTTCATTGTGCTGCTGTCATCCGTAAATATCTGTCCATGTTCCCTTGTTTTCCAGATTGTAGCTAATCACCACAGATATGGCTCCTTTAGCGTAGCTGTAAACAGCGGTCGAGCCTGTGCCCACGTATCGTTCACCACTCCACTTGTACAAGTTCACGGCGGCATCCCACTCACTTGTCCTGTGCCCTGTCCACCAGCCGTCAGAGCCGTTAACCTGTACCGTGAGCCCGTTGTAAAGGCTGGCCATGGTGGCATGGAACAGCTCTACACTTGCGGCTATGATGGCCGCTCTGTCACACTTGCAAGCCATGTCAGTAGTGGAAATCGATAGAGGAATTACCGGAGCCTCCGGCGGCACTGGCCGAAGCCGTAGCCGTCAGGTCGCCCGTCTCTGTAGTCATCACCGGTGCGGATATGGTGGCCGTAAGGCTCACCCCTGCTGCGGCGGCATTCACCGCCTGCTGGATGGCTTCAAGCAGCCCGGCGCATTCACAGTTGCAACCGCTGGTGCCTGTGGCATTTTCCAACGCGGCGAGGCGGTCTTCTATGTCTTTTTTCCATTTTTCAAGCTCTGCCCATTTGTCTGCACAATCGCAAGTCGTGCCGGATGTCTCTTGCGTGTCCAGCATCCCGGGATTGGTGCCTTGCGTGCCGGTGGTGCCGGTGGTGCCTTGCGTGCCGGTGGTGCCTTGCGTGCCTGTCCCGGTGCCGGTACCCAGTGTTCCCGTCCCGGTTCCTGTGCCTGTTCCGGTGCCGGTACCCGTGCCACTGTCGGTGTACTCAGGCCATGTGTCCGGGTTCCATGTTTCCCCCGTTGGAATTTCCTCTATGGTGGTATCCGGGAAATCGTCTCCGCCTTCCTCCGTGGTGTCTGGCCAATCGTCTGGCCAATCGTCAAACGTGGTGGCAAGCTCTTCTTCTTCGCCGCCGTCTTCGGTTTCCTGGGCATCTGCAAATTCGGGGTCTGCAAAGTCTCTGCCCAGCGTCACCGTGAGGGTGCGCTCCATAAAGTCCCAGCTGCACTGCGTCACCACGGCCTCCATGGTGTTCCAGCTTTCATGCGTGCCGGGGCCTATCAGATTCAGCTTGCTGCCCAGCGGGCTGGCGTCAACGTGACTTTGCAGCACGGTGATGCTGCCACCCCATTGCAGCACATTGGCCGCCTTGTAGTAGTCCCGTGCCACTGCGTCCCAGCTCTCCACATAGTAAGCACCGGTCAGGGAAAACACCTTGACGCCATCTTGTGCCATATCCAGGCCGGGCGGGTAAGCATGAACTTCCACCCGGCCTTCGTCACTAGTCCATACCACGGCCACGCCGGTGACGCAAGCCTCATATTGCGGGCTGATGTCGCTGATGCTTACAATGCCGCGCGCGGTGGTGTCCCATGTCCGGGTGGGCATATCGCCAATGGACATGGCCGTGCAAGTGCCGGCTTCGTAGTCTATGATATATTGCACATCTGCGGCGCGTTCGCGCAGCTTCACCAGAGCACTGGCCGTGGTGATAAGCTTGTCTGTCACCGCCCATACGGCGCGCCCGCTCACGCTGCTGCTGGCCTTTACGGTGAGAGTGCCGCCCCCGGTCGTGCCGGTGGTGCCCTCCGCCGTCCATCCCTCAGAGGTCACACCCATGGAGCCGGTGACGCTTTCCCATGTCACGCCGGAGCCGCCACGTGCCGTGCTCTTACCTATCTGGCCGGCGGTGAACTTCAGCGAGCGGGAAACATCCACCCCGCTGCCGTTTTGGCTTTCCTTGGCGGCGGCTTCAATCTCTGCCACCTGTTGGCCAAGTGTCTGCCTATCCAGCAGCCACATAAAATTGTTAATCACCGCAGAGCTGGTGACAGCCCCGCCATCATTCGTGCGCGACAAACTGGTAAGCTTGCCATGGAAGAGCACTTTCCCCTTGTGGTAGAGCGTCACCGGCTGCATATACTTCAGCCATTCGGGCCCGAAGCCGGAGAAAGACAGATTCAGCACACCTTCCCCGGTGGCATTCTCTTCCAGGGTGGCGCTGTCTATGTTGGCCAGCTTGTAGAGTTCTTCAGAGTGTAAAATCATGGCTCAATCACTTTTTGCGCAAGCGTTGAATGGCGCGCTTCAATTCTTTTATCTCATTCTTTAATCCGGCAATCTGCCCGGCGGCGGCCTCTGCACAGCTCCTGGCGGCGGCCACTCCTTCCCTTGCAATGTTGGCCAGCTGATTGATGGAGCCATTCAGGCGGAGCACTTCGGCCTTTTGTTCGGCAAGACTCTTGTTTGCCTCTTGCAGTTTATTGGTGAGCTCCTGAATTTGTCGCGCCTGGGTCTTCGGCTTCGCCCTCTGCGTGTCGCGTGTGGCTTGCCGGGCGTTGCGTTCGTTCGCCTTCGCTTCCTTTTCCTTTGCGGCGGCGGCTTTGCCGGTTGCCTTTTCCTGCCGGACATTGTAGCGGCGCTGCATGCCCAGAGATTGTAGCACCCTGTTTTGCTGCCGCTGCTGGGCGGTGAGTCCACGGTCTTGCGCGGCGGTGCCCTTGGCTATGCTCTGCAGGTTCGCTTCCACGCTACGCATGCGCCCTGCGGCTCTGCCGGTGTACCCGGTAAGCCTTTCTTGCTGGGCTGCATTGCGCCGCATGGCCGCTATGGTGCGCTCCATTCCTTTGGTATCGCCACGGCTTGCCTGCCTTTCGGCTTGTCTGGCCAGCTTCACATACGCCTTTTCCACGCGTTCAAGCGCATGCTGCGCACCCACACCACTGCCGCGCGCTGCCCGTTGTCCCAGCGGTTTCAGATTGGCCACAGAGCGCTGGGCAGCGGCTGCCGCTTCGCCCATGCTCTGCCGCAGCCCGCGCATCTGCCGGTCGGTTTCCTTAATCTTGGCATTGATAGCCTTGAGCGTGGCAGCATCCACATCCGGGGCAGCCTTCAGGCGTTCCAGCGCTTCACGGCGTTGCCGGAGTGCTTGCTCATCTGCGGCAAAAATCTGCGCTTGCGTTCGGTTATCCTTGGTGGCGTAGTTGCCCGTCACCTTGAATGTCTCGCCTAAGCTGTTCAGCTCTTCATTTACCTGCCGCAGCTTCACACCGCGCAAGGCTTCAGTCCATCGCTTCGCCTCTGCGCTACCTTCGGCAAAGCTGGCCGCTGTCTGTTCCAGCCATGCGGCTTGCTCTGCCAGCGTGCCGCGCTGCACGGTCTGCCATTCTTCCGTCAGCCTGTTGGCCTCCTGCTGTTTTTGCAGCCGTGCTTCTTCCAGCTTGCGGGTGGCTTCCCGTTGCTCTTTTTCGGCCTGTGCCTGCTGTCTGCGGTTTTCATTGGCCAGCTTCACTTCCTGGGCGGCAGTGCTTTCCTCCTGGGCAATGGCCTTCAGTTCGCGCACGCGCTGCTCCCCGGCTTCGCGGGCTTCCCGCATACTGTTCACCCATTTTATGAGCTCAGCATCGGTGCCTTGCCAGGCTATTCCCATGGCTTCAAGCATCTGCTTCAGCTCGCGGATTTTGTCATGAATGTAGCGGCTCTGCACGCGGTCTTCCATGCTGCCGATTCCTTCATTAAGCTTTATTTGCAGCGCTTCCCATTCCTCATTGGTGGGCATATCCACGCGGAGGATGTCTTCAAAATCCCCGAACTTTTCTTCTAGCGCTTGGGCTGTTTCCTCTGCTTCTCTCTGTGCCCGGTACTTGGCATCGCGGTGGGCTGCATTGGTGCGGTGGGCTTCGGCTTCATCTATGGCTTGAATCTCTGCGGCCTTCACCTCTTCAGCAGCAGCCTTGCGCTTGATGGCTTCGGCTTCGCTAATCTCTCCCATGGTCTTGGCTAGCTCTATGCGGGCCAGTTCGGCATCATAGGCAGACTGCGCGGCAATGCGGCGGCGTTCCTCTGCGGCAGCGGCCTGCACATCGGCGGTGCGCTGCGCGGCGAGTTCCTGCTGTGAAAATGTTTCCCAGTCCTTCTGGATGTCGTCAAAGTCCTTTTGCCAGCGGGCGAGCGTGTTGTCTCTATCCATGGCGGCAAACTTCCGCACTTCTTCAAAGTGCTTCATCATGGCCTCATGCTCAGCCTCCATGCGTTCCTTTTCTGCCTTGGCCGCTTCTTCCTGCTTGTCGCTGTAATAATCCCACGCCATGCTCAGCCCTTGAATGGCCATCAGAATCCATCCCACCGGGCCCATGCCAGCCTTGATGGCTGCGCCTAGAGCGTACACCGCGTTGGCCATGCCCATCAGGGAGACGCTGCCGCTTTTCACCTCATTGCCCAGGGACTGAATGGCGCCCATGGCACCCATGGCCACCTGCATTTGCCCCATCATGCCCAGGCGGGAAATCTCAAGGCCCTGATTCATGCTCTCAAACGCCGCTCGGGTCTTTGTCATCTGGGCTTCCAGCTGCTTGAATGCCTGCACGTCACCCGCCTTGGCGGCGCGTGCGCGTGCCTTGCCCAGCCGTTCCAGCTCCTTAATGAGCCCGGCACGCCCCTTGGCTTCAAGTGCCATCTGCGCCTTGAGTGCTTCTATTTCCTGCTGTTCCTTGCTCAGCGACTCCGTATTCTGGGCGCTTGCCTGCTGCTTTTGCTGCGCGGCGGCGGTGACTTCGGCAGCTGCTTTTTGCTCAGCATCGGCAGCGGTGGTGGTGGCATCGGCGGTGGCCGTGCGTTCGGTGGCTAGCGTCTTCTCTACCGTGGCCGCCGTGCTGGTAGCTTTCTGCCCATCGGTGCGGGCGGCGGTCAATTCCTTGCTTGCTTCGGCAGCCTTGCCGGTGGCGGCGGTGGTATTCTCCCGCGCCTTGGCCAATGATTCCTCCCCGCTGGTGTCTACCTTGCCGCCTCCCTGCGGCGAAGGTGCGGCAGGGCTGCCGCCGGACTGCGGCACCGATGCCGCATTCTGTTTTAATTTGTCTATGTCTGCATTGGCTGCCGCTGCTCCGCTGGGGTCGTAAGCCATCCCCAGCCCTATCTCCATATCAAATGATTTTTCTGCCATGGTCTTTAGTTTTTCGGTTGAATATCCAGGCGGCGCAGAATATGCTCCGCCCCTTTCCGTGCGGCTGTCTCCATTTTCTCACGCGTGGGCATTACCTTCTTATTCGGCTTGTGTGTGGTGCTCTTTACTAGCTGGCCAAGCACGCGCACCGGCGCATCCTTGCCCATCTCTTCCACCAGCAGCACACGCCCCGCCTTTGTCTTCACCACATGCACCCGCTGCGGGTCGCCCACAATGTCGAACAAGTCGCCGCCATTAGCCCGCAGCTCTTTGCCGGGTATCAAAATGCTTTTGGTAGGCTTGCCGGTCAGCTCGCTGATATTTCCGCGAGCCTTTACCTTGCCGCCATAGTAGCGTAGGGCCACACCGCGCTTGCGTATCTCCACGCGCGTGCGCACCGTCTCCCCCTTGCCCTCTCTGGTAGTCCATTGCGGGGCCACCACCACATCGTCCGCCGCTTCTTTCCAGAATCGGCGGGAGGGTAAGCTGTCAAAGTGTTCTTCTACCACAGAGCGCACACGCCCCGCCGCTGCGTTCAACACATCCGCACGCCCCTGCGGCGGTAAATCGCCCAGGGTCTTTAATCCGTTTACTTTGAAAGTCAGCTTTATCATCTTTGTACTTGCTTTATTCATTTGCTATGCTACACTCAGGGCATGAAGGCACGCCCCGCCAAGTCGAACAAGCGAACGCTCCACCAGCCCCCGGCTGAGATGGCACGCGCGAAGCGTATTCACACGACTGCATGGTGGCAACGTGAAATGGAAGCCGAACGCCGCAGCCATGAGCCTGAGCGCCAGGCTGACTACAAGCAGCCGCGCAGGCCTAAAAAGGGGCCCGGTCTTGTTCGCTGACTTCTTAGTCATATCTCTTCCAGTTCGTAGGTGTCGCGGTGTATCGTGACGCCGTTTTCTTTTTTTACTTCGCGTTGCACGCTCTCCACGCGGAAGCGCGTGCCCTTCATGAAAAGCACCTCGCCTTCCAACTTCATTGGCTCGCCCTGATTCTGCTGCACGGTTGTGATGGTATCATAAAGCGGGCGCAGGTCTTTGCCGCTCCTGTGTTTCTTGAGAATGAGAATCGCCTGGTACTGCTCCGGCTTCTTTTCCCTGTAATTAGCACCGCCCGCGTACTTCTCCGCGTTGTGCTTTGTGCCGAAGGAATCGGCCATCTTTTTGGGCAGCGGTGAGTATACGCCGCCGGCTTCGCGGCACGTGGTGCGCAGGCCTTCCCATGTTTCCCGGCTGTCGAAACTCAAGCCCCGGTATAGTGTTTCCTTCGATTCCTGCGTCTTCATTCTCTCCAATAGATTCTGCATAGCCTGCCGAAGTGAGGGGCTTATCTTCCCATTGTTATCAAACTGCTTGCTATTGTTAATCCATTGTTCAAGCGCTTCTTTTTGCAAATTGGTGAAACGACCGCCACTCGGTTGCTCTTCCGTCACCCACTCCGGCAACCCCTTTTTCCAGATATCCGCAAGCTCCTGCGGGGTGTAGGGGCGCGTGCCGTTCAGGTCTGTGCTCATAATCTTGCCGTCCCTCACTTCCACTAGCCCACCCATTTGCTCACGTATGGCCTCCACCACCTTGTCATCCAGGTGGCTCACATCTGCTTCCAGATGGTCATTCAGAGAGGTGCGCGCTGCTTCCGTCAGCTTTCGGCGGGCTTTTGTGCCAATGTTCGCCAGCGCGTCTTCCAGGCGTTCAGCACTCAGCTCCGGTGTGGCCACTTCTATTTCCTCCGCTTGCTCCGGTGATTCTTCTTCGGGCTGCTTCTTCTCCTCTGCTTCCACCGTCAAGCGGTCGCTCTTCTCCCCTGGCACAAGCCCCAGCTTCTCGCATTCCTCATAAGGCACCGCACGCACTCGCATCTTGCTGCCGAAGTCGAACGGCGGGTACGGTTGCCCGAAGCGCGAAAGCTCCACCCAGATGGGGGATTCTATCAGCGCCACCATCTGGCCACCCTTTGCCACGCCTTCCCAGTCTACTGCCGCCGCTGCCTGCTGCCACCGGTCTGCCCAGTTGCGGGGCTGCCGTGCCTCCTGTGCGCGGTACAATCGCAAGCCCGGCTGGCTCTTGTCTTTCTTCATCTGCTCCCGCTGCTGCCACCCGCGCGCAAGGTCTACATTGGTCTGCAGTGTCACCTCCATGCGCCGGCGGCTGCTCAGGTCATGAATGCCGCCGCGCTCATCCTCTGCCGGTTCGTACCCCGCAGAGCGTAGCGCCGCACGCAGCTGCTTGCGGGCTTCGTTTGTTGTCAGTTGCCCGGCTGCTATCGCGCGGGCGGCGTTCCTGAAATCTTGCAGGATTCGGGCATTCTCCACACCCGCCATAAAAAAGGCTCTTTCACGGAGCTGCGCGTCTATCATATCCCACTCGGCGGTGGTCATGGCGCGGGTGTCTATCTCGCGGCGGTTGATGTGTTCGGTTGCGTACTGTGGCATGGCGTCAAATTTCTTCGGGGTTCGTAAGAGTGAAAGAAAGCACCACCGCACCCCATGCTCCGGGCTCTGCGGGGGCTTCCTCTGATGTGCAGCGGCGCACCGTGCAGCTGTTCACCACCGCATCCCAGCGGGTCAGCAGGGTGGGTGCTCCGGCGTGGTAGGCTTCGGCCATATCCAGCTTGCCGGCGCGCTGTGTGTTTAGCGCTATTTCCAGGCGGCGGAGGTAGCGTTCCAACTTGGCCACGGTGCTGCGCTGCACCAGGACTTCCCAGTCAAACACCAGGCGGGCATTACCTGCGGGCACATCCAGCCCGTATGGCGAGCCCACCAGATTGTGGGTGCTTGTCTCCGTGTTCCATTCCCTAGCCGGCTCGCCGGTGAGATACTGCCCCGGCGTGGTAAGTGCCCAGGGCTGTGCCTCATCATTGGCGGGCGTGTACTGGGCGCGAAATCGTGCTGTGAAAAAGTCGCTCATGGGGATTGACTATTTCCGATTTTCTAATTTAGTAATGCCAGTAAGGCCTCCTTGTTTGCCAGTAGTTCGGCAAGCCCCTCATGCTCCGCCGCTGTCACATGCACTGTGGTATCCTCCACATGCTCAGCCGGGGCGAACACGCCCACCAGCATGTGCCAGGTGTGCTTGGCTACCCAGCTGCGCTGGGTAGTATCAGTTGCAGAGCCATAGCCGCCTTGGTCTCCCAGCATACCGCCGGGCGCGGCGGGGTCTTTGGCCACCACGCGGAAACAGCACTGCCGCCCCATGTAGTAGCCGGTTTCTGCCAGCCCCTCCTCCGCATGGAAGGATACTTTTATTTCCTCGCCCTCTGCCACCTCGAAGGGCTCCGCAAAACTGTAGCCCAGCACGGCATCGACAGCGTGTTGCTGCGAGTTTTCGGAACGGGCGATAAGCGTGGTACCGCGCCATACCTTCAGCCATACGGGGGTATTTTCGGGGGTGGCGGTGCCGGAGTCTCTGCACTCCAGGGTAAGCCCTTTTATGCGGCCGGTACGCGGCATCACAAAGCCGAAGCCATAGGCGTTGTAATCTGCCTCCGTGCTACCCTCCGTTGCCACCTCCTCCTCTGCATATCCTAATGGGGCTATAAGCTCCGTCTTTTGCTCCGGCGTCAGGTCGGCATAGGTCAGCGGCTCGCCCTTGTCTCCCTTCGGCCCCTGCGGGCCGGCCTCGCCTTTGTCTCCCTTCGGGCCTTGTGGCCCTTCCGTCAGGGTAATGCTCACGGCTATGGCAGTTTCCCCGGTAATGGTGGTGGCCACCTCTATGGCCGTGGCATCTTCCGCCGGCGGGAATGCAGAAGGGCGGGCGCAGAGATGGCCCCACAGCACCACAGCACCGCCGGCGCGCAGTTCGTAAAGATAATCACCCGCCGGGGTGGCAGGCGCTACAAGTTCATTTTCCCCGCCGGTAGTCATCGGCAGGCTTTCCCCGCCCACCTTCACATAGCCGGCAAGCGTGGTGTTTGTGCCTTCATCAGCGCTGATGCTGCACAGAAAGCGGGTTTTCAATCCTTCAACGGTGGGCAGGTTCTTGTGCATGTCTGTCTTGCGGATGGATGGCAGCAGGGCGACGGCGGCGCCGCCCCGCTGCCATCAGGTTAATCAAGCGGCAACTCCGGCCACAAACATGGCAAGAGCATTCGGCTTCACGCTCAATTCATAGTCGGCCTGCGCCGGGTCGCTCTTCGCTTCCAACGGGTTTTGCAGGCTCAGCGTACCACGCACCAGAATGCGGGCAATACCCGTCTGCGCGCGGTAGGCGTCCGTCAGCTCATAGCAAGCCCACACTTCCAGGGAGTCATTACCGCTAGCAAAGACGGCTTGCTCCTCACCCTCCACAATGGCAGAGGTAAGGCCGAAGGTCATCTGCATGGCTTCGGGGGTGATGTCGTTCGTGGTGAATTGAATCTTGCGCTTCTGGGCAAGCTTCATCTCTGATACCTTGTATGCGCCGGTATCGTCCACGCCCTCCACGTCTGCCTGCTTGTAATCGGTCTGCGGCTTGGCCGTGCGGATTTTGCCCATCAGCAGCCAATCGCCCGGGTTCGCGTAGCTCTCCGGCAGTTCGGGCAGCACGCTGTCACTCACCTTGTTATTCTCACCAGAGCCACCGCTGATGGTCTGGCCGATGGTCACAATCCAGAGGCGCGCACCCAGGATGGTGGCGGCGTCTAATCGGTCTAAGTTCTTCATGTGTTCCTGTGTTCGGGGGGGGTTAGTAAAGAATCACGGCCACGCCATCTGCCACCAGGCGGTCGGCGCTCTCCTTCGTTACGTTAAGCACAGCACCGGGCGCGGCAATGCACCCGGCCACATGGGCCTTTTTCTTCATCTTCACGCGCACAAGCTCCGGCTTGTCCGTGCCTTCGGGGTTCGTCTTCTTCGTGCTCATGGCTTACTTATCGGAAGAGGTTTCAACGGGAAGCGGAAGCGTCAGGCTGTGGCTGTAGTCCACCGCGCCGTCTGCGGTCTGCTTGTAACTAGCGGTGCAGCCGGTGCCGGTAAGGGCTACGGCGGTGGCAATCGCTCCAACAATCGCACCCGCAAGGATGCGCGCAATGGTGCCGGGTATGCCCCAGCCCGTAAGCAGGCCGGTCACCCAGCCTGCGGCCTTCTTGGCCTTTTCGTTCGTGTTTGTAGTGCTCATTTGATTAGTTGCTTGTAGTTGTAAATAATGGAGGCTTGTATCAGCACACCGCTCAGGTTGGCCAGCTTCGGCATCGCGCTCAAATCCAGCTCGCTGATGCTGTCAATCTTCGGCAGTGTGTAAGGAATGCCCGCTTCTGCCATATCCCAGCGCAGCACTGCATTCAGGCACTTGTGCAGCAGGCCCGCCACCCGCCGCCCCGTCTGGCCACCCGGCACATTCTGCGTGCAGAGAATAGCCACGGCCACGCGGGCGCGCAGCGTCCCCGCTCGCCCTTCCGGGTCATCCGTATTCGGCGCAGGTAGCTGCGGCACCACCGCCACCGCGCCGCTGTATTGGCCGGCAGCCATGGCCAGTGCCTGTGCCTGTTCGTCTCTGTCCCAGGGGTGGGGGTACACATACGGTGAGAGCACCGCATCCCGGCGCAGCTCTGCAATCAGGTGCGCCGCCAGCTTGTATTCGGGAGCTTCGGGTAAGTTCTCCATGGCGTCAGTGGGTGGGTGTGGGGTACCAGCCTATGCCGTCATTACCGTAGGCCGGGTTCGGCGCTACCATCGCCGGCACATTGCCGGGCTGCTGCGGCAGGTTGCCCGCCTCATCCAGCACCGGTGCCTCTGCCTTCCGCACCGCTTCCAGCCTTGCCTCTGCTGCGGTCGCTGCCGCCTTGCGCTCATCCGTCACCGTCAGGGCAAAGCGCTTCAGCAGCCGCAGCGCGGCAATATCCAGGGCGGCGGGGCGCAGACTGCGTGGTATGCTCAGCGGGTCGCTTCCCAGCCTGTTGGCCTTGTTCGTGGCGACCGCTTCCCGCACCATGGCCACAATGTCTGCCAGCGTGTCGTCCACATACGGCAGGCATTCCGGGCGCGTGAGTTCGTCCAGCTCAGCCGTGGCGAACACGGCGGAAAGGTCTTGCACAGTCAGCGGTAGCCAGTACTTCATGCGTTTACAGCGGTGTTGATTTTCTCAGCAATCTGCATGGCGACATTTACCAGGCGCTCCTGGTGCTGCTCATCCCGCAGCTTCAGAGAATAGCCGGGAGATTGCAGCAAGGCGCAGGCAATCGCCGTCACCTGCTCAGTGGTGGGCTTCCCCGCTACCGGCTGCACAGCTTCGGGCTGTTCAACCGGTGCGGCCTTCGGGCTCTCTTTCTTCGTGGCCATGGCGTCAGGAAATAGAAAGACGGATATTGCAGGACGGGGCGGTCACGGCATAAGCGCGGTGCAAGCCCACTTCGTAGAAAGTAGTCTTCTTCCCGCGTTCGTAGTAGCTTTCCACATGCTCCACCGGGCTCTCGCCACCGGCGTGAAGCTGGCGCATGCCGCACATATCGCCAATCTGCTGGCCTTCGTCCACATAGGTGAGCCACACATCAGAGCCCAGGGCATTGCTGCCCTTGAAGGGCACCTCGGCACCGGGACGGTGTACACCCACAGGCACAGTGGCCTTGAGGAACTTCGGCGCCGCCTGGCCCTCACCAGTCAGGTGCAGCAGCTTAAAGAGCAGCTCAGGTGTGAGCGTCTTGGCATTATTGTAAGCAACAAGGTCAAGCACGGCGGCATTCTTGCACAGCGTGTTCCAGGCCGCCGTGCTGAACAGGAAGCGATTGGGCAGCACGCCATTGGTGGCCTCATATTCTTCAAGCATATCGAGAAGCTCCTCGATTGGCTCAGCATCTACCCCGCTCCACGCGCCCTTGCCATCAGCAGCGGCCACATTCTTGCGGAAGTAGTCAAGCCCCTGGGCAATGGCAGAGGTGCGCCAAGTAGACAGCAGCGTGCCCGTCTTGGTAAGTGCAATCTGGTCTGCGGATTCCTGCTTGCTGCCGGCTCCCGGCTTAATTTCTCCATCATCCACGCCAATGCGCAGGCTATGGTCTTCCAGCAGGTACGGAATGGGTTTGGCCATCACATCCACGATGCGCGCTTCAGTATACGGCGCGCGGCGCGTGTCTACCTGGCGAAAAGCGTAGCCCTGCGGGTAGAAGTTAATAGAGCCAGCCTCACCCTCCACAGGCAGGTGGGGGGCAATAAAGTCGAGCGGATTCGGGGCCTGGCGGTTAAACCATCCCACGGCGTAATTATAAATCGGGTAATTAAACTGATTCAGTGCGGACATATCTTTCTTTCTGGGTTAGGGGTTAGAGCAGAATAGCATTCACCATCTGGCCAGCCTGACCGGCAGGGGCAGACTCCACAGCCACGGCCACAGCCGTGCCCGTCCCGGTAGTCAGCACACCGCCGGTGCCGTACACCAGCTTGGTGCCGGGGGTGATGGCAGCACCCGTGGCGCCCACATTCACCTGGATAATACCAGGGAACTTGCGGTGCACCAGCGTGGCGCTGGTAGCGTTCCCAGCCACAGCGGTGGCCAGGCTGTCAGGGTCGCTGATAATGCCGAAAGCATCATCAGCGGAAGTGGCAAGCTCAATCTCGCCGGCGGCGTTCAGCTTGCCCAGCTTGCCCTCATGAATGTGCGGCTGAGACTTCAGCGCGGCGGCATACGGGGCACGGATTGCGGGGGTATGATTCGTAATCATGTGTCTTGTGTTGTTTCTTGTTTGGGTTAGCGGTTCACGCCCTGGGTATAATCTGAGTTGGCCTTAGCCCAGGTGCGGCCATATTCGGCGGGGGTCAGCGCGCGGCCCAGCGCTCGCTCTGCCGTGGTCACGGCATTGGTGCAGTAATCCACTCGCGCCTTATCCTGGCAATTCACAGCGCGGGTGCCGTGTCCCACGCTCACCGTTACTTCGCGGTTAGGCGTGGCACCGGTCAGGGCCGTGGCCTTGCGGGTGCCGTGATTCAGGGCGCGCAGGTGCGGGTAGCGCACAGAGCTGGCAGCCGTGCCGCCGCTCATGCTCGCATTCTTGTTTGCCTCTGCAAGAGCCGCGCGCAGTTCCTCATTGCTGCGCTGAAGAGTCTTCACGGCGTCCAGCAGGTCAGCAGGCTTGGCGCTGTCAGGCAGGCCCAGCAATTCAGCCACCGCCACAATGGTGGCGGTAAGGTCATCACCGGGCTGCAGGTCATCGTCATTCGTGGCGGCAGGTTCCTTGGCGGGCTCCGTGCCGGTGTTGGTGGCTTCCTCCTTGGCGGGGGTGTCACCGTTCGTTGCGGGCTCTTCGCCCTTGCTTGCCACGCCGGAGCTGTTAGCGGCGGCGGGGGTGTCCTCCGGCTCCGTGTTCGTGGCCGGGGTCTTCTTCTCTTCCGTGTCGGTGTTCATGTTCTTATTGTCTTGGGTTGCGCAGGCACGGGCCTGCAAGGTCTTCATGTTCGTGCAGGGCGTCTGCGCCGGGTGGCGCGGCCCGTTCGTCAGCGTGCAGCCTGCCAGCCTCTGTGGCTCGGCTCCCGCTTCCGTCCGCTTAAAATCGCGGTAATCGTACTCCGTGGAGAAAAATGCAAATTCGGCGCTATCCACCAGCCCGTGGCCGTATGGCGTCAACTCAATCCACGCCCACAGCTTCCCGCCATCTGCATGCAGCGCCTTTATCCATCCGGCGGCGCGCGTGTCCGGGCGCTCGCCCACCCCCGCATGGTCTACCGTCAGCAGCACCCCGCGCCCCTCCGCATCCACAGCGCGGAAGGTATCGGCCAGCGCGGCCAGCGTCTCCGGCGTGGCCACCTCACGGTCAAGCCCCGCTTCCACACAGGCGGCCCACAGGTCTGCCCCTTCTTCCGTGTGCAGCCCATGGCTTCGCAGCATCGCCCCCGGATTCGGGCAGGCGTGGCAGAATACGGTCTCGATGTTAAACCATGCAGCCCCCGGCACGCTCCCGGGCTTAAACGGCGCGCGCGGTGCTGTCTTGTCTGTAAATGCGGGTATGCTCATATCTCTGATGGTGCTTGCTGTCATTTTGTCTGCTTGCCGCTCTCTGCCGCCCCTCTGCCGCCCTTATCAGGCGCGGTGGGGTACTCCGTACCCCTAAGAGTCCCGCGCGGTGCTACAGGGGCTTGTGCGGGCTTCCTCGTTTCTTCGTTACTTTTCACCCCATGCCGCAACTCTTTAGCAGCATAGCGGGCATCTGCCGCTAATTGGGCTGCATCCAGCCCGCCACCCAGCGCACGCAATGCCGCAAGCTCGCCGCCCGTCAGCGGCGGCTCTGCCGCAGCTTCAGTGCGCGGGCTTTCTGTTTCGCTTGTCGCTTTCGCATTCAGCGCACGCTCAAAGGCGGCACGCGCGGGCGGGTAAAGCATAGTGGGTGCATAGCGCACGCGCAGGCTATTGAGAGCCGGGGGCAGCCCCCCATCTTCCTGCGGTGCGGGTTGCAGCGGCATGCCCATGCGTTCGGCCATTGCTTCCTGGGTAGGCACATAGCCCGCAGCCTTGGCCGCGTAAATGGCGGTGGAGTCCATGTTGGCCGATGTGACTTGCAAGCCGGTGAGCTCTGCCACCTGTTCGTCCGGGGTGCGGTAGCCGGATGCGGCAAGCGCGGCGATATTGGCCACGCTGCCGGCGGCGGTGTCGCTGTCCGGGCGGCGCATGACAAACTCCACAAGATGCGGCTGGCCGGGGTGCCATTGTTCCAGCACCGGGGCAAAAATCTTTTCTTGCAGCAGCGCTGCTATCTGCGCCCCTTCGCTCGCGGCCAGGTCGTCAAAAGCATCCTGGTGTGCGCTGCCCGTGGCGGTGTTCGTACCGGCTCCCGGTGCGGTCAGCATGGTCATCAGGCCACCGGTGGCGCGCAGCACCAGTTCCTGGGTGCTCAGGTCAATCATGCGGCTGAACGTATCGGGGCCACCATTGCCGGGCGTCACGGTCTTGACATCCGCCCCGGCGGGCAGCACGCCCGCTGCATTGCTCACGCACTGCATGGCAAATTTGATATACTCCTTGCGCAGCCCTTCGTCCACGCCCTGCGGCATGATGGCGAACACCGGCGGCGTGCCGTAGCGCCCATTGTATACCAGCCATTGCGCTTTTGCATTCTTCCTGTCCAGGCACAGCATCATGGCCGGCTGGTCAATCGGGCGGGCACAGATGCGGGTCACAATGCTGGCAGGGGCTACCGGCAGAGGCATGCCACGGGTCAGGCCGTAGGTAGCGGCGGGATTCCATTGCCAGGCGCCGGCATAGCCGTCACGGGCCCAGTTCCAGTTCTCTGTTAAGTTCAGGCGGAGGCTCCCGTCTTCCGTCTCCAAAAGCTGAATGTGCCGGTAGTGCCTGAAGCTCGCTTGTGCCAGTGCTTCGATGCCTTCGTCCAGGTTCTCTATGGCGTTGGCAAAATCCTGCACCGTGCGCAGCTGCGCTTCGGCAAGTAAATCTTCCGCATCCGACAAGCCTTCTTTCTTGCGGATGTCCCAGGGAATGCGCTTCAGCGCACCCAGTCGCCGCTCCACACAGGTGGCCAGAATCGGGTCGGCGGGTTCCAGCTGTTCCCAGAGCCATTGCAGCTGGGCATAGGCTCCACGCGTGGCTTCATTCTGGGCACGGCGCACCACATCCACACTGATGAAATCCAGCGGGCTGGTGTAGTCCAGCCAGCGGTCATGCTCGCGGGCCATGTCTTGCAGGTCAACCGTTGAAAAATTCCACGGGTGGCTGTCTGTGGCTTTCCTGTTCTTTCTGCTCATATCCTTAAAACTTCGTAATTCGTACTTCAGAATGGGCGGTTCATAATTTCACGGCTTACGGGCTGCGGCAAATCCCATGCGCTCGCACGGTCTACCGGTATGGGCATGTCTGTGCAAACGGCATCGGCTGCCGCACGCCATGCAAGTGCCAGGGCGGTGCAGCGGTCGCTGTGCCCCTCTGATGTATGCGGGGCGCTGTAGGTGTATTCTCCATTTTTAATGAGCTGCTGCATGGCGTGCAAGTCTTCGCGGATGTCTTCACCCGCCGGGATGCGTACCCTCACCGGTGCTTCAAACGCCCGGCGCAACTTCGGGAATATGTCTCGCTTGAATGCCACCGTGAAAGTGCAGAGCTCAATCTTGCCGAACTCATGCTTGCCCGGGTTCCATTCCCCGAACTCATGCACCAGGTGGTCGCCCATGCCGATGCCCGGGCCGGTGTAGTCAAAACACACACGGCGGGCCACGCGGATGCGGCTGCGGAGTATCTCTTCCTGGGCAGGGGTGGGGCAGTTCTTCAGCACCAGCACCTCCCTGGTATAACACACATCGCCCACGCGCTCGAACATCCAGCACACGGTGGGGTCATTCGTTCGGCCAAAGTCAATGCCAAGGCGGATGTCCCGCCCGCTGCCGGGGGCGTATATTTCCGGCGCGGCCACGCTGGTGGCATCGGGGCTGGTGGCTCCGGCTATCAGCTCATAGCTCAGCAGCTCGCTGGTATCGTCCAGGAACTCACAGTCCAGCTCTTGCGCCTGGGCTACGGCATCGTCCATCAGGTCTGCCAGCTCCTGGTAGTCCGTGGGCAAGCCTTCGGCAATGGCGCTTTTCAGCGGGACAAGGTGGCGGCTCCATGCGCCTTTTGTCTCGCCCATCATAATCTTGTAAAATCTCACGCCGCGCACACCGCGCCCGTTCGGGGTGCTGGTAATCATCACGGTCTTTTTACCGCCGCGCATGCTGTTGGTGATAGTGGGCAAGATGGCTTTCCACGTCTCTTGCGGCTGCTCAAAGAATGCGAACTCGTCCAGCCATATATCACCGCTGAAACCACGCACGGTGCTGGGCTTGCCCGGCACTGCAATGCAGCGGCTGCCGTTCTTCATTTTGATGCTCTTGGCGTACAGGTCGGCCTCGATGTCGCGCAGGTCTTCCACCTCATCAGCCCACGCCACAGAGAATGCCCGCAACCAGTCTTTTACCTTGTCCAGGGATTCATTACTCTGGCGCCCAGATGGAGCGGCAATCACCACGGTGAGCCCGGGAATCGCTATCATGCGCCCGGCCACACGGCAGGCCACGGAAAAGCTCTTGCCGGTCTGTCGCGCAAAGCAGGCCGCCACAAAGCGGCTTTTATCAAAAACAAGGCGCTTTTGGTACGGCAGCAGCAGGTCAAGCGGGTTCGTGGGTTCCGCGCCGGCTTCCTCTTCCATAGGTGCAAACGCAGCGGCCACAGCCTCCACCGGGGCGGGGGCTTGCGCCTTCGCTTTCCCCGCGCGGCTTTCGCGCTTCCGGCGGGTCACATTGGCGGGGGCTGTGGCTTTTTTCTGCATGTTATTGCGTTCTTACTTACTACCTATGAAACCGGGCTTCACTCTCTCAATTCAGCCCGAAAATTTCTTTAATCTTCCGCATGCGCTCTTCCGCGCTCTGCGTCTTGTCTCCGGCTACCGCCTGCGCTTCATCTGCGCGGCGCGCCTTCGCTTCCAGCAGTGCCAGCTTGCGCTCGCTCTGCGCCGTCTGTTGCCCTTCGTTCATGAGCTTGTAGAACTTGGCCAGCAACTCCGGGTCTGCCTTCGGGTCTGTGCTCAGTTCAAAGACGCGCTGCGCTACGGCGCGGTGCGCGGCATCGGTCACGCTCTCGCCCTCCACCTTGCTGAGCACGGCAGCAACCGTGGCCATGCGCTGCCACTTGCAGGGCAGCACATGCAGCCTGTAAAATTCGCTGATGCTCTGCAGGCTCACTTCCACCCCACGGGCGGCAAGCCACTGCTGCGATTCTTCCAGGCTGTGCCCTTCCAGGTACACGCCCAGCTCGCTGCGCTGCTCTTCCGTCAGGCGGGCAAATTTGCTGTCTTTGCGGAGCTTCTTCATGATGGGGCTTTTTCTCTTCAGCATTCGGCTAGTGCGGCACGCCCCACGCTGGTGATACACCAGCGCTTCACGCCCATGGCGTCAATTTCGCAATGAATCAGGTCATCTGCTTCCAGACGGCGGAAAGCGCTGTCAAATTCGGCATCGGTGGGCGGCGGACACACCGCAAGCCGGGCGCTGCCTTCCAGCGCTTCCTGCGGCTGCAAGTACCCGCGCGGGGTGTTGGCCAGGTCTTCCAGCAGGGCGCGGCGCACGGTGCGTTCTCTCTTCTTTTGGTCAATCATTAGCTTGCCTTTCTATTCAGTAACAAGTCCAGAATCTGCGTCTGCTTTTGGGCTATCTGCTTCAGTTCCCCCTTTATCTCTGCCACGGCGGGCATCACCGTATCAAGGCGCTTGTGTATGCGTTCAATATCGCTGGCCACTTGCTTGCGGTAATCCTCAAATTCGCTGCGGGTCACATAATCCTTGCTCATGGCCACCTCCAGCGGTTGCGGCTCAATCTTCACTTGCCGGGCTTTCTGCCACAGCACACCGCCGCCACAGCAGCCACCGCCCAGCAGCACAATGCCCATCACCTGCTGCCAGGTCAGCCCGCTTTCATCCTCCGGCTTAGGGGCGGCAGCTGCCCACATGGCGGTGCCGTCTCCCTGCTGCGGGTATCTCCCGGCGGGGGTATCTGCACCGGCTCCCATAACAGAGCCGGTGCAGCCAATGACTACGCAAAGCGCGACTACTCGAAAAATCTTTTTCATGCTGCTACCTCTTCAAAATAATGGCGCACCCCGGCGGCTATGCACTCCGCTATCTGCTGCGGCTCCGTGACCGCGTCTTCCGGGGTCGTTATGAAGCCGCACTCCACCAGCACCCAGGGGGCCCGCGTGTTCTTCAGGATGTAAAGGTCGCCGCGCTTCACCGTGTCGCTGGCACGCCCCGGCAGCAGGGTGCAGAGCCACTTCGCTATGGCCTCAGCCATGCGCTTGCCGGTGTTGCTCACATAGCAGATGTGCGCACCGTGCGGGGCGGGGTCTTCCTCGATGATGGGCTGCTTGCATGGCTCGCCGTCTTCGTCTATGCTCTCAACATAGCCCACCACCTTGCTTGCGGCATCCATGTGCAGACTGATGCCGAACGCGGCGCGGCTGATTCCGTTGGCTGCTTTCACCGTGGCCACCAGGTCTGCGCTGTTCGTGCTGTCCGGGTAGTCCAGCACGGTGACGGCGTACCCATCGGCCCGCAGTCTGTTGGCCAGATGCCCGGCTATCTGCTCGCACCGGGCGTGCTCTTCCATTCCGTTGCCCCTGGCACCGGTTCCCCGGGCGTGGCCAATATCAATGATGATGTGCTTTCCTTTGCTCATTTGCTATGCTGTGCGCTTCGTTTGCGTACAGCATAGCACCACCGGGCGCATTCGTGACGCTCCGGCTTCCGCTCTTTCCCCTCTTTCCTATCTTTCCGCTTTTTCCGAATTTGCCGCATCTCGCGGCAAATTCGCCTCGGCGTAGCAAGCGCAGACGCGAAGCCGGGCCCTACTTCGTAATTCAGATTGTGTCATACCCCGCTCCCAGGGCGTCACTCTTTTGCTCCCCCGTGCTATAATTCTATCGTTGCAACCGTTCTTTCTTATGTCTTCCACCGCCTCCATTCTTGCCACCTCTGCGCCCGCGTCTCAACCGCCACCGGGCTCTCTCTTCATGACTACCGGGGACGCTGCCCTCGTGCTCTGCATGTCCGACCGCTCCGTCCGCAACCTGGTGGCCCGTGGCCAGCTGCAAGCCTTCCGCCCCTGCATCGGGGGCCGCAAGTTCCTGCTCTATGCGGCAGAGGTCATAGCCTATGCCCGCACCGCTCAAAAGCCCGCACACGATGCCGCCATGGCCAACGTGCAGCGCCTCCGTGCCCTCATCGGGTAGCCTATCATTTTGCTGCCATCGGCAAAATGATGAAAACAAAAAAGCCCCGGCTCCCCGGGGCTCTTC
>JAFQSQ010000061.1 GCA_017409465.1 Akkermansia sp. | reverse complement strand
TGAAACCATCTGCGCGCAGCGCAGCGAACGTTGAATTCGTAAGGCGCCTGCCACGGCGAAGCCTTCGGCGGAGACGGGTCATTCGTCAATCGTACTTCCCTACAACTTCCCATCTTTGTCGCTTTGCTTGAGCAGCCAGAAAAAATTGCCGAAGCAATAACCAAAGGGTAATCTGCGGGGGCTGCAATCAACTGATCACAAATCAGCAGATAGTGCCGAGGATATCGCCCACGCGGGCGAAGGTTTCGAAGCCGTTGGCGGTGTTCTCCAGCAGGTCGGGGGCGATCTGCACGCGGCCGGGTTCGAAGAAAGTCATCACTGTGGAGCCGCCGAAGGCAAAGTAGCCGTGTTCCGAGCCTTTTTCCACGGGCTGGCCGGGGGTGTAGGTCTGGTAGATGGCACCCACGCCGGTGGCACCCACGGCCAGGCAGAGGACATCCCCCAGTTCCTCTGTGTGCAGGACGGTCAGCTCACGCTTGTTGGTCCAGAGCCAGGAGAGCTTGTGGCGCAGGCAGTAGGGGGAGACGCTGGCCAGAGGCCCGGGAATCCGCACGGGGACTTCCGGTACTCCGGCGGCAGGGAAGTGGAAGCGGTGGTAGTCCACCGGGCAGAGGCGGGAGAGCACCACGGCTCCGGTGGCGTATTTCTCTGCCAGCTCGCGGCTGCCCAGCAGGGCAGGGAGGTCAAAACTCTGGTTTTTGACAAAGACGCTGCGGATTTGCGAGGCATCCTGCCAGGCGCTGTGGCGGCCGTCTGCCGGGAGTGCAACGGTTGCTCCCTCACAAATGGGGCGTGCCTCCGGCTTGAGCTTGCGGAAGAAAAATTCGTTGAAGCAGCCGTATTCTTCCAGCGGGAGGGCTACTTCCTCCATGTTGATGTTGTATTCCCGCACAAAATCCGGCAGCGTGCGGGCACTGCGGCGGCTGTTCTTCATGGCACCGAGCAGGCGGGAGAAAAACGCGCGCTTGATGAGCAGGTGCAGCGCGAGCTTGCCCGTCGTCGTGCCGTACACCCAGCGCAGGGAGCTCTCTCCCAGCACTTTTTCGCGTTCCTTTTCGCCGGTATAGCGGTTGATGTAAATGATGCCGTCGTTCTCCATATCGTGTGGCGAACATTGTAGCATAACCGGGTAGTGAGAGCAAGTAAATAAAAGAGACGCAATTCCGTTTCCGAAATTGCGCCTGCCAATGGGGAAATCTGTGGATGCGGGGGAATCAGCTTTCGAGGGTTGCCTGGTAAGCCTTGTAGACGGCGCCCTGGGACTTATTGCTGGTATTGAACACCTTGTTTTCGAAGATGCGGCGGTTCAGTCGCTCGTGTGAGGGATAGGCCGGCTCGGGCTCGTCGGATATC
The DNA here is from genome assembly GCA_017409465.1 of Akkermansia sp. Lineage (GTDB taxonomy): Bacteria > Verrucomicrobiota > Verrucomicrobiia > Verrucomicrobiales > Akkermansiaceae > Akkermansia. The sequence continues at coordinate 9,435 of JAFQSQ010000061.1, read as the reverse complement.
GTGACCCTGGTGCCGACTGCGGTGATGGCAAAGAGCTTGACGGCCATACGGTGCGGTGTGCGGATGCAACCGTGGGAGAGACGCTGCCCGGCGCGCACCTTGCCGGTGTGCATGCCAACGCCGTCGCTGGTCAGCCGCTGCCAGTTGGGCATGGGTGAGCCGACGAACTTGCCGCCCTCGGGAATCGGCATGGTAAAGGCATCAGCATCAGAATGGATGCATTTGCCGTTAGCATCGTACATCTTGCCATAGCGGTTGGAGGCGTATTGTTCTTTCTTCTGGGTGACGCGGAACTTGCCGGTAGGGGTATCGCGCCCGGGGATGCCGGTGGAGACGGGCCAGTCTGCCGCGACCTGGTCGCCCACGTAGAGACGCCCACGCTGCTGGCTCAGGCAGATGAAGATAGGGCACTTCTTGTCAGCCTTGGCCAGCAGTTCCTCGTCCATGTAGATATCCATGATGGCGGGGTAATAGCCATCGGAGATGAATTTTTCGTAGCGGGTCAGTTCCTGCTGCTGCGGGCCTTCCACCGGTTGGGTGGACTGGCAGGCCGTCAGAAGCAGCGCTATGCCCGCGCTGCATACGAAGAGTAAATTCTTAGCTGTGTGAATCATGGGGGTGGATGGGGTATTATTTGATGATGACAGGAGTCCCTACCGGGGTGTTTTCATAGAAGATTTCTGCCATTTTGCGGGGCAGGCGGATGCAGCCGTGGCTTTCAGGTGCAGCGGTGACGATGCCTTCGTGCATCCAGATGCCGGTGTTGGTGAGTTTCATGCCGAAGTTCATGGCTGCGCCCTTGTAGATGCCGCCCGGGGGCATGGGGTCACCGGCTTTGAAATCGGCGATGAGCGTGTTGCCGTCAGCATCCACTGCGCTGCCGTAGGTCGATGAGGTATGGTCGATATCTTTCTCCAGAATGGGGAACGTACCGCTGGGAGTGCCATGCCCCGCCTTGCCGGAAGAAATGGCGCTCCAGCCTACCTGGCGCCCGGCGATGTAATACTTGGCCTGCTGCAGATTCGTGTCGATGATGATGAGATGCTCACCTTCCAGCCCGGCCGGCTTGTCCCAGTGGCCACTGCTGACGGCTTCTGTCGGCGTGAGCTTGATTTTGGGGCGTGCAAAGGCGTAGGTGTTGGCCAGATTATTGACGGAGTTCGTCGAGCACGAGCAGAGCAGGCCGGCGGTGGCTACTGCGGCAGCCGCCAGAGCTGCACCGGACTTTGCGGGATGTGTCAGCATGTACGGAAAACTGGGGGGAGATAATTCATCGAATTGCCCGTAATAGGGCGATAGGTGTTTATGGACTTTATGTAATTATTTGTCAAGTACATTCCGATTTATTTGACATATTTTTTGGAAAAAGTTGCCGCCGTCGTCGGTGCATGGTAGGATGGTGGACGTGATACTGGCGCTGGCACCCATGCAGGATGTGACCGATCTGGCGTTTATGCGGACGCTGGCGCGGGTGGGGTCTTTGCCGGATTTGTTGGTGACACCGTATTTCCGCAGTACGCCGACCACCTGTGCGCTGGCGGAACAGAACCTGCGCTGCATTGAGGGGAACGAAACCGGGGTGCCCATTGAAGCGCAGCTGGCCGGGAGTGATGCTAACGCTCTGGTGCGGGATGCTCGGCACCTGCTTACCCTGCCGGTGAGCGGTATCAATCTGAACGCCGGTTGTCCCTCACCGCTGGTGAACCGCCATGGTGCCGGTGCCGGCTTGCTGCGCGAGCCGGATAATTTCCGCGCGGTGTTGCAGGCGTTGCGCCAGGCTGTGCCGGCGGGGAAATTCTCGGTCAAGTGTCGCCTGGGTTGGGCAGATGATACGGAGTTTGCCGCGTTACTGGAGTTGCTGAGTGAGGCGAAGCCGGATATGCTGACGGTTCACGCCCGCACGCGGAAAGATTTGTACGGCGGTAAGCCCCGCTTTGAGCATGTGCACCGCGCCGTCCGGACCATGGCTTGCCCGGTGCTGGCCAATGGTGATTTGCAGACTCCGGAGCAGGTGTTGCACTGTCTGGAAATTACCGGAGCCGCCGGGGTGATGATTGGACGTGGTGCGGTGCGTAATCCGTTTATTTTCCGACAACTGCGTGGCGGTGAAGCTCCCACGCAAGAGGAGATGCGGGACTATTACCGCATTCTGGTGGAAGAAACGGGGCGCATCCTGTTCGGTATTCGCACAGAAAAGGGACACTGCAACCGCATGAAAAAGTATCTGGCGTTCTGCTACCCGGATTTCACCGCAGAGCAGGAGTACGCCCTGCGCCGCTGCACGGTGGTGGAAGAGATGCTGCGCCTGCTGGGCGGAACATGAAAAACGGCAATCCTATGAACGCTCGATACCAAATACTGGTGATTCTCACGGCCATGGTGATGACCGCTGTCGCCATTCTGCTGTTCGGGGAAAAGGCGGTGAGTTATTCCTCACTTGTGGCGTGCAGCGTATGGGTCGGTCTGGGTGCTTTCTGTTGCCTGCGAATGCCCGGAAAGCCGTATTGGGGGCAGGTGCTGCTCTGCTGGGGTGCCACCCTGTGTCTCTGCCTGTCGGTTCTTCATGCTGCATCTGACGGTAACCCTCCCCATCCTTACATGGAGTGGTTTCCCGTTTACATGCTGATGCTCCTACTGCCGCCATTATTTTTGCTGGAAGCACTGGTGATTCGGCTGGTGCTTTGCCTGAGCAAATCAGCTGAGGAGGCGGACTCCCTGCACCGGCACTTCATGGCCGCCGTTGAAGCGGGTAATGTCGAACGCGTCAAGGCTCTGCTGCCCGGTATCTTCATCAACGATACGAATGAGCGCCACGAAACCGCCTTGCAACTGGCCGTTCTGAGCGCTACGGACACCATTTCTCCCCGGCAGGGCGATGCTTTACCAATCGTCCGTCTGCTCCTGCAACACGGCGCAGAGGCCAAGGGATGCCTCAATGCCATCGTGGAACGGCATGAACTGAACTTTGAAGCGACCGACTGGGATTCCCCCGCCTATAGCACCGCAGTAGCCCACGCCATAGAGCTGATTCCCCTGCTTTCAGCCGCAGGGGACACCATCAGCGCGGAGGCTCTGAGCTCCGCGCGCTACAACTGCGACCCTGCCATCCAACAAGCTCTCAGACAGGTGAAGCAAACACCAATCGAGTTACCGGAGGAATGAACCGGGGCGACCGCCTCAGCATTGCTCCGGCATATTGGCCTCGGAGTCGTTCCAATCTGCGTGCCCGGAGCTGTGTTCAGGGGTAAACAAGTTCACATTCCGCGCATTTTTTGCCGCAGAATGTCGGTTTGAGCTGCTTCATGCCGTAGACGGGAATGCGAATTTTGCTCGCATGTAAGGGATTTGTAATCTGCGCTTTGTCTTGCTGCGAGCCGGGGGCTCGCCGAACCTTCCATTTGCCACGCCAAAGCTCCGCAGGAGCGACGGCGGGTCCTTCGTCCATTGTTTTTCGTCCTTTGTCCTTTAAATTTCAATTTGCCGCACTAATCAGACTTTTTAGAAGTTCTCGATTGACGAGTTACGAATGACGAATTCAACGTTTGCTGCGCTATGCGCAGATATTTTCAACTAACGATAAGCGTCATTTATCGAGCACTTTACTCAAACCTGGGGTCACTTGCGCTCCCCACATTGAAAATCAATCGGTCTTGACACGGCCAGACCTTCATGCTACCCTCCGATTATGGGAAAGAAAAAGAAGAGCGCTGACCAATCCACCGGGCGCATGCCGGAGATAGCCCCCGGAGCCATCGCAGAGGCTCAGGATTTTCTGCGCCACATTGAGTCGCGCCGCTGTTCTTTCTCGCCGGATAATACCGAGCTGACACCGCGCCGACAGCAGCTCATCCAACGCATCCGCAAAGCCTTTGCCGGCGTGAGCTGTCATCGGGAGGTGCGAGTGCTGCTGGGGGCAGAGGCGGAGGATGATTACCGGTCTGCCGATGCCCAAGCTGTGCTTGGCCTGATGGAGGAGCGGGATAACTGGGAAGCCATACCGGATGATTTGTTGTTTGCCTGTTCCTGCGCGCTGAACTACGTTGGGCCACACGCGTACCGCTTCCTGCTTCCCCGCTTCCTCATCGGCGCGTTGCAGGGGGTAGTCGATATCTATCCCGGCTCCGCCCCCTCCAACGATTTGGAAGTATACACCCGCCATCAGATGGCTTATCTGGATGAAGCCCAGCGCACTTGCCTGGCTGACTACATGAGCCTGGAGTGCGTGGAAGAGGGGCGTACCCAGCGCAATCAATTCCTGCCCTGGGAGCACGATGAGTACCGAACCGATTATGCCGAATCCATGGACTACAAGGAATACGGCAAACTCCTCATCCAACGCTTCCTTGACCGGGAAAAAAGCGGCTGCTGACATTCATTCCCCCAACATACACCTGTCTCATTGGTAAACTCCATCCGATTTTGTGTGAGTTTTACACAAAAGTCCATCCAGTTTTGTGTGTTTATGCACAAAAAATAAAGGAGCCCTGAGCGCAGGCGATAGGGCGGCATAAAGCGTTGTCTCCATATAGGACATCGCTTTATGCCGCCCGCTTTCGCGGGCTCAGCATTCTCTTTGTCTTCTACGAGGCCCTGACGGGCCTCGCTACGATTATGCCGCCCATACGGGCTCAATATTCCGCTCGCTCTGCTCGCATGATGAACGATGAAGAACGCTTAGCGTTAGTTGAAACCATCTGCGCGCAGCGCAGCGAACTTTTCATTCGTACTTCATCATTCGTCAATCGTACTTCCCTACAAATTTCCATCTATCGACCGATCAATCTTTCATTGCCGGAACAATAATCTTTTGCATTGTAAAATGGCATCAAAAGCCGTTGTCCGGTTAAGGATTGCGGCTTTTTTTATGCTGCCTGAAAGCAGGAAAAAGGACAAGAAAATCCCCCATGCCTTGCCATTTGCGCAGAGACATGGGGGATTCGTCGGGAATACCAAATGTTATTTGGAGGAAGTTACACTAATCTCTCCCCATGAGCTTCTCTTATCGGGAGCATTGCCATAGGTAATTTCCAGAGCAGGAGCCTTGAGAGGGGATTTTACAGTGAACGTATATACCTGCTGGGTGTTTCCCCAGGAGATGTCGCGTGGTTTTTTATCTGCGGCTACGCAGCGTTCGCCATCCATCAGGCGGAGTCGGTTGATGCGTATGCCGTCACGCCCGGTTGTGAGCTTGAATGTCACCTGATAGGTACCGGGGTTTGTCATGGGAACATCGTGCATGAGCATGGGGATAGGAGCAGAGGGAATGATATCCTGGCTCCAGCCTTGCCCGTATCGATACCGACGCACCCAATCCCGCATGACCACCGGGGCGGAGACTCCCAGTGTGGAATCCGGGTCGAGTTTCTGCATGGCCTTGGCATATTTGGTGATGAGCGGTCCTCCTGCCATGGTGCCGAGGCTGCGGCGTATATGCCCGATGGCGGCGGCGCAGGCTCGTTGTTTCTGCCAGGGGGTATAGAGCTTATTCGCCAACACAGCGTCGAGGCGTTTCAGGAAATCTTGGAGTGATTCCCCTTGCCAGGGTGAGAAGCCGAAGTTCAATGCAGCCAGGTAGCCGTGCTTATCCCCGGGATCGGCGGCTTGCATAGCCTCACGAAGCCCACCGGGCCAGTCTATGCCGGAGACACGGGATGACTCCAGCAGTAGTCTTGCTTTTTCGGCGGGCGCGGTTGCGGCACGGGATTTAGTGAGCAGCTCCTCCTGTTTTTTCTTGGCAGAGAGACGCTGTTTGACCAGTTCAGCGACCTGCTCAGGGGTGGCGCGCATCAGCTCTCGGCCATGGATGGTGGCGTATTGGCGCCCCTCTTTCTCATAAAATACGATAGCAGGGTAAGAGATATCAGCCATGTCACCGGGGTACCCCAGAGAGCCCATTATCTTTTTGACTGAAGCGTTGTTCCTATCATCCCGAATCTGGTAAATGGGAGCCAGCAGGAGCGCTGCATCGCCGGCGGCTGCCTTGACTGCCTCAGTCGCAATGAGTTTCCGGCAGAGCCTTTCGCCATATTTATCCCACCCGGCGGGGTAGATGAATACGATATAGCCCGTATTGGTCACGTGTGCTTTGGCTTGCTCGAAGGTGGGGTATTGCTGAGCCGCTCCGGCATGCATGCCAAGGGCTGCCAGAAGTGCCAGCGTCAATGTAATGGAAGTTTTCTTAAGCATAATATTGAGCTTTCAGATTGGTTGTTTAATCAAGCTGCGGGTTCCCCGTATACATAAATGCCGTTGGCATGGAATACCTCCGGCCCACCGGGGCGCAGTACGCGTACATAGAGAGCTTTGCGCCGTTCTTTCTGCAGGTTGAAGGAGATGATGTAATTCTCGGTGTTGGGTATAGGCTCGCCGACATCGTGCCAGTCATCGTCTCGCCCGGTATCGGACACCTGTACCTTCAACGGGCGGAAGCGGTTGATGAGCTTCCATTCATTCGTGCCGGCAAGGATCACTCCCGTGATATAGGCATGCTTAGGCAGCTTGACCGCAATCCACGGATTGTTCTCCCGTGCGGTGTGTATCCTGCCGCCGGACTTGGTGAGGAGCCCGGAGTGGGTGTGCGGGGCATCCCACTCGCTGGTGGAGCTGGCAAAGGGCATGCCGCCCTCTGATACCAGCTTGCCGGGGAACGATGGGTAGATATCCGGTATGGCGGCTGTGCCGTGAATCTCCTTGGGGTCTATCATCTTGCTGATGGCATGGAAGGTGGAAGCATCCCGTGACTTTTCCGCGGCCAGAATAAGCCCGCCAAGCAATTTCGCTTTTTGAGCATTATCCAGAGTTTTACCTCGCCCCAGGGCTGCAATGGTGGCATCCATGAGTTTTTTGCGCCCGGTTTCACTGAGCGAATCGGAAATCTTGTTTCCCCAGGCCATCATGGTGCCGGAGTAGGCGTCATGCGGCGCGGCTGCGGTAAGTACCTTTGTGTATAGTGCAATGGAAGCCGCTTCGGCATCCCCGCCTGCTTTCTTGCACATGGACAGCTGGTTGTCGGTAAAGGTTTCGATATGCCAGCGATCCGGCCCCATCTTATCCGCATATTTCCAGAACAGGGCGCATGCGGATGCCAACTCCTCAGAAGACATGCCGCAGGCCGCCAATCTGCCGTAGACATGTTGCCTGAGCAGCACGGCGGCTTGCTCCGGATAGCGGGAGGCTACGCCTTTGCATAAGATAGTATTGAGTGTTTTCCAGGCATCCGTGTTCGTCGGCATGTTGCCGGACAGATAAGCAGCGTATTCTCGCCAGACGGGGTAATTAAGCGGTGCGGTTTCAACAGAACGCTTGAAACACTGTACTGCTTTTTTTGTGTCACCTTTATACCCGTACACAAGGGCAAGAGCTCGGTAAGCATTGGAAAGCCTCGTCTTTGGTGCAGCTGCCTTGGCATAGAGTTCGTCCGTCAGGTGCAGGGAACTGAAGGTGTCATTCCCGCTCCACGGAATCCAGTGTAGCCCACGCTGCCAGCTCAGGGAGTATGCGGGGGTCCAATGCCCATTAATCAGGACGATGTAGGCGCAGTGTCCCGGCTCACCCGCAGTGAGGGCGGGAACACCATTGGCACAGGCTGACGCCGCCCCGAAGTGGGATAAACCACCGCACACACCACCGACTTCCTTGGTCAGAATCATGTGGTTATCTGTATACACACCCTCCCACGGCGCAAAGTAATGAGCCCCGTGAATGCTGTCCCCATAGACGTTGTCCAGAATATAGCCACAGCGCCAGCAGCTGGCCGGGTATTGCCAATCCGGCAGGTGCATATTATCCAGAGCCCATTCAAAAGCTTTTATAGTTCCGGCGCGGTGGTCGTGTTTCCAGCCGCAGACAACACGTCTCTGGTGTATGGGCAAGGTATCAAACGAGGAATTAAGGCGTCCCTGACGCTGGTATTTGAGGAAATACTGCGCTCTCTCCACGGCTGCGGTCAGTCTTCCTCCGCAGCGGGCATATTCCAGAGCTATGGCTGTCGTGGTGTCGCGCTCCACGCCCTTGCGGAGTGCATTGGTATCCTCTTCAGCAACGGCGGCGATAATCTGCACCACGCGAGTGAAGTTGTGCAGCTCTCCGGAATAGGCAATCTGTTCCATCCATTCATTGTCTGAGAGAATGGCTTGGAGAACTTTTCCGCATTTGGATAAGTCCGCCGGGTATTTTGCCTCCCGTTGCAGCACTTTCAAATCTTTGCGGGCACAGGAAAGACGGTACATGGCGTTAGTTTTTTCCGGACCGTTCTTTGCACTCACCTCTTTTTCCAATTGGGCAATAGCTTCTAGCTTTTGAGTGACAGCCTTGGTGAGATTCTCGTTGTAACGGGCATATCCCTCTCTGGCTCCTGTCTCTGCTTCTGCCAGTCGGTACAGGAGCAATAGACGCAAGTTTTCCGGATTCTTGATAAAGGTGGTCACTTGTTTCGTGCTGAGACCGGGCAAGCTCTTTGTTATCCAGGCTGCAAGTGTTTGTCTGATTTTGTCAGGTGTTTTCCATGCAGAGGTTTCGGGAATGGAAACAGTCGGCGAGGCTGCTTCCTGCGCCTCTGTGGCCAACGTGCCGCCCAATAGCGCTGCTGCTATGATTGAGTATAAAATGGGGCTTTTCATCTGGAAACGGTGTAATTTCTAGTGACTCCCATTCTAACGTATACCCTGAATAAATCAAGCCAAAAACTGACAAAAAAGGAGCGCGTGCTCATCGATGTCGGGTAGGGTATCATTCCGCTGTTGGCTTTCTATCTTGATTCCTGATATTTGGCTTGTTCAGAGGAATGTGGTGGGTGCAGCAGGTGTTTCGATGGAAGCAAATGTAGGAAAATCAATACGTTAACGTTTGTTTGCCCGTTCGCGGTGCGTGAAGATGCGAATTCTCGCCTCGGCAAAATTGAAGGGCTTTCCGGGAAGAATGCGCGGAAGATGAAAAAAACTTTTTTTGGTGCAAATTGTATAAAATGAATTGTTTGTGGCGATTTGAATGAGTGTGTGGGAAAAATTCTTCAAAATTTAGCTTGACGTTTCGGAAGCATTCGTGTATAGTTCGCCCCGCACCCACTACGGGGCGGCTCGAAAGAGCAAGTCGACGGTGAAAGTTCACCGGGGCTGGCTCGGCCGGGCGAGGCAGTTTTCAATGCACGGACTTTCCGTGGCACCACAGGGCCGCAGCGATTGCGGAACGAATGGTAAACCTTACCATGAGGGGTGCCGGAGAGGCTAAAGAGAGGGAAGAAAAAGGTCGTGACGCGTGCCGTGGTCTCATGCGAAGACGAAGTTCTGCGGAACTTCTGAGCGGGGTAATACACGGCACTGGTGAATCTGAAAAAGGTTCATCGGTCCAGCAATTTCTTAATTAATATTATGGAGAGTTTGATTCTGGCTCAGAACGAACGCTGGCGGCGTGGATAAGACATGCAAGTCGAACGGAGTG
>JAFQSQ010000057.1 GCA_017409465.1 Akkermansia sp. | reverse complement strand
AGAAAAAAGAGTAACAATGATACTATACCTTAAGGAACAGTACTTTCTGGCAACACAACAACAAAAGCATGACAGACATAAAACATTAAAATACTGTGCAACAGTGTGATTAATGTGCTTAGTTGCGTGAAAGATAAGGTAATTAATCCAACGACCTTCGGTTGCCAATTTACCGATGTATGAACTTAAATATGGCATGTCATCATATACGCAATATTCTTGTTCCATGAGAATAAGCCATAAACTCAATAACATCAAGAGAAGAATCGACATCACGACACCCCACATCCAATCCTGTTTCATCTGCTTCAACAATACTTTCATACCCTATATTTCTTTCCTTAAGAATAATGTGTTCCCCATTTTTCAACCATCAGTAACTTCATTAAAGAATACTCTAACCGATGCTTGGAGCTGTTGTTAAGTTACTGATTTTTTGTGTGATTGTCAATCCTTAATTTTCGTGCTATTTTGATGCGCTGGCGTGTTCGCGTCACGCGCAGCGCGTCCCCGAAACGTCGAGGGAGGGGAGCCCCACTAAAGCGAAGAATCTCCTAAAAATTTCGACGGCTGAGGAAAAATTACTTATCGGTGCTCTACACTCCATCATTCAAGAGGCTTGTTTCCAAAGGTTAAATGCAAACGTTTTTTATTGTAATTATGTATATATCATCAGACACTCTTCAGATGCAAACAGGATCCCCTGATCAGTATATATTAGGCTTTCGACCGCAGGTTAATGCCCTCGTCATGGAGTCATGACCTATGTCCACTGTCATACTGCACCCGCAACTCTCCTTGGAGCATCAGCTGCTGCACCGCTCCCACACAATGCGGCAGCGTAGCCATCGAGTTGTGACAAACAGTTATAACGGTAAGATCAACCTCAGACTGACACTCTCCTGCAGACATAGATAAAAAAAGCTCCGTGCGCGAGTGTACCGCAACCCGGTGGTATTAACAAGCAAAATGACGTGTTTCCGGCGCTATTTCGTTACATACCCCTCGCCCGCTTTCTCCATACGGCGCAGTAACTGTTTCGGCTCCTGCCAGGCATCCGGCGGCAGATGCAGGAAGCCTTCCGGGTCCGGGCGACCGTTGGTTGAGAAAATGTTGCTGGTGCCCATAATCAGACTGACCGTGCCGTCTACATGCCCTCTGTGTTCCCTGGGCTGTCTTTCCAAATCAACGAAATCGCGAATATGGTACTTTCCCATAAGATAGCGGATGATGATGGCACGTCTGCTCGTGATGGCATACACACAGCGGCGCTGCCAGCGCAACCCTATCCACGGAGCCGCCGCCACCGGTAAAACAAGAGGAAGGCCGGTGCAGAACAAAGCGAGCAATAATTTATTCGCCGGGTTCGCACCTTCATTCAACTGTACATACATCACAGCCCCGATGCCTCCCAGCAATGAAAGCATACCGCATAAAAAAAGCAATCCGCTCGTCACCGTCCACAGGCGCGGTTTGGGCTGGCCCACCCAGAGCAACTCCTCATCTTTTTTGAGAGCTCCCTGCAACACCGCCCGCTCCGGCGGATTCAAATCATCTATATTCATAAGGCATTCCGGTAAACACAAAGCGCCCGCAGATGCAGAAACGCAGCTGCGGGCGGCAAAATATGGTATTAGTGGATGCGCTTGAGCAGCCAGGGCAGCAGCTCCTTGACAGCCACACGCTCCTGCTCCATAGAATCGCGGTGGCGGATGGTCACCGTATCCTTGAGCGCGGGGTCGCCCTCCTCACCCAGCGTCTCAAAGTCCACCGTGATACAGAAGGGTGTGCCGACCTCGTCCTGGCGGCGATAGCGGCGACCCACAGCGCCCGTCTCATCGTAGAACACATTCATGAACGGGCGCAGCTCTGCCTCAATCTCGCGGGCAATGCGCACCTGCTCCGCGTTCTTCTTGAGCAGCGGGAAGATAGCGGCCTTGATGGGAGCCATGCGCGGGTGGAAGCGCATCACGGTGCGGATGTCGCTCTTGCCGTCCTTGCCCAGCTCTTCCTCATCGAATGCCTCACAGATGACGGCCAGCACCGTGCGGTCGCAGCCGGCGGAGGGTTCCACCACGTGGGGGATAAACTTCTCACGGGTCACCTCGTCGAAATACTCCATGGGTTTGCCGGAGCCCTTCTGGTGGGTAGAGAGGTCATAATCGGTGCGGTAGGCAATACCCTGCAACTCCTGCACACCGAAGGGGAACTGGTACTCCAGGTCATATGTCTTTTTGGAGTAGAACGCCAGCTCATCCTGCGGGACATCCAGGATGTGAATCTTATCGCGGGGGATACCGATGTTCTCGTAGAACACCAGGCAGTTTTCCAGCCACTCATCCGTCAGGCGGAAGCCATCTTCCTCGCGGCAGAAGTATTCAATCTCCATCTGCTCGAACTCACGGGAGCGGAAGGTGAAGTTACGCGGGTTAATCTCGTTGCGGAAAGACTTGCCAATCTGGGCGATACCGAAAGGCACTTTCATGCGGGAGGAATCCAGAATGTTCTTGTACTGGCAGAAGATGCTCTGAGCCGTCTCGGGGCGCAGCCAGCCCGTGGCCGAGGGGTCATTCTCATCCGATGTGGCTCCGATGGTGGTCTTGAACATCAGGTTGAACGAGCGGGCCTCCGTCACCAGAGAACCGTTGGCGGGGTTGTAACGCACAGAATCCGTCACTTCCTCCGTTGTCTCCTCTGTCAGCTCGATATCGGCCGCCTGCAGCTTCTTGCCGGAAATCTGGGCGTAGTACTGAGCCGCCCCCTTGCGAGCCGTCTTGGCGCTCTTTTCATCCGTACCCGGCACCAGCATGGAGAACTCTTTCTTCGTGCTCCAGGAGCCGTCCTTGGCGGCTGCGCCCTTCCACCAGTAGGCCACACCGCTCTGGGCGGGAATCTGGTCAGCACGCAGGCGCTCCTTGGTGAGCAGACAGTCGCAGAGCGGGTCAGTAAAGCCGTTCACGTGACCGGAAGCCTCCAACACGGAGTTGTGCGTGAGGATGGCACCATCCATACCCACGATATCGGGGCGTTCCTGCACGTGCACACGCCACCAGTAGTCCTTGAGATTGCGCTTCAGCTCAGCACCGAGAGGACCGTAGTCCCAGCAGCCGTTGAGGCCGCCGTATATCTCTGCTGCCTGAAAAATGAAGCCTCTGCGCTTGCAAAGGCTGACGATTTTTTCCATTCGGACGGGATCCGTCTGCGTACGATCTGCCATAACGCGGGCTATTCTATCCTAAAATACAGCTCTTGCCAAGACAAAAGCAGGTTCATGGCGGCTCATTTCTGCGACACCGTCACCACCTCCAGGTCGTCCGGCACCAGAATGTTGCCGGCAAAATGCTGCGCCGCCTCTGCTGTGTATGCCGCCTTGCGCGTTGCCAGCGTGGCATCCTCCGTGTGGTAAAGCAGCAAATTCCGCACCCCCAGCTTCGCGGCCAGTCGCCCGGCATCCAGCGCGGTGCTGTGGTGTTTTTCATAAGGTCGGAAGCGCTCCCGGTCGGCATACAGGCAGAACGCCTCGCAAAGCAACCAGTCTGCCCCCTCCACATGCTCCCGCGTACGCTCCGCATACGGCTCATCCCCCAGACACACCAACCGCTGCCCATCCGGCAGCTGCAAACGGAAGCCGAACTGCTTCGTCTTCGTTGAGCCGATGTCAAATGCCACCCCCGGCATCCCCAGCACGGTGAACGCATCACCATCTGCCAGAGGACAAAGCAGGATATCCACCCCGAAATGAGCGCACACCTTCCCCGGCAGCGTGCGGCGGCAAATCCATTCCAGCGTCTCCAGCGCCTCATCATGACCGAACACGCGGAGCATGCCCGCGTACTTCCCGGCGTTCATGGCCTGAGCAATCATCCGCACCACCCAGACCACGCCGAGGATATGATCCGTGTGGGCATGCGTCACGAACAGCTCATGAATCCGGTCAAGCGGGAGCTGAGCCTCCTGCAGGCGAAACAGGATACCGTTGCCGCCACCGGCATCCGTCAGGAACACTTCCTCCCCGCAGCGAAGCGCAAAGCAGGTGTTGTAGCAACGGGTCACGGCGGCATTTCCCGTACCCAGCATCGTGAGCGTGATATCGTGCATGCGGACATGTTACACCTCTTCCCCTCGCTTTTCAACCACAAAGGAAGAGAGATTCCGCTTCATCCGCCGTTTCAGCGCATGGTCACGGAATCTGTCACCGGGGCGACGGTGGAGCTGCCGTCGGCGTGCAGACTCAGGCAGTAGGGCTGACCTTCAGGGCTGCGGGCATAGCGTTTCTCTGCGCATGCTGCGGGTGTTCCGTCAGCCGCCCAGAAAAACTCCCGTTCCTTCTCACCGGTGGGCGTATATGTACTCACCCTCTCTGCGTACCCCAGCGCTTCATTATCACAGGGCAAGCCATCCTTCCCGGCAAAACACTCCCACTCCGGGCGCCCCTGAGCATCATGCCGCACGACGTGTTCCGACCATCTCGATTCGCCTCCGTCCACGGCGCCATCAGCCCCCACACGAAGACTCCTCTTCATCCGACTCTGAGGGTAATGTTCATGCACCACCACAGACGCGCCGGCATGAGCATTTCTGACCGGGCGACCTTCCGCGTCGAACCACTCCCGACGCAGCTCTCGCCCCTGCGCATCGCGTGTGATACGCTGCATGGCATACCCCGCATGATTCGGGCTCACCTGTTCACGCACCTGATTCCGCCGCCATTCCACTCCGGCAGCATCATCGTATTCGTAGCTGAGCGTCTCCTCTCCGCGTGAATCCTCAGTCGGCATACCGTTCGCTCCCATATTTCGCACCGTCAGAGGGCGTCCCTGAGCATCATACGCCACACGCTGTTCTGCAACACCTGACGGCCTGGCCTCGATTGCTCTTCCATTTTCTCCCCGATAAGCCGTGCGCACAAGCCGCCCGGCCTCATCATAGGCAAACTCGCGCACCGCCACCCCCGCAGCATCGGCCGCGAGCCTTCCTCCGGCATCTCGGTTGATACGTTTCGTCACACGCCCGTGGTCGTCATATTCCACACTCTGACGCGCCACCCTGCTGCCCGGCATATTGCTCGAGCGTCCGGCCGCATCCACGTACTCGGCGCTGATTGTCTGCCCGGCAGCATTTTTCAACACGCGCACATGCGCTACATCAGGCTTCATTCCCTGTCCCAGCACCCCCAGCGGCTCCGGTGGTCGAGGGCCGGCCGGATTATACAGCCCCACACAGCACACCAGATTGGCAGGTTGCTCGTGCAGGTGCAGCCACTGCATGACACCCCGCCCCAGGGTTCCACCGAGCACCGCCACCACCGCCAGGGTTCCCGTGTATCCCCATGCATACTCCACCCAGCGCCAGTACCACGGACTCATCTGCAATTCCTCCTCTGCCATATGACTGAGGAACTCCCTTTCGCTCGGGTATTCGATAACAAACAGATAAACTTCCGCGACCACTCTGCTGACTTTTTTTCTTTCTTTTCGTGTCCGCCCACATCTTTAGCCTTGAACCCCCGCAAAAAAGAGTATACAATACCCGCGCGGAGCAGTAGAACGAGCTGATTCCGATAAACTTCCAACAAAATAATACGACTATGGCAAAACTGACTGTTCGCGACCTCGACGTCGCCGGTAAGGAAGTCCTCATGCGCGTGGACTTCAACGTTCCCATGAAGGACGGTGTCATCACCAACGATGCCCGTATCGTGGCTGCCCTGCCCACCATCAAGTACCTGGTGGAAGGTGGTGCCCGCCTCGTGCTCTGCTCCCACCTCGGCCGCCCGGAGGGCACCGGCTACCAGGCAGAGTTCTCCCTGAAGGCTGCTGCTGATTGCCTGTCCGGCCACCTGGGCAAGACGGTTGCCTTCGTTCCCGAGACCATCGGCGAGGCCGCCACGGCTGCTCGCGCCGCTCTGCAGGACGGCGACGTGCTTCTGCTGGACAACGTTCGCTTCGACAAGAAGGAGAAGAAGAACGACCCCGAGTTTGCCAAGGCTCTCCTGGGCAACGCCACGCTGTATGTGAACGACGCATTCGGCTCTGCCCACCGTGCCCACGCCTCCACGGAGGGTGTGACCCACTTCGCAGAGAAGTCCGCCATGGGCTTCCTCATCGAGCACGAGCTCGAGTACCTGGAAGGCAAGCTGGAGACCCCCGAGCAGCCCTTCGTCGTCATCATGGGCGGTGCCAAGGTATCCGACAAGATTCAGGTGCTCTCCAAGCTCATGGAGAAGAGCCAGACCTTCATCATCGGCGGCGCCATGGCCAACACCTTCCTGGCCGCTCAGGGTCACAACGTCGGCAACTCCAAGATTGAGGCCGACAAGCTGGATCTTGCCAACGAGATTCTGGCAGACGCCAAGGCTCGCGGCGTGAAGTTCATTCTCCCCACCGACACCCGCTATTCCTTCAAGTTCGAGGAAGGTGCAGAGACCTTCTGCACGGCTCCCTGGGCTGAGGGCGGCGAGGTTCCGGAAGGCGGCATGGGCATCGACATCGGTGACAAGGCTATCGAGGACATCTGCGCCATCCTGAAGAGCGCCAAGACCGTCCTCTGGAACGGCCCCATGGGTGTGTTCGAGCTTGATTCCTTCGCCGCCGGCACCAAAGCCGTGGCCGAGTGTCTGGCAGAGTCCGACTGCACCTCCATCGTGGGTGGCGGCGACTCCGTGACGGCTGCCAAGAAGTTCAAGGTAGCTGACAAGCTCTCCTTCTGCTCCACGGGTGGCGGTGCCTCTCTCGAGCTGCTGGAAGGCAAGATTCTGCCCGGCATCGGTTCCCTGACCGACAAGGCATAATCGCCCCGCAACAAGCTATTTCTACCATCGGCAGTCCGCAACATCGGGCTGCCGATTTTATCTGCCGAGCACCTCAGTCCCGGTGGTAGGGCGATCCGGCGAGGAGAGTATGGACGCGGTAAATCTGCTCCAGCAGCACCACGAGAGCCAGCTCATGCTGCATCGTGTGGCGGCCGAGACAGAGGACATAATCACAGGCATCGCGCAAAGCCTGCGTATGCCCGTCTGCGGCGCCGATAAGGAAGGCCACATGCTTGACGGAATGCAGCTGCCACTGCCGCACCCGGCTCTCCAGCTCGCGCGTCGTCCAGTTCTGCCCGCGCTCATCCATAGCGATGCGCAGGCACCCCTCACTGGCCTGCAACAAGCGCGCTGACACCTCCTCCGAGCTACCGGCTTTCACATAGCGCAGCTCCACCTTGCCCAGGGGTTTCAGACGTTCCTCAAAAAAACGAACACCGTCACGTGCATAGGCGATAGAGGGTCTGGCTGCTGCAATGATGCGAAAATCCATGGCTCCAGCCTACCGCATGGCCGCACTCAAGGCAAGCAAAATATGGACACCGCCCATTATTGAGCCATTCACCGAGAGCACGAGCCCGAAGGGCGAGGTGCGAAGGCGCAAAGTCGCCGCGCGGCACATTGTACTTGTATCATAGCAAATATAATGATACAAAACTTACGCGCAAAAGTGTAACCTATGTAGTTGAACTAAAGTGTTACCCATGTGAGTGGCGCGCCATGCGTGGCCCCCCCTCCCCATGCTGTCGCCCCGTCCGGGGCTTTTATCTATTTGGGTATTGCTGACCACCGGCTAAGAGGCTGTCGCCCCATCCGGGGCGGGATATTCGGCGGTGCGGTGCTCGTGAGGTATAGCGAAATCCGGCGTACGCCGGACGAAATCTTGACCGGAGGCAAGACGAAATCGACTCCTGCGGAGTCGGCGAAATCACCGTCGGGGCGGCGGTGGTGATAAAGAATGGCAGCCCATAGGGCTGCGGAGTCTCGATTCAGCAGGGTGGGGCACCCAAAAAAAAGGCTTCCCCGAGGCACCGGGGAAGCCCTGTCAAAAGTGTGAAGCTGCGGGATCAGCCGGCCAGGACAATCGCGCCGGCAAGCACGAAGAGCGCGATGATGATCCAGATGATAACCAGCCCCTTGCCATCGGCAGCCTGACCGGTGCCCTGAAGGTGGCTGTACTTACCACGAATCTTGCCCTTCTTCATGAATCCGTCATAGTTGCGCTGCAGCAGCGTGGCCTCTACCTGGCGCATCATGTCCAGCAGTACACCCACGAGAATCAGCAGCGAGGTACCGCCGAAGAACTGCGTCACCAGCATCGGCAGGTTGCCGAACACGGACAGAAGACTGGGCAGGAAGTAAATCAGCGTCAGGAACAGAGAGCCCGAGAAGGTCAGGCGGCTCATCGTCTGATCCAGGAAAGCAGCCGTGGGAGGACCGGGACGCACACCGGGAATGTAGCCGCCGGAGCGCTTGAGGTCCTCGGCAATCTGCGGCGGCTGGAACATCGTAGCCACCCAGAAGTAGGAGAAGAAGTAAATCATCACGGCCGAGATGATGTAGTACCACACATCATTGGGCGAGAGCCAGCTGTTGACCATACCGATGACCCAGCTGTCGCGATCGAACATCATCTGAGCCAGCATCTGCGGCAGAGCCATGATGGCGGTGGCAAAGATAACAGGCATCACGCCGGAGTAGTTCAACTTGAGAGGCAGATACTGCGTACCGCCCTGCATCATCTTGCCGTGCCCCACCACGCGCTTGGCGTACTGCACGGGGATGCGGCGCTGCGCCTGGGTGATCGTCACCACGAGAGCCACCACCAGCACCATGAAGAGAATCAGTGCCACCATGCCGAGGGATCCCAGCGGGTTGATTTCGGTGCCGTTCATCACGCAGGTCTTCCAGGCCACCGAGAAGGCACCGGGGAGCGCGTGGATGATGTTGACGGAGATGATGAGTGAGATACCGTTGCCCACGCCGCGCTCGGTAATCTGATCACCAATCCACATCAGGAACATCGTACCGGTCACGATGATGAAGATGGTGGTGAGGATGAACACGGGGCCGGGATACATCACCAGATCCGGCACGTCGAGCATGATGGACGAGGGGTTGCGCAGCGTCTGCGTCAGGAAGTAGCCCTGCACCACAGCGATGATGATGGCAAGGATACGCGTGTACTTCGTCATCTTCTGGCGGCCGCCCTCTTCGCGCAGCATCTTCTGCCAGGAGGGAAGCACGGCTCCCATGAGCTGGGTCATAATGGAAGCGGAGATGTAGGGCATGATACCCAGAGCAAAGATACCGCACTGCTGGAGACCGCCACCGGAGAAAATCGTGAGGATGGCACCGAGAGCGCCCAGGGGGCTGTCGCCGTCCTGTGTGGCTTTCTGCATGTAGTCATTGAGCGTCGCCACATCCACCCCCGGCAGCGGCAGGTGCACGCCGAGACGCACAATCACAATCATGGCCAGGGTGAACAGGATTCGGCTCCGCAGCTCGGGAACCTTCATGGAGTTAGCAAAAGCAGATATCATGATTTCCGGTTTCTTTTGTTAAGAGGTTATTGAAGAGGGACGTGCAGCGGGGATGGGGGAAGTCTCCGAGCGGGACGAACCTTTCGCGCCATTGATTCAGCATGCAAGCAACGGCGGGTGGCTCAGGAGCGTTTCCCGGGCGGGAAGAAGCGGGCATTTCTGCCCCCTGCCCCTTCCCACACAGCCGCCGGACAGCGCTGCGCTGTCCGGCTCTGTGTTGAGATTTTTTCAATCGGACCCGGCTTGCTGCCGAGCCCGGATGTCCTCAGGCTCAGGCCTGAGCGCTCTCGGAAAGCACCGTCAGGGTGCCACCGGCGGCCTGAATCTTGGCAGCGACGGAAGCGCTGGCAAAATCCACGGTCACGTTGAGAGCCTTGGAGAGGTTGCCATTGCCGAGCAGCTTGACAGCGTCGACAGCGCCCTTCACGAGACCGGCTGCGCGCAGCTCGTTCTCCGTCACCGTAGCACCGGCTTCGAAGAAAGCCTCGAGCTGGCACAGGTTGATGATGGCGATGTTGGACTGGAAGCGGGCATTGTTGAAGCCCTTCTTCGGCAGACGACGATGAAGCGGCATCTGACCACCTTCAAAACCGGGACGGATGGAACCACCGGAGCGAGCCTTCTGGCCCTTGTTGCCCTTGCCGCAGGTCTTGCCCAGGCCGGAGCTCTCGCCGCAACCCAGACGCTTCTTGCGATGCTTGGCACCGGGATTCGGCTTCAGTGTATCAAGTGTCAACATGATAGTATTTTCGGTGTTTGGGGGTTAAACTCAGATGGAGGAATCCTTCTTCTGCTTGCCGCGGGCGGAGAGAACCTGGTCAGCCGTGCGCATCTGCAGCATGGCTTCCATGGTGGCCTTCACCACGTTGGCAGCGTTGGAGGAACCCAGAGACTTGGCGATGACGTTGTTCACGCCGGCAGCCTCCAGAACGGAACGCACCTTGGCGCTGGCCACCAGACCGGTACCGGAAGCGGCGGGCTTCAGGATGATCTTGGCACCACCGAACTCGGTGTACACCTCGTGAGGAATCGTGTCGTTGACCACAACCACCTTCTTCATGGCGCGCTTGGCAGCCTCCGTACCCTTGCGGATAGCGTCGGACACCTCGTTAGCCTTGCCGAAGCCGTAGCCAACCTTGCCCTTCTGGTCGCCCACCACGATGAGAGCGGAGAAGGAGAAGCGACGACCACCCTTCACCACCTTGGCGCAGCGGTTCACGTACACAACCTTCTCCATCAGCTGGGGACCTTCCTCAGCGGGAGCCTCGTTGCGGCGGCCACCCTCGCGGCGCGGAGCGCGACCGGGGCGATTGCCATCACGACGGGGACCACGGGAACCACGCTGCTGGGGAGCGGGAACGGCGGCAGCCTCCTGAGCCGGAGCTTTCGTTTCTTCAGTGTTCATTTATTTGAGACCTTTCTAGATTAGAATTTGAGACCGGCTTCACGGGCGGCATCGGCCAGAGCCTTCACCTTTCCGTGATAGAGGAAACCACCACGATCGAATACGACCTCAGTGATACCGGCGGCCAGGGCGCGCTCGGCAACGGCGGTACCCACCTTGGCGGCGGTCTCGGCGTTGGCCTTCTTCAGCTCAAGCTGCTTGGTGCAGGCAGAGCAGAGCGTCACACCCTTGGTATCGTCGATTACCTGGGCATACACATGCTGGTTGGAGAAATTGACAGCCAGACGGGGACGTGCAGACGTACCGGAAAGCTTCTTGCGGATACGTGCATGTACGCGGCTGCGGATGGCTTTGCGATTGATAGTGCTCATGTTGTGTTAAACTTTCTATTGTTTTATGATTACTTACCGACGCTCTTGCCTTCCTTGCGGCGGATGTACTCACCCACATAGTGGATACCCTTGCCCTTGTACGGCTCGGGCGGGTAGTACCCGCGAACCTCAGCGGCGAACTGGCCGACGAGCTGCTTATCAATACCCTCAACCTTCACCTTCGTGTTGTCGGCAACCGTCACGGTCAGACCGGCAGGAATCGGGTGCAGGATGGGGTGGGACTTACCGAGAACGAGGTCCAGAGCGCTGCCCTTGACAGCGGCCTTGAAGCCCACGCCCACGATCTCAAGGTTCTTGGTGAAACCCTTGGAAACGCCCTCCACCATGTTGGCCAGGAGGGAACGGTTGGTGCCGTGAAGAGCACGAAGCTTGCGGGACTCATCTGCGCGGCTGACGGTGAGGGTCGTACCCTCCACAGCGGCGGTGATACCCTCAGGAAGCGTCCAGCTCAGCTCACCCTTACCACCCTTGACGGTAACAGCGCTACCCTCAATCGTCACCGTAACACCGGCGGGGATAGCAATCACTTTCTTACCTACTCGAGACATTGTATTCTGTTATAAGGTTAAGTGTTAATAGTTACCAAACGAGAGCGATAAGCTCGCCACCCAGCTGCTGCTTGCGAGCCTTGGCGCCCGTCATCAGACCGCGAGAGGTGGACACGATGGAGATACCGAGACCGTTCATCACGGTCGGGATATCGGCGGAGTGCACATAGATGCGGCGGCCCGGCTTGGAGCAGCGCTTCACATCCGTGACGATGGACTTGCCTTCCTTCGTGAACTTGGACTTAACCACGATGGCCTTGTCCTTGCCTTCACCCTTCACCTCATAGCTCCAGATGTAGCCTTCTTCCTGCAGAATGCGGGCGATTTCAGCCTTGATTCCGGAGAAAGGTACGGAGAATGACTCGTTACGGGCGATACCGGCGTTCTTCACGCGAGTGAGGAAATCTGCGATAGGATCACTTAATACTGCCATGGTCGTAAATTAGTTAGGCGTTTTCTTCAGTCTTCTTGGTGGGCTTGCGGAAGGGGATACCCAGCTCTGCAAGCAGGTCGCGACCCTCGTCGTCCGTGTTAGCGGTCGTCACGAAGATGATGTCGAAACCGATATTGCGCTTAATCTGGTCCAGCTCAATCTCCGGGAAGATGGACTGGTCCGGAATACCGATGGCATAGTTACCGCGGCCGTCAAAGGACTTGGTGGGCAGACCACGGAAGTCGCGGATGTTGGGGGCGGTAATGTTGATGAAGCGATCGAGGAACTCCCACATCTGGGTGGAACGCAGCGTCACACGGGCGCCGAGGACTTCACCCTCGCGGAGTTTGAAGTTAGCCACGCTCTTGCGGGCGTAGGTCATAGCCGGCTTCTGGCCGGTGATTTTGGCGATTTCAGCCACGGCATCCTCAACAGCCTGCTTGCGGTCGGGGTGCTTGCCCATGCACGTGGTCACCACAATCTTTTCAAGACGGGGGATCTGGTGCACGTTGGTGTACTGATGCTTCGCCTGGAGGGCCGGAACGACCTTCTCCTTGTAGTATGTAAGCAATGTAGGTGTGCTCATATGTTTAGCGGGTCAGCTCTTATTGTTAGTATTTGATGATTGATGGCTTAAGCGCGGAGGTGCTGCCTTTCGGCATCAGCTCTCTTTCTTCACATTGGAGATGTGGATGGGGCCGTCAATATCCTTGATACCGCCTTCAGGATCGGATTCGCTGGGCTTGGTAGCCTTCTTGAGGGTGCGGGCACCCTCCACGATCACGGTCTGCTTAGCAGCGTTCACGGACAGAACGACACCACGCTTGCCCTTGTTCTTGCCGGCGATAACGATAACGTTGTCACCTTTCTTCACGTGGGTCTTCATCGTGTGTGTTTATTGTTTACGTGTTCGAGCCACACTACACCTGTAGTGCGGGGCGCATAGTCTACACATACTTTACCTATCCGTCAAGCAAAATTCCGTAATTTTTAACTCATTTTTATCTTTTTTGTCCTATCGCGCGCCCGCGCGGATTCCGGGTCACTCGCAGGCAGTATAACATTGACACTTTTTCTGAATCTGATAGGCTTCTCGCATCACAAATAGTCATGAACATGAACCAACGCCCCTTTTCCTCAGTGTAATAGCGACGGCTCTCATATCCCCCCTGTTCTTTACCGCCTGCCAACAGACCGTCGAGGAACGGATGCTGGCGGAGTTAGTTGATAAAGATGCCGGCTTCGATGCCCAAAAGTTATACACCCGCTATCTGAGTTCACGCGACTCCTACCTCTGCCAACTTCGCACAGCTGCGGATAAAGCCGCTGCCATGCGCGTTAGGCTCTCCACTCACTACGGCGAAAAGACGGAGTACATACCCGTCAGCAAAAAAGAAATGGAGGTAGTGCGAGAGGTTCTGGCATCCATGGAACCTACCCCTCCCCGAGATTTCAATACGTGGTTGAAAGAACGCTACGACAGTGAGTTCTCTCCACAGCCGGCAGCTCTGTCCTATGGCATGTGTCTGGAATTCCTGACGGCAGACGGAGAGGTGTCAATCCGGTATTACGACCCGGACTCAGAAATCGGGGACCGAACCAAGGCGGAATACTACCGCACGGCACATAGCCGCCCAGACTACATGCTGCCTGCGGACCTGTTGGCGCGTTGGAACGCTCTGACATTTCTTAACCAAGCCTCTCAGCGTCTGAAAGGAATAGTATGGAAGGATAATGCTGAGCACGCCAAAGCTGTGCAGGCTGCTTGGAACGCAGGCACGCCGGGTTCTGAATAAAACTGTGAAGCACCGGCGATGCCCTTTTCCGAGCTTTGCGGTGTCGTATTTGATTTTACAACTCGCACAGACGCTATCATGCGAGCAAACACGCTTGAAATTCCGGGGCGTGCGTGGTATAGTCCCCGCATGCCGAAGATTGCGCTCATTCAGCAGGAGGCCGTGGCAGAACCCGCGGAGAACAAGCAGTTGCAGATGCAGGCCATCCGCGAGGCCGCCGCAGGCGGGGCTCAGATTATCTGCACGCAGGAGATGTGCACCACGCTCTATTTCTGCCGCACGCAGGACTGTGACCTCTTTGACACCGCCGACCCCATCCCCGGGCCGTGGACGAATGAACTGTGCGCGCTGGCGGCTGAGCTGAAGGTGGTGCTGGTGGTGGCAGGCTTTGAAAAACGCGCCACCGGGCTCTACCACAATACCGCCTGGGTCATTGATGCCGACGGCACCTTCCTGGGCAGCTATCGCAAGATGCACATCCCCCAGGACCCGGGGTTCGAGGAAAAATTCTACTTCACCCCCGGTGATTTGGGTTACAAATGCTTTGACACGGCCTACGGTCGCATCGGGGTACTCATCTGCTGGGACCAGTGGTACCCGGAGGCCGCTCGCCTCACCGCCATGGAGGGTGCGGAAATCATTTTCTACCCCACGGCCATCGGCTGGATTCCCGGGGAGGAGGAGCTGTACACCGCCCAGCACTGCGCCTGGGAGACGGTGCAGCGCGGGCACGGCGTGGCCAACGGCTGCTACATCTGCACGGTGAACCGCTGCGGGGTGGAGGGCGAGACCACATTCTGGGGGCAGTCCTTTGTTTCCGACTACTGCGGACAGATTGTTGCCAAAGCCCCGGTGAAGGAGCGCACCATCCTGTATGCGGATATTGATTTGGCGGCGCTGGAAGCCCACCGCCGCATCTGGCCCTTCTTCCGCGACCGCCGCATTGATTCCTACTCCGGCATCACCCGCCGCTGGGGCAAATAATCCCCCCGCCCACTCCCTGCATGAGCGAGCCGCCGCGATTCACCTACCCGGATTTGCCCATCTCTCGCCACCGACGGGAGATAGCCGAGGCGCTGCGGCGGCATCAGGTCATCGTGGTGGTGGGTGAAACCGGCAGCGGCAAAACCACGCAGCTGCCCAAGATTGCGCTGGAGGTGGCAGGCAACCGACGCGGCAAACTGGGCTGTACCCAGCCACGCCGTCTGGCCGCCGTGGCAGTGGCGCGCCGCATTGCAGAGGAAATGGGCTGTGAGCCGGGTGGCTATGTGGGTTATCAGGTTCGTTTCGATGACCGCACGGGGGCGGAGACAAAGCTCAAGCTGATGACGGACGGCATTCTGCTGGCAGAGACGCAGAACGACCGCGATTTACGGCAATACCACACCATCATTCTGGACGAGGCGCACGAGCGCAGCCTCAACATCGACTTTCTGCTGGGCTACATGAAGCTGCTGCTGGCGCGGCGGCGGGATATGAAGCTCATCATCTCCTCCGCCACCATGGATGCGGGGGCTTTCTCAGAGTTTTTCGGCGGGGCACCGGTCATCAACGTGGAGGGGCGCACCTACCACGTGGACATGCACTACATGCCGCCCCGCAACAGCGAGGAAGAGCTGCCGCAGCATGTCTGCCGCGCCGTGGAGTGGCTCTCAGAGTACGACTCCAAGGGAGATGTGCTGGTCTTTCTGCCCGGCGAGCGAGAAATCCGCGACTGCGCCGCCGAGCTGGAGAGCATGAACCTGCCGCGTACGGATATCCTGCCCCTGTTTGCCCGACTGGGCCTTGGGGAGCAGCAGCGCATCTTTCACCCCACCCGCGGCACACGCCGCATCGTGCTGGCCACCAACGTGGCAGAAACCTCTCTCACCATTCCGGGTATCATCTATGTGATAGACAGCGGGCTGGCCCGCATCTCCCGCTACCTGCCGGGCCGCCAGATTCAGCGGCTGCAGGTGGAGCCCATCTCACAGGCCAGTGCCCGCCAGCGCGCGGGTCGCTGCGGCCGCGTGACGGAGGGTGTGTGCATCCGCCTGTATGCGGAGACGGACTTTGAGAACCGCGAGCCGTTCACCGACCCGGAAATCAAGCGCAGTGCACTCGCCGGGGTCATCCTCCGCATGGCTGATTTGCGGCTGCCGCCGCTGGGCGAGTTCCCCCTGCCGGATCCGCCCAGCCCGCGTCTGGTGAATGAGGGCTACAAGACCCTGCGAGAAATCAGCGCACTGGACCGCGCGAAAAAGCTCACCGATATAGGCCGCAGTCTGGCGCGGCTGCCGCTTGACCCGCGGCTGGGGCGCATGCTGCTGGAGGCAAAACACGAGCAGGCGCTGCCGGAGCTGCTGGTCATGGTGGCAGGGCTCTCCATCATGGACCCGCGCGAGCGTCCCGCCGATTTTGCCGCACAGGCCGACCAGGCACATGCCCAATGGCGGGATGAAGACAGCGATTTCCTCTCCCTGCTGAAGCTGTGGCGCGCCACGCTGGAATTTGCCGAGCGGCGAGGGCTGCGCCGCAACCAGCTGCGCCGCTGGTGCAGCAAGAATTACCTGAGCTTCCTCCGCATCGTCGAATGGCACAATCTGGTGCAGGATTTATCCGCCGCGCTGGCCGACACCATGCGCTGGCGCATCCCGGAGCTGCCGCCGGAGGCAGAACAGGCCTCCTCTGAGCGCATTCACCGCGCCCTGCTGGCGGGGGCTCCCCTCCAGATCGGCTTCTGGCGACCGGAGGAAAAGGTATATCGCGGTGCCGGCGGTCGGGATTTTGCCATTTTCCCGGGCAGCGGGCTCTTCAAACGCAAAAAACGCCCGGAATGGATTATGGGTGCGGAGCTGGTGGAGACCAGTCGGCTCTGGATGCGCCGCACGGCCATCCTCGACCCCGCCTGGGTGGAGCAGATTGCCCCGCAGCTCTGCGCGCACCATGCCTATGATGCCACCTGGGACAAAGCAGCCGGGGTGGTCTACGCCAGGGAACGCGTCACCTGCGGCGGGCTCACCATCATCGATGGTCGCCGCATCTCCTACGCCCGCTGCAACCCCGCCGGAGCGCGCGACATCATGATACGCGACGGCATTCTGGCGCAGCAGCTCAAAAACCCCGCCCCCTTCCTGAAACACCTGGCAGAGATGCGAGAAACGGTCAGCACGGTGGAGTGCAAGTTACGCCGCCGCGACCTCATCTGGTGCGCGGAGGGCGTGTACCGCTTCTTCGACGAGCGCATCCCCGCCGAGGTCAACAGCGAAAAAACCCTCCGCCACTGGCGGGAAAAAGCGGAAGCCAACAATCCGAAGTTGCTCTTTGTTCCCTACGCTGACTGCGTGTACCCCGGGGAGGACAATGCCCCGGCCGACCTGTACCCGGATGAAATCGAGGTACAGGGACAACAGTACCCCGTCTATTATAACCACGCTCCCGGTGCGGCAGATGACGGCATCACCCTCGGGGTTCATATCGACCAGCTGGCAGAGTTCCCGGACTGGCTGCCCGGTTGGAACGTCCCCGCCCACCTGGCAGACCGCGCAGAAACACTGCTGCGCACACTTCCCAAGGATTTACGAGCCTTCCTCATGCCTATCTCCGAAGCGGCAGATGACTTTTTCGAGGAATGGTATGACCGCGAACCAGACCGCCCGCTGGAGCAGGCTCTGGCCGAATTCGTGATGAAACGCAGCAACAAGTTCTGCAACGCCTCCCAGTTCGACACCTCCCGACTCCAGCCGGAGCATGTTACCAAAATATGGGTCTGCGATGATAAGGGCGATGAGCTCGCCCTGGGTACCGATGCCGCAGCACTCCGCGAAAAACTCTCCGATTACCAACAGAAACGCTTCCGCAAAAAGGCCGCGCGAAGCTTCCCTGCCTCGCCCATGACCCGCTGGGACTGCGGGGAACTGCCCGCCACCGTAGATGTGGGAAACGGCACCGGCTACCCCGCGCTGGAGGATGACGGAGAGCGCGTCCGCATCCGCGTCTTTTCCACAGAAGCAGAAGCCACGGCCGCCCACCGCGCCGGCGTGCGTCGGCTGGCGCTGCTGCGGCATGGCGATTTCATCAGCGGTATTCGCAAGCGGCTGCCCATCAAGAGCATGGCGGTCAAGCTCGCCATGAGCACCCTGGGCAGCGAGCCGAAAAACAACGTGCAGGAAACCCTGCTCGCCGCCATGAATGCCACACTTGCCCCCCTGCCCCGCACAGCAGAGGAATTCGATACCGCCTGCCTGCGTATGCGCGAGCGGCTCTACGATACCATCGCCGGGCCGCTGGAAAAACTCTGGGAACAACTTGTTGCGGCTGAAGCACCGCTGCGGGAATACTGCCTCACCGCCGCACGCGACCGCTATGCCACCCGTATCGCCGAAGACTTGCAGCAGGAGTGGCAGTGGCTCACCCGCCCCGGCTTCCTCTCCTCCCTGCCCCCGGAGGCTCCGGCTGATATCGCCCGCTTTGCCCGCGGTCTTCGCGAGCGACTGACGCGCATCGTCCAACAGCCCGCCGTACGCGAGCTGGAGAGAATCGACACCCTCCGCGCCGCCATTCTCCCGGATTTCTACACCCGCTACCCCCGGCATCTCTCCCACCCCGCATGGCTCGCCTACGGCATGATGGTGGCGGAATTCCGTCTCTCCCTCTTTGCCCCTGCCCTTGCCGTCAAAGGGCGAGCCTCTGCCAAAAAGCTCGCCGCAGCCGCGGAGCTCCTGCCCTGATTCCATCCCCTTATCTCCACGCGCGAAGCGCGTTCTTCACCACATCCGCAGGATGTTCTTCACCCAAATGCCGCCAGGCATTTTTCTTCCCTGTCTCGGCGAAACAAGCGAGTAACACGAGTCGCGAAGCCGGAATCACGCCGCAGGCGTTCTTCACTGCGAGCACCGGCGAGCTATCTCGAAAACAAAAGAATGCAGAATTATTGGTTTGGCGATAGAAAAATAGCTGCAGCATTCGCGGATAGAGCGCGATAAATGCCAATTTGTCGGGCTGTTTGCGAGCGCGAGCGAGCCGAGGATCAGCCATGGCGGGGCGTAAGAGCAATAGCCGGTGGTAAGCCCGCGCAGTGCGCGCAGCCACCGCTCCCCATCAAATTCCCATCGACCACCCAATGCTTTCAACACATCAATCTTTCATTGCCGGAGCAATAACAGAGTCTTGCTTAAGTGTAGTTTCATTGTCGTTTCCTTATTTGTGTTTGAAGTACTTAGCGGCTCGCGGGTGCGCAAGCGGCGCGGCAGTCTATCGCATTACAAATGCGACATGTATTTAATTGTCTAATAGTTAAATAATTAAGCGCATCTTTCATTCTAAGGATACGCATTCTGATGATTTTTAGAATATTTCTAATGTTGCATTTTTTAATCATTTAGGTGATATTTTGCTGGACATCGCATTTGTAATGCGATACACTGCCGCGCCGCTCACGCGAATGTAGCGGACAAATATCCGAAAAATCCAATTCATCTCTGAATCAACCAATGAAAACAAGATTACCCAAAGCACTTCTGGCTGCGATTCTCGCTTCGGTGACTGGAGTTCAAGCTGAAAATATTTCAGTCGAACAATATTTACCCGAGGAGAAAGTGCTGACATTGAATTTTGAGCCCCATCTTTCCAGTACGAAAGATAATTGGATAACGGTAGAGGATAAGGAATTGTCCGGAAATGACAAGCTGGGTCTGATGGATGGTTCCGGAAATTTTCTTTCATTGGGAACCGTTCAGTATGATGCATATACATTAGGAAGCGCTGGATACTTTAAGCGAAATTCGACGGGAAACGTAACCAAGAATTATCATGTAAGCGGAACGCTTGATGTTTCGGGGAATGCTCAAGTCCAGTTAGGTGGTCAGCTGAAAGTTAGTGCCACGGGAACTACCAGTTACGATGAATTTACCGGTTTAATTGCCAACAATGTTATTGTGAGAGGCAATGCAAATGTCAGTTCATGGAATGGCATCATCAATAATCTGACCGTGAAAGAAAATGCTACCGTCAATTTGCACACGGGGCGCGGGGAAGGTAATTCCTACTTCTGCATTCAGGATGCTCGTGATTCTAAGCAGGTGCAGATTAAACAGAACTTAAACGTCGAAGGTGGTACGGTTACCATTGGTAGATCCGATTATATCAGTAGTACGGACTCGAAAGACGAAAAAAATAAAAATCCTGATACTGAATATCATACTATCACGACTTTCGGATCGGTCGTATTTGAGAACCCTTCGTATGATCTCCTTGGGGGTCTTAATGATGCATCTGATGCTACTATTAAGAGCGCGCACCTGCTGCAGAATGATGGTACGCTGAAGATTCATGGTAAATCCGCCTCTGTAGGAGGTTTGAATATTACCCAGACCGGAGGAACCATGAACATTTCCACTGAAGGCTCCGCGAATCACACCTGGCATTTCCTTTCTGATTACGGAGACAGCACTATCAATCAGTCCGGTAACGCTACGCTGAATATCGGTGGCATCAAGGCATACAATTCAAAGTACGACACAGTCTTAGCCGTTTTGCAGAGCAAGGGTGTATCCTATAATATGGAGGATGGGATGCTGAGCACTACTGCAAAGCAGGTGGAAATCAATCCATCCATCAGTATTACACAGGAGGGCAGCGGCTCTATCAGTATCATCAAAGGTATTGACTTCACCAATCAGAAGACAGAAGCTGCCTCTACTGAAATCAGCAGCATCTCCCAGAGCGGCAGTGGCACTATCAATCTGAGTGGCACTTACTCCGGCGTGACTTTTGATGTGGAGCAGACCGGCAGTGGGGCTATCAAGCTGAACTCGTCCATGTCGCTCAATACGGTGACGCTGGATGACAGCACGGCCACCCCCATCGCAGAGGGCAAGGAAAGCGGGCTCTACATCGGCAAAGATGCCGAGGTAACCGCCCGTACGCTCAGCATCGACGGCGGCAAGCTGGTGAACAACGGTAAGCTGACCGTCACCGGGGCTGCCGACTCCACGTATGCGCTGCGCACTGCTGCCGCTACGCCCATCAACATCACCGATGGTGAGCTGGTGAACAGCGGTACCATCGAGGGAGCCATCACCATGAGCGGTGGTAAGCTGGTGGCCGAAACCGGCAGTACGATAGCGGGCATCAGTGCCACGGGCGGCGAGATCGAGGTAGTGGGCGATATCACCATGACCGGAAATTTGGTCATGGATGATGCCGCCGCACTCATCTTTGACGATCCGACCGCGACCATCAGCCTGAAAGATTGCAACTTTATCTTCAACGGCGGCAATATCGCCGTGACGCTGACGAACGAGGAGCTGGACGACCTGTCGCAGGTGGTGCTCTTCACCAACGCGGATGCAGAGACCAACTGGGGTGAATATGAGGTTGCCATCGTGGATGAAAACGGCAAGACAAGCGGCAAGGCAGTGCTCAACTTCACCGACAACGCCACGGGCGATGTGACCATCACCGTCGTCCCTGAGCCGACTTCAGCCCTGCTCAGCCTGGTAGGTTTGGTGGCATTCACTCTGCGCCGTCGCCGCCGCTGAAGCTATGGCGTGACAAGCCAATAAAAGCCAGCACCGAGAAACATCTACAACGCTGCCTGCCTGATGAAGGTTGGCAGCGTTATTTTTTTGCCGCGATAGCTCAACATGATGGTAAAACAAGAGAATCGGAGCCACGGCGCAAGTTGGAGCGGCATAACATCTGACACCGCATCCAAAATCTCCGGGGGCTCCTGAACGAAGATTCCCACATGTACCCCAAAGATTCGGCAAAAATATCCATTATACACTAAAAATTGAAACGTTTTGTCAAATATCCCTGATGGGGTATCATCCAGCCCATTCATTGGCAGAAGTTCCTGTTTATTTTTAATACCGACGTAAGTCGCTTACTTTTAATTCGTCAATCGTCAATCGTCATTCGTCAATCAACGTGTCCCACATCCTTGGGACACGTATGGAAGATTCCCATCGCGGCATAGTTTTGCTTGAATCGCGGGGTTGATAATGCTACAATGGCGCACAGATACGGCGATGGTACCATTTCCGTAAGCATTCACCCTGAACACGATAGAACACGATATGAGATGGTCATTATTTTCCGCAGCCGGGGCTCTGGCACTCCTGCTTTCCCCCTGTTCCCCGGCTGCCGACGAGCACGAAGCAACTACAGCCCCGGAGATTGGGCTCAGTGTCCCCACTGAGTATATCAACTGGTATGAGATAGAGCCTGCTATCCGCAAATACCTGATTCTGATGACAGCGGTCTCGATGGAACTCAATGCAGAACTCCCCGATGGTGGTATCAACCCCACCCCGGAACAGCAATTTGATATGATGCAGAAAATTGTCGAGCGTACGCCCATCGATTTTCTGACAGGGGAAGCACGCGCCTATATTACCGAAGCCAATACGCTGAATCTCGCTATTGTGGAGGCTCTGCGCCGGGAGTCACCGAAGGATCACGCCGGCATCATGGCCGTGCGGGAGCGTTTTTCGCCGCAAATAGATGCACTCACCGCAAAATACCCCACAGTCAGTCGGTATTTCACACCGCAGGCGCAGATGTCCATATCGATGATGATTGCCAGAGAAACCGATTTGCAACGAGTCATGACCCAGGCCGCCATGGCCGGCAAAACGCAGAAAGAGGCCATGCGCACTGCTGTAGAGCACCTGCGCTACGAAGCTGAGCAACAGTTCTGATTTGCCCCACATGCCCTCCCGCCGGGGGGAAGGCCAATACCCGCGAATCGTCATCTTTCGTCCCGGAAATAACGAAGAAACCTCATGCCCGAAATAACGGACATGAGGTTTCTTCGCAAGAGCCGGATGTCAGATTCGAACTGACGACCGTCCGATTACAAATCGGGTGCTCTACCACTGAGCTAATCCGGCGAAGCGGGGGCATTCTACACGAAGAATGCCCCACTGGCAAGACTTTTTTTTCAGAACTTCCAGCCGAGGTCGACACCAACGGTTATCTGGAAGTGGTCAACCGGGCCATAGTGGGTGAAATTCGCCATTTTCTCCGAGGTGGAGCCGGACCAGGCACACTGAAGCCAAGGCTTGATGTGGGTGCGGCCATCACGCCCGAACCCGCCATTGGGCGAGAAAGGACAGAGGGCGACTTTCACACGGTAAGCGTCCACCCCTTCGACATTGCTGCCCCAGTAGCCCACGGACGGGGCGATACCGGCAGAGAGCTCGAGGTCGGAGCAGAAGCGGGCGGTGTTGATGACATCGGTGAAGCGGTAGCCGATCTCCGCATCGAAGTAGCTGCCGGTGAGCCCCCAGACGGCAATACCCCAGGTGGCGCTGCCGAAGAAGCCTCGCTGCTTGTCGTTGTAGGTCAGGCAGAGGTCGAACTCCCAGGTGGCACGGTGACTGGAACCGTCGTGGACGTGAGCCATGTACCCCTCCATGCCGCCACGGCGGAAGGTGGAGCCGACTTCAACAAGCAGGTTGGGGAATATCTCCTTGCCCATAGCATAGTGGACATTGGCCAGAGGGGTATCGCCCAGGGGCTGTCCGGCACCCCAGATGACCCCGATTTCACCGGCAAATCGCTGCTGAATGCCACGGTTGAAGTAGTTGCGATTAGGCAAGGTGTAGCTGCCACTCAAAGAGGAGAATCCATGCTCGGTCAGAGCATTGCAGAAGCCCATGCCTCGCACCTGATAGTTGCTGGTGTAGACATTGAGGTTGATGCTGCCGTTGGCCTCGGAGGAGGGGGCAGGCATCGGTGCCGCTGTGTAGGCCGCATCAGCTGCAGGCGTGTCGTAGGCGGGGGTGACGGTGGGATCGTAGCCGTATCCGCTATCGTAGCTGATGCTCTCGTATTCCACGGGGCCGTCGGGTATCATGGGAGGAGCCTCTGTTGCCAGAGCGGGCAGGCTCGCTGCCAGCAGGGTGAGAATGTGCTTCTTCATGCCCACAGTGTACCCGCTCCGACCACTCGCTTCAAGCCTAAAATGCCTATAAATGTAAAATAATCAGTAAAAACGAAAGAAATGACACAACGAATTGATTGCCCGCTGACTACCGATGACTGACCATTGCCATCTCTTCGGCGTCTGCCGAAGATTTTTCGTCCGGTGCGATGCCCCGTTGTCACCATCAGCATACGCCGGATTTCGGCGTTCCCAAGGGCTCCAATCCGGGCAGGCAAAGCCCGCAGAACCTGCCATTCTGCCATCTCAAGTCTGCATTCCTTATGGGGATAGCAGGGCTTATGCGATGACCCTGGCCCAGAGAACCTTGAGGTAGCGACCTTCCGGGTAGGTGGACAGGAAGGGATGATCCCAGCCCGGGCCGCTCATTTCGAGGATCTGCAGGCGGCGCCCCAGTCGTTGGGCAGCCTTGATGACTGTTTTCTCGAATTCGGCTGGGCTCACCAGCCCGGAGCAGGAGCAAGTGACAAAGAGGCCGCCTTTGCGCACACACTGGAGGCCCAGCATATTGAGGTCGTTGTATTTCTTGAGACCCTCTTCCTTCTCCTCATCACGCCCCAGCACAAACTTGGGAGGATCGAGCAGCACGACGTCGAACAACTTGCCGTTACGCACCATCTGGCGAGCATAGACGAAGGCATCGGCATGCACAAAATCGATACGCAGCGGGCCGTTCTGAGCATTGATGTTCGCGTTGCGTTTTGCCATGGCAATGGCTTTTTCGTCCAGATCCACAGCCGTCACTTCCTTCGCGCCCCCCAGAAGCCTGGCATAGATGGAGAAACCGCCGGAATAACAGCAGAGATCCAGCATACTCTTGTCCTTCACCAGCCGCGAGAGCTTGAGGCGGTTGTCGCGCTGATCGCAGAAGAAGCCGGTCTTGTGCCCCTGGGCGAAGTCCACCTCGAAGTTCACGCCGTTCTCCACGATTTTCACGCGGTGCACCGGCTCCGATTCCGGCATGGTCGAGAGGTCGATACCCTCCATACGGGCAATGGCCTCATCCACGGTAATCACGTGGCGCGAGGTGCCACAGAGTTCGTGCAGCAGGGGAATCCAACTCTTCAGCCGCTGCCATACACCCAGGCAGCTCACCTCCAGGCTGAGGACGTCGTTGTAGCGATCCGCAATCAGGCCACCCAGGCCGTCGGAGTCACCATGTACCACACGATAGGCGTTGGTGGTGGACTCCAGAGCGCAATCCCGGCGGCGCCAGCTGACGGCGCGACGCAGCGACTCCTCCAGATCCTGCTCCCGCAGCACCTCGGGGCCATGATAGAGCATGCGCAGCGGGGTACGGCTCTGCGGGTTCCAGAAACCGCCACCGAACAA
The DNA here is from genome assembly GCA_017409465.1 of Akkermansia sp. Lineage (GTDB taxonomy): Bacteria > Verrucomicrobiota > Verrucomicrobiia > Verrucomicrobiales > Akkermansiaceae > Akkermansia. The sequence continues at coordinate 2,128 of JAFQSQ010000057.1, read as the reverse complement.
ATCGCCGTTCTTATCATAGACATTGATGAGGCCGCCGGCCACGGCATCCGGGCTGACGGCGCCAAGCATGCGCGGAAACACCGCCGGATTATAGGTGAAGTACTTCAGCTGTACCCAGGGGCGCACCCAATTCTCGCTTCCCTCCGGGGCCTCTGCCGTTTTGAACGCCCGCACGCGCGGGGCGGCATTCATCGGCTTGCGCTTGTCGCTGTATCGCGTTTTTTTGTCACGATTATTCTGCTGAAAGTCTCTCACGCGCTCCATCATACGCGAGTCCCCCGCTAGTGTCAACCGCTGATTGTCCGAAAAGCCAACAAAAAAAACACGATAGAGCGCACTATCATACCATTTTTAGCTTGAAGCAGACCGCAACGGGGTGTAGTATAGAGGTATGGCAGAAATACATCCCACCGCTATTATAGATCCGACTGCAGAGATAGCAGATGACGTCAAAATCGGGCCGTACAGCATTGTGGGCCCCCACGTGGAGCTGGGTTCCGGTTGCGTGTTGCACAATCACGTTGTCATCGGCGGTCCCTCCAAGTTCGGCAAGAACAACGAGTTCTTCCCCTTCTCCGTCATTGGTCTCAAGACTCAGGATTTGAAGTACAAGGGCGAGCCCACTTTCCTGGAAGTTGGGGATAACAACGTGTTCCGCGAAAACTGCAACATCAACCGCTCGACCTTCCCGGAAACCAAGACGGTCATCGGCTCCAATAACCTCTTCCTCATCAACAGCCACTGCGGTCACGAATGCGTGGTGGGCAACAACTGTATCGTCTCAGGTTACTCCGGTATCGCCGGCCACTGCGTGGTAGGCGACTGGGCCATCGTCGGCGGTTGCACCGCCGTCCACCAGTTCGTGCGCATCGGCGAGCATGCCATGGTCGGTGGCGGGTCCCGAATCCCGCAGGACGTCCCGCCTTTCACCATCGTGGAAGGCAACCCGGCCATTGTGCGCTCCATCAATATGATCGGTATGCAGCGCCGCGGGTTCTCTGAGGAAGATATACGCGCCATGAAACTGGCCTACAAGAAGCTTTTCCTCAAGAAGGGATGCAACATCCAGGAGGGTATTGAAGCCATCCTGGCTGATGAGAAGTACGGCACCAACCCCCACGTGCACAAGCTTATCGAGTTCCTCAACACCTCCGAACGCGGATTCATCCACTGATGAACAAGCGGTATCTCGTCTTCGACCTCGACGGTACCCTGGTAGACTCGCTGCCGGGTATCGCAGAAGGGCTTAACCGCGCACTGGCGAACATGGGACTGCCTACCCACTCGCCCGCAGCCGTGCGCGGTATGATAGGACGAGGAGCCAGGAATCTGTGCGCATCGGCTCTGGGATACGCCGATGCCTCGCTGGCGCCGGAAAGGGAACTGGAAGTCCTCCATACTCACTTCCGCCGCGAATACCCCGATACCTGGCGAAGCGGCACGTTCATCTACCGGGGTATCACGGAGATGCTCACACGGCTGGTGAGCGTGGGGGCGCATCTGGCGGTGCTCTCCAACAAGCCGCACGATGTCACCCTGCCCATGGTGCAGGAGCTCTTCCGTCCGATTCCCTTCTCCCCTATTCTGGGCTACACCGGTGACTTCCCCCGCAAGCCCGCCCCGGATGCCCTGCACCACATCGCCCGCACCTGGGCTATCGACCCCTCGGAGCTGACGCTTGTGGGAGACTCGCTCTACGATGCACGCACCGCAGAGAACGCAGGCTGCCACTGCATTCTGGTCACCTGGGGCTACGCCAACATCCGGGATATCCACAACTGGGGTGCTCCCACCTGCGGCACGGTGGAAGAGCTGCGCCGCCTGACCGTCGGCTGCTGAAGAAAGCGAACGTACGCTGCATCAGGGTTGCAGAATGGCCGGTTCCCCGGGCTTTGCTCACGATGTAAGAGCAAAGCGCGCTTCATCGCTCTCCATTCTTAAATAACGATTATCATCACACTGGTATATCGTTCGGTAAATGATTCCACAGGTTTGCAAAGGATATATGGGAAGTTGTAGGGAAGTACGATTGACGAATGACCCGTCTCCGCCGAAGGCTTCGCCGTGGCAGGCGACTTACGAATGAAAAGTTCGCTGCGCTGCGCGCAGATGGTTTCAACTAACGCTA
>JAFQSQ010000056.1 GCA_017409465.1 Akkermansia sp. | reverse complement strand
TGCCGCCCCGACCTACATCGGGGCTCCCATATCCTTTTGTTTCGTTACGAGTGACTCCGCTGCTGTCGCAGCTCCGCCACTCGCTACGATTATACCGCCCTCCGGGCTCAAAATTCCTCGGGCTTTCTGCCCGACAAATTCCCATCTTGACTTTGGTGCTCAGTGTTAGTTATTGGTTTGGCTATGGAAAATAGCTGCATTATTCGCGGATAGAGCGCGACAAGTGGGGATTTGCCGGGAAGTACGAAGTCAAAAGGACGATGGACAGACAAGGTACAGAATTCCGCTCGCGCTGCTCGCCTGATGTACGATGAAGGATGCTCTGCGTTAGTTGAAACCATCTGCGCGCAGCGCAGCGAACTTTTCATTCGTACTTCGTCATTCGTCAATCGTACTTCCCTACAACTTCCCATCGACCGATCATCTTTCATTGCCGGAACAATAATCTTCTATGTGAAGAGTTTGTTTTTTGACCTGAGATACCCTTCCTCTATACTCACTACACCTATACAGCGGAGGGGACACCCCTGTATCGCCGTGAGCGGCAGTGAATCGGCTATTCTGTCTTTTTGCGGCGGCTGCGGCGCTTGGGGGGCGCGGTCTCCGCAGAGGTGGATTTTCTGCGTTTCGGGGTAGAGGATTTGCGGGCGCCGGCTGCTGTATTCCTGCGTTTTGTTCGAGCCGGAGTATCAGCCGACTTTGGTGATTCCGTGTGGGTGCGTCCGGCTCTGCGGCGCAGGAGGGTGCCGCGAAGGGCGAAACCAACGAGTGCCAGGAGCACGCCTACTCCGAGCTCCAGTGTTTCTGTGCCCCAGATGTATTTCCACTGATTGATGCGGGCTCCGCTGGGGTCGAGAGCAGGGGTGATGATTTCGATGCTCTGGCCGATGGTGTAATCATCGTTGCCGGCATCGGTCATCATGCGATTGATGACGAGACCGGAGGGCAGGTTGAAGCGGACAAGCGGTTGATAGGAAACATCCCCCGGGCAGGAGCCGCTGCCGTGTACCAATGCTTTCATCGTGTCGTCGTAGGGCTTTTGGACAACATCGGTCACGACAGCCGGAAGCACAACGGCTTCGTGTACGAACATGGCAGTGCCGGCCAGGTGGTAGAGAGCCATGGCTGCCATGAGCAGTCCTGCCAGCAAGAAAAGACGGTGGTAGCGGCGCCCGGCGAGTTTGAGAAAAAGGTGTTTCATGTCGAAAAACGTCAGTTAACGGCGACTCTCATTTCATAGGGCTCGACCCGACCGCGAGAGAGGCAGCCCTCAGCCCATTCGAGTACGACGCTGGTGTCGGGCAGGGCGGCAGCGGCGCGGGCAGAGAACTCGCGGCGGCGAGGGTGTGCCACCGTGTGCTGGGGGATATGGCTGAGCAGTTCACGCGTGGGTAGTTCCGGCATGCGGAAGAGCTCATCAGCCCTCGGCAGAACGTCCAGCGCATCGTCATCCAACCCGATGCAGCGGAGTCCGATACCGTGCAGCGCTGCCAGGTCAGCGAGTTCCTCCACATTGTCACAACCGGGCATGAGCAGCAGTTCCGTCTGCTCGGCCCAGCTGCCGCAGGCCAGTGCCCGATAGAACGCGCGGCGGCAGCTTTCTGCCGATTCTCCGAACCCGACACAAACGGCACGATAAGCCACCCGGAGCGGCTTTTTGGTGGGCGTGGGCACGTAGGCGCCGGAAGCATCGCGGCAGCCTGCCGGCCATTGTACCGCCACGAGGTCGGGGTGTTCCCAGCTTTCCTCCCCATCGACCGGGTAGACAAAGACGCCCATGCCGGCCGTGTCGAAGAGACGCACGGCGAGCGCCATAGCCTTATTGAGAAAATCCTCCCCTTCGCGGGTATCGGCATCGCCGGCAAAGATGTGTTGCAGCGAGGAGCTGTCATCATGGCTGCTGCGCAGGTAGTATCCCTGCCCATTAGGCACGCGAGCCAGGCAGGAATCCGGATCCAGCGCCATGAAGGAGAACTGGGAGCGCAGCGAGTGGTCGGAGTAGGCATCGCCCAGCACGGCCCGCACACGGGCGATGAGCTCCTTGCCCTTGATGGCGTTTTCTTCCCGTTCCGGCAGCAGGCCGGGCAGAATTTCCGTCAGTCGTTCTCTCAGGCTCATGGTGGGGGGAATCAGGCGCGGGTCTGCATGCCGGCGAGTTTGAGGTTGGGGTCTACCGGAGTCTCCAGGGGGGAGAAGTCGCCATGCTGCGCCCGGAGCATGCCGGCGTAGGCAATCATGGCGGCGTTATCCGTGGTCAGGCTGTTGGGCGGCAGCACCAGCTCCACGCGAGCCCGCTCGCAGCGCGCAGCCAGTTGAGCCCGCAGGGCGCTGTTGCAGGAAACGCCGCCGGAAACGGCCAGCACCTTGTGCCCGCTCTTGCGGAGTGCTTTCATGGCCTTGTGCAGCAATACGTCGATGATAGCCTGCCGTACCCCGGCACAGAGGTCGCAGAGCGTCTGCTCCGGCAGGTCGTTCGGGTTGCCGCTCGGGGTCAGTTTCGGCAGGGTATAGAGCACCGCTGTTTTCAGCCCGGAGAAGGAGAAGTTCAGGTGGTTCTCATGCATCATGGGGCGGGGCAGCCGGAAGCGCTCGGGGTCTCCCTGTTCGGCGCGTTTGTCAATCTCCGGGCCGCCGGGGTAGGGCAAATCAAGCATCTTGGCCACCTTGTCGAAGGCCTCGCCCGCCGCATCGTCCAGCGAGCGCCCCATGAGCGTGTAATTGCTCACGCCGCGTACATCCACCAGCAGGGTATGACCGCCGGATACCACCAGTGAGAGATGCGGCACGAGCCCCTGCGGACGGGTGATGAAAGGGGAGAGCATGTGCCCCTCCAGATGATTGACTGCCACAAAGGGCTTCTTCGCTGCCAGTGCCAGCGCCTTGGCCGCCGTATTGCCCACCAGCAGTGCCGCCACCAGCCCGGGACCCGCCGTGCTGGCAAATACATCTACCTCGTGTATGCTGCGCCCGGCTTTTTCCAGCGCCTCGCGGAGTACCACGGGCAGGTTGGAGGAGTGGTTGCGCGAGGCCAGTTCGGGAATCACCCCGCCGTACATGCGGTGCAGGGGAATCTGGGTGGAGATGACGGAGCTGAGCACGCGCGGCTGCACCTCTCCGGCAGCTGCCTCCAGCAGAGCCACAGCCGTCTCATCACAACTCGATTCTATCCCCAGTACCAGCATCTCCCGTCAGGCTTTCTTGACTTTTTTGTGTTTGATTTTGGGCTCACCCTTGCCCAGAACCGCCTCTTCCGTGATGGTCACGGTGTCGATGGTTTTGTCACTGGGTACCTTGTACATGATATCCAGCATGAGGCGCTCAAAGATACCGCGCAGGGCGCGTGCGCCCGTGCCGCGCTCGATGGCCTGACGCGCCATGGCACGCAGGGCAGCCTCCTCGACCTTGAGCTTCACGCCGCTCATCCCCAGCAGCTTGTTGTACTGCTTCACCAGCGCGTTCTTCGGCTCCGTCAGCAGCGTTATGAGCTGGTCTTCCGTCAGCGTGGTGAGCGGGGCAAAGATGGGCAGACGCCCCATGAGCTCGGGAATCATGCCGAACATGAAGAAGTCCTCCGGCATGGCTTTGGAGAGTACCTCCTCCTCCGTGTATTCCTTGGTGTTGCGGTCTTCTTCGATAGAGGCAAAGCCCATGGCAGAGGAGCCGATACGCTTGCGGATGATACCCTCCAGCCCCACGAAAGCGCCGCCGCAGATGAAGAGGATGTTCTCCGTGTTCACGCGGATATACTGCTCGTTCGGGTGCTTGCGGCCTCCCTTGGGGGGGATGTTGCATTCCGTTCCCTCCACAATCTTGAGCAGAGCCTGTTGCACACCCTCGCCGGATACGTCGCGGGTGATGCTCACGTTCTGCGTCTTGCGGCCAATCTTGTCGATTTCATCCACATAGATGATGCCGCGCTCAGCCTTGGCCACATTCATATCTGCCGCCTGCAGGAGACGCAGCACGATGTTTTCCACATCCTCGCCCACGTATCCGGCCTCCGTCAGCGTGGTGGCGTCCACAATGCAGAAGGGAACATCCAGAATGCGGGCCAGAGTCTTGGCAAGCAGGGTCTTGCCGGAGCCGGTAGAGCCGGCCAGCAGGATGTTGCTCTTCTCAATCTCCGTGCCGTCATCGCTCTTCGGCTGGCGGAGGCGCAGGTAGTGGTTGTACACTGCCACGCAGAGCGTGCGCTTGGCATAGTCCTGGCCGATGACGTAGTTGTCCAGCTGCCGGTGCATTTCCTCCGGGGTGGGCAGCTCGTCCTGCGCCTTGGTTTCCACCTCCAGCACAGGGTCGCCCTCGGCATCATCCTTGGGCAGCAGCTCCGGGTGCGTGCCCCGGATGAGGGAGAGAACGCGGTCAGCCGCAATGTCGCCCATATTGGACACGAACATGTGGTAGTCCAGATTCTCAATGCAGGGGAAGCAGATGTTGAGCTCCCCCAGCGTGAGCATGGGTCGATTGGCTGCCTGTTTCTGGGCGCAGAGGTGGCAGATCTTGTCGTGCTGCTTGGCCATGGCGGCTTACTTCTTCTGCTGCGGGTTGTGCTCCAGGATGCGGTCTACCAGACCGTAGGCGACAGATTCCTCTGCGGTCATGTAGTTGTCGCGGTCCTGGTCCTGTTTCACGGTGTCGAAATCCTTGCCGGTGTGCTGTGCCAGGATGCCGGTGAGGCGCTTGTCCAGACTGAACATGAACTTAATGGTGCGTTCCACATCTGCCGCCGTGCCCTGAGCACCGCCGCGCACCTGGTGAATCATCACATGAGAGTTGGGCAGGCAGAAGCGCTTGCCTTTGGTGCCGGCTGCCAGCAGGACGGAGGCCATGGAGGCCGCTATGCCGATGCAGTAGGTGTTGATATCGCAGGAGATGAACTGCATCGTATCATAGATGGCGAGCCCGGCCGTTACCGAGCCGCCGGGGGAGTTGATGTAGATGTGGATGTCCTTCTTCGGATCCGTCATCTGCAGGAAAAGCAGCTGAGCAATGACCGAGTTGGCCACCGTGTCGTCAATTTCGGTGCCGATGAAGATGACTCGGTCCAGCAACAGGCGGGAATAGATGTCATAGGCTCGCTCGCCCTGACTCGTCTTCTCAATCACTGTCGGTATGTAGTAGTTTTTTGGGGTATCCATAACGTGATATCCCCCCTTATACCACAGATGGGCAGCCTCACAAAGGGATAATCAGGGCATACGCCCCCGTATGCCACAGAAAATCGCCGTTCCCCTGTGCTCGTTGGGCAACGAGCAGACGCCGCTGCGAAATCCTTACTGTCGTTCGGACGAAATCTTGCCGCCGACAAGACGAAATCGACTCTGACGAGCCGACGAAATCACCGCCGTTCCGGCGGTGGTGTGGGAGATAGCATGCGGCGCATGCAGATGGGGGATTATCTGCATGCGCCGGGATGGTTGACGAATCGATGCTCTATCAGAACGTGCGGCTGGCGCCGATATTCAGGACGTGCTCGTTGGAGTCATCCATAGCGTTGAAGCTGTAGTTTGCGTTGGCGCTCCAGCGCTCGCCGATACGGAAGGTAGCCCCGGCTTCGATACCGACACCCTGTCGCCCGGGGTTAGCACCGCCGCCGCGCAGGCCGTTCACCTCGATGCTCGGGTTGTTGCGCACCATGTCGTTGATGTAGCTCAGCTCGCCGTACACCACGATGCGCTCGCAACCGGGAGCGGCCGGCGTCAGGCCACCCTTGCCGTCGCAGGACGTGGTCTGCCCCTGCTTCACCACGTAGCGGGCACCGACACCGAGCTCACCGCGCAGGTTCTGGATGGAGCCGCTCTTGCAGTCTGCCACGCGGTCGGATTCAGAGGCGAAGTACTCCACGCCGCCGAACACATTGTAAGCAAAGCGTTCGTTCACCTTCTTCGTCCAGGTCAGGCGGGTGTTGGCCTGGATGTGGTCCTGCTCCCAGTCTGCGCCCAGGTAGCTCGATTCCGTCGTGCCGGTAGAGAGCACCCAGTCGAGAGCCAGGCAGGAGTTGTTGGCAAACTTCTTCAGCCCGTGCTCACCGTAGAGGGCGATATAGCCACTCTCCTGATCCACATCGCTCAGGCCACCGGGCTTCACCTCAGCATCCGTGTAGCCGAAGGCCACACCCAGACTGCTGCGCTTACCGACCTGCATATCCACACCCACGGCTGCGCCGAAGAGCGTGGTGTCGGAACCGGCGGCAGCACCGCTGCCGTCGATATCATGCGTGGCACCCAGCAGCGCTGCCCAGGCCGTGCCGCGACCATTGGCGATGCAACCCATATTGTTGCGCTGCCCCTGCACCGCGTTCACGAAAGCGCGGGAAGCCGTGAAGATGCCCCAGTTACCCTGAGCCAGCACATCAGCCGTGGCCTGTTCAAACACC
>JAFQSQ010000055.1 GCA_017409465.1 Akkermansia sp. | reverse complement strand
TGGACAAGGTACAGAATTCCGCTCGCTCTGCTCGCATGATGAACGATGAAGGACGCTTAGCGTTAGTTGAAACCATCTGCGCGCAGCGCAGCGAACTTTTCATTCGTACTTCGTCATTCGTCAATCGTACTTCCCTACAACTTTCCATTTGCCGCTTTGCTTGAGCAGCCAGAAAAAATTGCCGAAGCAATAACACAGATCCTGCATGCCTGCCATCCCCTTACTCACGCAGCCCCGTTTGGCTTCATACTGAGATGGCAACACTCCTCAGTGAACTAAATTCGCTTCATGATGGATTTTACGCTTGTCCAGACAGGGCGAAGCATGGTAGACTGATAGAGGTATATGGGTACAGGAACCATACGACAGCTTCTGATACTGGGCGTGGCCATGGTGACATGCCTGTTCGGGCGTGCATATGCACAGAGCACCATCAATACAGAATACATTGACGGTGTCGAGTACGTGCGTCTAGCAGATATATGCCGCACCTACAATCTGCGTCCAAAGGCCTCGCAGAATGGGATGCACACCTACGGAGGCAGCCACCGCGTCTCACTCATACCGGCGCGGCAGGACTTCTACGTCAACAACTATCGCTATGTGCTCTCCTACCCCATCAAATCGTATGGTGGAGAGCTGATGATATCCAGCACCGATGTCAGCAAGCTGGTGGATCCGGTACTTCGGCCCCGTTTCTCGAAAAACGCCTCGACACTGCGCACGGTAGTCATCGATCCCGGTCACGGCGGGCACGATGCGGGAGCCGTCAGCCCATATGCCAGGGAGAAAGACTGCAACCTGGCTGTAGCGCTCAAACTGCGCAGGCTTCTGCGCGAGCGCGGGTACAAGGTCGTCATGACCCGCGATACGGACGTCTTCCTGACCCTGCAACAGCGGGTTCAGATAGCGAACAGTTGCCCTGATTCCATCTTTGTGAGTATTCATCACAACTCAGGACGCCGCGCAGCGGAGGGTATTGAGACCTTTACACTGGCACCGCACGGCACAACCTCCCCCTTTGCCCGCACGCGTCGCACAGCAGATCTGGCAGGTAATGACCAGGACAGTGAGAACATCGCTCTGGCGACGGCAGTTCACAGTCGGGCCATCAAGAACACGAAAGCCGTGGACCGAGGCATCCAGCGCGCGCGTTTCTCAGTACTTTGCACCATCAAACGTCCGGCTATCCTGTTTGAAGGCGGCTTCGTTTCCAACCCTACCGAAGGCGGTCTTATCTCCAGCTCAAAGTATCAGGACACTCTGGCGCTGAGCATCTGCAACGGCATCGAGGCCTATGGTGCCACAGTGTGCAAGAGAGCCCCCGGCAGAAAAGCCGGGAAAAACAGTCGAGTCGTAGTCAAAGGGACCGGCAGCAAGACCCGCACCAGTATATCAGGGGCGCAGATGAGCCGTGGTGGCATTTCCTCCCGAAGCTCTGCCAAGCAACAGAAAGGGAATAAGCGAGGATGAGATTATCCTGTCTGTTGGCGTTGCTGCTTGCGACAGTTCCCTGTGGCGGGGTTACGGCAGATGGCTCCATGTGGAATGCCACCAGTGTGGGCGATGTCGGGTATGTTCCTCTTGAAGACCTGCGCAGCTTCTACAAGCTGATGCCCATCGCTCAACCCAGGGAAAGTGCCTTGCGGGCGGTGGGCAACGGGGCGCTCACGCTCATCTTCGGCCCCGAGCCCCGCGATATCAGCATTCAGGGAATCCGGTGTGTCCTCTCCCACCCGGTCAGAGAGAATGACAAGGGCGATTTACTCGTCTCCAAGACCGATTTGATCAAACTGATTGACCCCATCCTGCGCCCCACCTATATCACCAACCGCCGAGCGGTCAAAACAGTCATCCTCGATCCCGGACATGGGGGATACGATACGGGCAGCGTCACGGAGCAGGTACGTGAGGCCGATGTGGCTCTGCTGGTAGCCGGCAAGCTGGCGACCGAACTTCGTAAACGCGGCGTTCAGGTGCGGCTGACGCGCGAAGACAACCGACACATGTCTGACCAATCCCGCATCGATACCATCAGCGGCGCAGAAGCTCCCATCTTCATCAGTCTCCACCTCAACAGCGGACGCAGCGATATGTCCGGCGTGGAAACATATACCACCACCCCGGCTCAGCCGGGCACCTCAGAAAAACCGGCCAACGAGCACGACGCCGCCAATGCGGCTCTGGCCATGGCGCTGCAGGCGGCCGTAGTTACCAAAGCCGAAGCCCGCGATGGCGGCTGCCGCCGCGCCCACTACAGCTTGCTCAACTCGCTGAACTGCCCCGCTGCACGCGTGGAGCTCGGCTACACTACCCATCCCGATGAAGCGGCTCGTCTCAACAGCGATGAGTATCAAAACCGTCTGGCTATGGCACTGGCTGATGGTATCACCGCATTTGCCACGGTGATGAATCCGGAGACGACACTCAAGGCTCTGCCACCGCCACCGCCGCCGCCTCCCGAGCCTGCTGTTGTAGAGCCTCCGAAGAAAAAAACAGAGCCGCCGAAAAAAGCTACGCCCCGCAAGCGACGGGCTGCCCCCCGGCGCAATAGTTCCCGACAGCGAAGACGCTGAATGCCTCTCATGCAAAAGCGGTGTGATGCCGGACATCACACCGCTTTCGTCATGACTGACAGGAAATATATCAGTCTACATTATCGAAAAGCTCGGAATCAGCGAAGAAACGCTTGATCTCCACCTCAGCACTCTCGGGAGAATCGGAGGCATGGCAGATATTGAGCATGCTGTTGGTACCGAAATCACCACGGATGGTACCCTTATCAGCTTTCATGGAATTAGTCGGTCCCAGGATGGAACGCACACGTGTAATCACCCCCGGGCCGGAAAGCACCAGAGCCACCACCGGGCTGCTCTGCATGAATGCATTGAGCGTCGGATACAGAGGCTTTCCGTCAATCACCAAATCAACAATATGCCCGTAGTGCTCACGCAGAATTTCATCGTTCAGCTGCATCATCTTCATGCCGCGAAGGCGAAAACCTTCAGCCAACAGACGCTGCAGGATAACGCCGGACAGATTCTTACGCACGCAGTCAGGCTTGAACAAAATCAGAGTTTTTTCGTCACGATTATACATAATTCTCTACTATGGGTTGGCACATTCATACGCTTACCGACTGAAATTGTCAAGCAGATTGTGGTATACAACACGCTCTTGGCATCGTACAGACGGAGGATTTCAGCCATAAATCACGATTCTCCATTGTAAGCCCCACGGGGATATGGCATAATACACCCCATGCAGCACGAGGTACATGTATGCCCGAACGGGCTGACTGCCATGGTAGCCCCCCAGCGCAATCTGCCGCTGGTATCGCTCCAATTCTGGATAGAGAGCGGCTCCATCCATGAAGATGAATACGCCGGTGCAGGAATATCGCACCTGATTGAACACATGGTGTTCAAGGGAACAGAAGAGTTCAGCGGCCAAGAGCTCAATGAGCGCGTACCTGCGCTGGGCGGCAGTTGGAACGCCTACACCAGCACCGATCGCACCGTATACCACATCGATGGGCCATCCGCTAACTGGCGTGAGTTTCTGCACCTCCTGGCGCAGCTGGTGTTCCACCCCACGTTCCCGGCAGATGAGTTTGAACGCGAACGCGATGTCATCCGTCGGGAAATGGACATGTACAATGACGACCCGCAGGATGCATCCTACCGGGCACTCATCACCACCCTCTTCAAAAGCCATCCCCGCCGTCTGCCGGTCATCGGTGAACCAGAGGCATTCAACAGGCTGACCCACAGCGACATGCTGACCAGTTATCGCCGCCGCTATGTACCGGGCAATGTATTCATCTGCGCCGCAGGAGACATCCCCTGCGATGAGTTCTTCCGCGCGGTGGAACAGGAAGCGGGAGCATTGCCCCCCGCGCCTCTCCCCCCGCGACCGACCATATCCGAAGGCCGCCAGTGGGGACCGCGCCTGCACCGCCGCGAGTTTGCCCAGCCAACCTCCACCCTGATGCTGGCCTGGCGGGTGCCGCACTCCAACCACCCGGATGCCGCCGCCATCAGCATGCTGGGTTCTGTCCTGGGCGAGGGGCGCAGCGCCTGGCTCTATAAGAAGTTTCACGATGAGGAAGGGCTGGCGCACGATGTGAGCGTGATGATGGTGCCGAACCGCGAGGGCGAAGGAGCCATGGTGCTGGAGGCCGATGTGGAGCGCCCCGACCGCGATACCCTGCGTGATGCCATGCTGGACTACATCTGCACACTGCCGGAGGCCGACTTTGAAGAAGCGCGCCTGCGTACCCGCCGCCAGATGAAAGTGGCGCGCCTGCGCACACTTTCCACCGTCCAGGGGCTGGCGGGCACGGTCGGCATGTCCTGGCATCTGAACCGCAATCTCAACTGCATGGAAGAATGGGACGCTGCGCTGGAACAAGTGACAGCCGCCGATCTGGCACGCGCTGCCGCCACCTACCTGCGCCCGGAACGACTCACAGAAGTGAGTATCGACCCCATCGGCACCAACCCGCCGCTGGCAGAGGAAAGCGCCATCGGTATCGGGGATGCTCCGATCGTTCATGAACTCGCCAACGGGCTGCGCGTTGTCACCCGCATTGACCGCCGCGTGCCCATGGCACACGCCACGCTGGCGATGCGCGCCGGCAGTCCCACCGAAACCGCGCAGACCGCCGGCATCAACAGCCTGCTCTCCGAATGCCTGCTGAAGGGCACCACCACCCGCAGCGCCGCACAATGGGCCGATGAGGTGGAAAATCTGGGGGCCTCCATCTCCGGCAATGCCGGCAATAATACACTGAGCCTCAGCGGGCGATGCCTCCGGGACGACCTGCCTGCCCTGCTGGAGCTGCTGGCGGATGCCGCCCTGCATCCGGCACTACCGGCAGAGGCCATTGAGACAGAGAAGAAAGCCATGATAGCCGATGTGCTGGATTCGGAGGAAGACCCGGCATCCCTGGGCTTCAGGAGACTCCGCAGCCTGTGCTTCGGCAACACCTCCTACGGCAACCACCGAGACGGCACTGTAGAAAGCATCACCTGTCTCGACCGCTCAACACTTGTCACACACCATGCACGCCTGATGTGCGGCAGCAACGCCGTATTGGCCATAGCGGGCGACATCGACCCGCCTACAGTCATCCGACAGGCAGAACAACTCTTCGGCAGCATGCCGCTCGGAGCTCCGGCTATCGGCACTCCTACCCCGCCCCAAATGGCTGGGGATGAAACCCTCAAGGCCGGGAAAGAACAGGCCGTTCTGGCAGTGGCGCTGCCTGCCCTTACCGCTACGGATGATGAGGTGCCCCTGCAAACCCTCTTTGAAGAATGGTGCCGCGATATGTCCGGCCCGATATTCTCTGAGATAAGGGAACAGCGCGGCTTAGCGTACTACGCCGCGGCAGCATCGCTGCTGGGTCTTGATACCGGGTGTCTCTATTTCTATCTGGGCACCTCCCCGGAGCAGATGCAGGAAGCCCGAAGCGCCCTCACCGACCTCCTCTGCCGTCTGGCCGTCGACGGTATGCCGACAGAGGCACTGGAGCGCACACGCTCTGCCGCGCTGACCGGGCGGCTTCTCTCCCTCCAATCCTGCGGAAAACAATGCACCGCTATGGCCGTCAATACATTAATTGGCCTTGGAGCTGACTACAACGACCGCCTGCCCGACATGCTCAAGGCTATCACGCCGCAGGCCATGAACAACTATATCGCCCGCATCCTCTCCCCCGCAGCAACCCGCACCTGGGTCACCGTCCTCTAACCTGTTTACCGCCATGCTCATAGCCACAGCAGATGAGATTCGCCATGCCGAACAGTCTCTCTTTACCTCAGGCTCAGTTACCTCCTCCGCTCTGATGGATATCGTCATTGAGCGTCTGTGGGAAGCCTGGCAACGCGAACCGCTTACCGCCGGGCTGCAGCCGCAGCGAGTCGTTGTCTATGCCGGGCGCGGCAACAATGCCGGCGATGCCCTGGGCCTGGCCGCTCGCTTCGGCTGCCCGGTCACGCTGCGGTCCGTTTGCAAGGCAGAAGAGCTTGCCCCGGATTCCCGCCGGGAGCTCTACCGCATCACCGCGCCGATTGATACGGAGCGGCCCGCCCCTCAACCCGGGCTGCTGATTATCGACGGATTGCTGGGCAGCGGTGCCCGCGGCGAGCTGCGCCCTGCCTATGCCGAGCTAGTGCGCGAGATGAACGCCCTGCGTGCCGAATCTCCACGCAGCCTGCTGTTATCCATTGATATACCCACCGGATTGAATGCCGACAACGGCAGAGGCGGAGCCCATGTGGTGATGGCCGATATCACCGCCGCCATCGGCTGCGTGAAACCCGGCATGCTGGTGGATGGTGCAGAGGATGCCGTAGGCCGCCTGTTCTGCATCCCCCTGCCGGAGGTAACGCTCACCCCCTGCTCCGATGCACAGGTACTCTGTCCCGAACTCACCCGCGCTTGGCTGCCCCGCCGCCCCTACTCCCATTTCAAGAACCGTGCGGGTCGCGTCGGCATCATCGCCGGCAGCAAGGGGATGATTGGCGCGGCACAGATGTGCGCCGAAGCTGCCGTGGCAGCCGGAGCCGGGCTCGTGAACCTCTACTGCCCGGAGGAGGTCTGTGACCTGCTGGCTGCACGGGTTACCCCGGAAGTGATGGTATCCCCCCTGCTACCGTCCCTTATGCTTTCGGCACAATCGGTGCAGGCCTGGGTCATCGGCCCCGGTATTGGCCGCCAGAACACGCCCCGAGCAGAGAATCTGCTGCAACTCATCAACCACGCCACATGCCCCGTGGTGTTGGATGCAGATGCGCTCAACACCGCCGCCGAAAGAGGCTGGTCCTTCCGCAGCAACCACATCCTCACCCCGCATCCGGGCGAAATGAACCGCTTGTATACCCTCGGCGGACACCGCCGCGACATCGTGCAGCGTTTTCTGGAATCAAATCCCTGCACCCTCCTGCTGAAAGGCGCACGCAGCATCATTGCCAACAGAGTCAACTGCTACTACAACGTGAGCGGCGGTCCCTTCATGGCCAACGGCGGCCAGGGCGATGTGCTGGCCGGTACCATAGGAGCCCTCGCGGCTCAGGGGCTCCCCCCCCTCCGCGCCGCTGCTCTGGGGGCTTACGCCTGCGGCCGCGCCGCAGAAGCCGCTCAGGCAGCTACCAGCTATCCCCCCGCCATCCGCGCCGGCCAGGTCATCGCTCACCTGCCACAGGCTCTTGCAGGATACTGAATATCAAAAAAAAATGCCGCAGATTCTTGAATCTATTATATTCCATCATCATCTGTTGATGATGATGGCAAATCTCTTTCTGCCGTATCATCAGCACCTACTCTATCCTGGGACAATTCGCGTTCTTTGTCGGGCAGAAAGCCCGAGGAATTTTGAGCCCGGAGGGCGGAGACGCGTAGCGGCGGAGCCCCGTTATGCACAAAAAATAAAGGAGCCCTGAGCGCAGGCGATAGGGCGGCATAAAGCGTTGTCTCCATATAGGACATCGCTTTATGCCGCCCGCTTTCGCGGGCTCAGCATTCTC
>JAFQSQ010000054.1 GCA_017409465.1 Akkermansia sp. | reverse complement strand
TACGAATGAAAAGTTCGCTGCGCTGCGCGCAGATGGTTTCAACTAACGCTAAGCGTCCTTCATCGTTCATCATGCGAGCAGAGCGAGCGGAATTCTGTACCTTGTCCATCGTCCTTTTGACTTCGTACTTCCCGGCAAATTTCCACTTGGCGTATCGGCAGAGCAACATCCTTTAATTACCGGAGCAATAATATGACGTTATGAGTACATAATCAAGTAAGATTATCGTTTTCAGGCTTACATATAGATATACTTTGTAGCACAAACCACCCCGCCGCAAGGTGCGGCTCGGTCGAAAACAGAAAACAACCCGGAAAGGAGGTGGAAAGAGTGAAACCGATACCCCCAACGGAAGCGGCATTGGTACAGGCTCTACTGGAGATACTCTGGCTAATGACCCGCCAAACCAAGAGCTCCCGCCGATTCAGCCTCGGCTAGGGCACACAAAAAGAGTTGAAAAAAAGGCTCTGATATGGTTTAATCGGGGCATCCGCAGCCCGGACGGCGCGACCAGCAAACTGCTGCGCATCATGGAAGCTCATCCCGAGCTGATAGACGCCTGAGATAATCTGACCACTATATATAAAATGCGCCGTGATATAAACGGGACGAGAAATGAAGAAGGCAGTACAGTTGTTTGCTATCGCTTTATGGAGCATGGGAACGGTGGTGGCTGTTGCGGATATGGTCATCCATCCGGGAGAACGCACCGGAGATAATGTTGTGCTGTTGCTGGTTTCTCTGGGTTTTCTGGTGCTGACCATATGGGTAATATGGAGCGAATGGATGTTGAATGACCAGGGCATTTGGGACAAACTGAGAAAGGCCATAGATAAAGACAAACCGGAACAGGCCGCACACTGCATTCACACGGTGCTGAAGGATGCTTCGCTTACCCGTAAGGATGATATCGCCCATCATCTTCTGCTGGCGTTGCAGAAAAATCGCCGGGAGGTGGCCGCAGCTATGCTGAGCGCCGGCGCAGCGAACCCGGGCATATTGACACCACCCCATTATCAAGCCCTCGGGGTGCTGGAGCAATGCGTGAACGACGGTAATATGCCGGCGGTACAACTGTTGCTGGAACACGGGGCTCACCCGGATGCAGGCACTCACTATCCACCTCTTCTGAGCGCGCTGAGCAGGGATCGTCGGGACATCGCAGAACTGCTCCTTGCTCACGGGGCTTTGCCGCAGGGTGCTAATCCCGTCTTTAATCCCGACCGGCTGACGGCGCTGCACCTCCTCTGTTCTTACAGGTGGATGACGGATAGCGCTGTCGGCATCAACATCGCTGACCGATTGTTGCGGGAGGGCGCGGATATCAATGCCCTGACCATCAGTGGTTTTACGCCGTTGGATGCAGCCATGGACAGCAGATTCTCTACCGGAACGGCTCTTTCGGGATTGATTGACTTTTTGCGTTCACGAGGTGCCGAGCGAGGGGCTCTACTCAGCGTACCGCAGGCGATTTTCCATGCAACCGTACTGATGAAAGGCTCACCGACAGAGCTGCCCCCGATGAGGCATGGTTGTGAGCTACAGCGCGTAGATGCCACCATGGAGGCGCCCCTACCGCATGACTGGCGTATGCAGCTGCTCAGTCAAAACTCAGACGGTGAGCTCCCCATCTCTGCCGCCTCCCGATTGGCTCTCGCCGTGCAGGAGCTTTGCCGCAGCGAACAGGCCGTTGCGGCAGATTTGGGAGACGGATATACCTCGGCAGCTGAAATCGCAGCCGCTGAGCAGCCACTGCTCTGCATGCTGTGTCTCCGTCCTTACGCCACCGAGAACCGAATAGGGCTGGAAACCGAGGGGATGGCTCGGTTCGGTCTGCCGGAGCTGCAAGCTTCAGACAAACCCACAACCCACCGGGACTGGCTCGTCTTTGCCATTCGTCATGTACTGGACGCCATTATCCGGCACAATGCCTGCCCGATTATTGAGACCTGCTTCCCTGTCGGTGAGACAGAGGACGATGACATCTGGAGCGCCGTGGAATGCTTTATCGTGCGTCCCGGTACCCGGCTGGGCGGCACAGGCTCGTGTCTGGAAATCAGCCACGATTGCTTATAAGCTTGGGAAATCGCTTTGTTATCCGCATCTGTCGGTACCCTGCCCCTCAGGCTTGCAAACGATATCAAGATGCCCGATACCGAGGCGTTCCAGCTCATTCCCGTTGGCATCCAGGAGAATGAACTCATCCCGATAGCAGAACTACCCCGCAACATCGAAATCGCAGAAAGAGAGATTAGCCATTGAGGCGCCGTTACCCAACGTTGCAGCATCGCCCGCCGCTCGTCCATCATCGGGACACCGGCCAGATACAGCCGATTCCAATGTCCGAGGTAGGCTTTTTCGGATTATTCGGGTACAGCACCTCGGGCTTGAGCGGAACCATCTTTTCCCGTAGAACGGCTTCTTTGTATTCAAACCAATTCAGATACCTTTCCACACTATCCAGCTGCATAAAAGTGACACAAACGGGAGGACATAGAGGAGTTGCTTCATTACAGCAGCGTTATAGGCTACACTATAGCACCAGTCAAAAATAAACGACGCAATGCGCCGCGACGTCATACTCTGCGTATCACGCGCCATTCGCTTGACATTACAGCGGCTTCGCGCTATACTCCCGCGCGTTATGTTGAACTTATATGATACACAGTCGGGGGCGATGAAGCCCGTGCAGGCAGAAGACGGCAAGCAGCTGCGCTTCTACTGTTGCGGTCCGACCGTGTATGCGGCGGCTCATATCGGCAACTTCCGCACCTTTGTCGTGCAGGATGTCTTCCGCCGCGTGGTGGAACTGGGAGGCCTGCGCACCAAGCACGTACGCAATCTGACGGACGTGGATGACAAGACCATCCGCAACTCGCAGGCTCAGGGCATGCCCCTGGGTGAATACACCGCCAAGTGGACTGCCAAGTTCCATGATGACTGCAAGGCGCTCAACTGCCTTGCACCGCATGTAGAGCCCAGTGCCGTGGGTCACATCAAGGAACAGCTCGACATCGTACAGAAGCTCATGGAGGCCGGTCACGCTTACCAGAGTGAAGACGGTTCCGTCTATTTCCGCATTTCTTCCTATGCCGACTACGGCAGGCTGGCGCATCTGGACCGCCAGGAACTTGATTTGGGCAAGACGGCCAACACCCGCGCTGATACGGATGAATATGAAAAGGACAGTGTGGCCGATTTCGTGCTGTGGAAAGCCCGCCGCCCGGAAGATGGCCCGAACTACTGGCCGTCTCCCTGGGGCGAGGGGCGTCCCGGCTGGCACCTGGAATGCTCTGCCATGAGCCACAAATACCTGGGCGACACCTTCGACCTGCACTCCGGCGGCGTCGACCTGGTATTCCCGCATCATGAGAATGAGATTGCTCAGAGCCGCTGTGCCTGCGGCGGTGAGTTTGCCCGCCACTGGTTCCACGTGACCCACCTGCTGGTAGACGGTGCCAAGATGAGCAAGAGCCTGGGCAACATGTACACCCTTGACCAGCTGCAGGAAATGGGCTATAGCCCCGCAGCCCTGCGCTACGTGCTGGCCGGTGCCTACTACCGCCGCCCGCTTAACTTCACCCTCAACGGCATGAAGGATGCCACCAGCGCCCTCAACAAGCTGGGGAGATTCGACAAAGAACTGGCTAAAGCCAGCGGAGCAAAGGAACCCACCTACCGTGATTTAGTGAAGAAATCCCCTGCTCTCGGAGCATTCCAGCCCGCATGGGACAGTCTGGAAGATGACCTGAACGGCCCGGAGGCACTCGGCCACGTGTTCAGCGCCATCAAGGGTATCAAGCCTGCGGAGATGGATGCCGCTACCGCCGGAGACGTCTGGAAAGCATTCCGTTTCATCATGGAGGCTCTCGGGCTGCAACTGCCTGACCCCGATGCAGACATTGAAGTACCGGCCGACATCAAGGCCATCGCAGATGAGCGCTGGGCTGCACGTCTGGCTAAGGACTGGGCCACTGCCGATGCCCTGCGCGGCAAGCTCGCGGAGCTTGGCTGGGCCATGAAGGACGGCAAGGATGGTTACAAACTCACTAAAGCATAATCTCTGACATGGATAACAAAGACCTTTCTCTGCTCGGCAGGCACACGGAGTTCTACCGCAGCCCGGAGGATGCCAAACTGGAGGCATTCCCGAACCGCAGCCCGCAGCGGCGCTATGTGGTGACCCTCACCACGCATGAGTTCACCTCGCTCTGTCCCGTCACGGGACAGCCGGACAGCTGCCATCTCACCATCACCTATTGTCCTGCTGACAAGGTGGTGGAGACCAAGAGTCTGAAGTACTACCTTGTCTCTTTCCGGAACTACGCCGCATTCAATGAGCAGGTGGTCAACCGTATTCTGGATGACCTCGTAGCAGCTGTCGACCCCGCATGGATGAAAGTGGAAGGTCGGTTCGGGGCTCGTGGCGGCATTCAGCTCACCTGTACTGCAGAACACAAGCCGGAAAACCGTCCTGCATGAACGTAGCCGTCCTCCTCTCCGGCGGGCTGGATTCCACGACCGCACTTCATTGGGCGCACCGCCGACACAAGGTGGTCTGCGCCCTCTCTTTCGATTATGGCAGCAATCACGCCGCACGCGAGCTTGCCTGCGCACGCTGGCAGGCAGAAAGCCTCGGCATACCCTACCACGAAATTGACCTTCGCAGCATTTCTGCCCATCTGGAAAGCGCCCTGCTCAGCGGGGCAGAGGCTATCCCCACTGCGGATTACGCAGAGGACAACCTCAAACAGACCGTTGTCCCCTTCCGCAACGGCATCTTTCTTGCCATAGCCGCCGGTATTGCGGAAAGCAAGGGCGCAGAGGGTATCGTCATCGCCGCACATGGGGGAGACCATGCCCTCTACCCCGACTGCCGCGAGGATTTCATGACCGCCATGGCAAGCGCCATCTCGCTGGGAACCTATGCGAACCTGCAAATTCTGCGGCCCTTCATCTCCAACAGTAAGGAGGAAATAACCGCCATCGGTGCCGAACTCGGGGTTGATTTCTCCCACACCTATTCCTGCTACTGCGGGCGAGAGCAACACTGCGGCCAATGCGCCACCTGTCGCGAACGCCGCGAGTCTTTCCTCGCAGCCGGCATCCCCGACCCCACAATCTACAGTAATTATTGTTCCGGCAATGAAAGATTGATCGGTCGATAAATGGGAAGTTGTAGGGAAGTACGATTGACGAATGACGAAGTACGAATGAAAAGTTCGCTGCGCTGCGCGCAGATGGTTTCAACTAACGCTAAGCGTCCTTCATCGTTCATCATGCGAGC
>JAFQSQ010000053.1 GCA_017409465.1 Akkermansia sp. | reverse complement strand
GAAGGTTATCTGTCGCTGCTGCCAGGTATACTCAATCTCTCTGACTCAGAGAAGATGGGAGGCAAGAAAGTCACCCTGTGAGCATGGGGCTCTCGCATGTAAGCCCCTCACTGTCTACAAGCCTTTTGGTTGAGTGCTTACTGAGTAAATAGGGAAAGGAGCGAGGTGCTTTCCCGTCACCTGACCCGGCGACACCGATGCCGCCGGGATGTACCCATCATGCAGCGGAAACGGAAAAAAACAAGAAATGAGAGAGCCGCGCTGCGAGTGCCCGGGGGCGGGCATGCGGATTCCTTGATATTTGATATTATGTCTGAGGTTTGACTGGACAAAGGGATGGGATTGTGTTTTATTGTGGGAGCATTTTGCACTGATAGCATATAGTCTTATGAAATCTTATACCATTTTCCAGAAGTCGGATGACGAAACCGTGAATGAGTTCCTGGGTTGGATGCGCAACCAGGAACGTGGGGTATACCGTGCTGCTCTGCGTGAGCTTGGCGCTCTCAAGAAGCTGCGCCCGCAGTTCATGCAGCAGAAGAGCGTGGAGGAGCAGTTCGCCTGGATCAAGAAGATGCTCGCATGGAAGCCCGCTGAGACCATCGCTGACCATCTGCTCCAGGTCTGGCTGATTCGTAAGCACGAGGGTATGCTGGTGGGTTTCATTGAGACTCTGGGCATCGAGCACAATGGTCACGGTGTGGTGGATGTTCTGCCCGAGACGTTGGATGCCGACAAGCTCAAAGCTGCCGTTGACAGCCTGTTCGAGAAGTATCCCGCCGGTGCCGTATCCGTCTACCTCCACATGTTCCAGAACCAGACCGAGGAAGGTTGGCCTGAGCTGCAGGACATCCTGGATAACGACCCGCGCGTCACCATCAAGTAAATCTCCCTTGACGGAGGACGAACATTTTATGATGCTGGCTATGCGCGAGGCTGAGAAAGCCCGCGCTGCCGGCGAGGTTCCCTGCGGTTGTGTCATTGTGAAGGACAACCGCGTGATTGCCCGCGGCTGGAACCAGGTGGAAGCTCTGAAAGATGCTACCGCCCACGCGGAGATGCTGGCACTCACGGCGGCAGAGGCGGCCGTGGGTGATTGGCGTCTGGAGGGATGCACGGTTTATGTGACGAAGGAACCGTGCCCCATGTGTGCCGGAGCCATGGTGCACTGCCGACCTTCGCGGGTCGTCTTTGGTATCCCCGACCCGAAGGGAGGAGCCTGCGGTGGGTGGATTCACCTGCTGGATTCCAATCCGCCGCTGAATCACCGTTGTGAAGTGCAGGGCGGCGTATTGGGAGCGGAGTGCCTGGAGCAGTTCCGGAGCTTTTTCCGTGCGGCGCGAGCAGAGGCTAAGCGTAGAAAACAACTCATGCGCGAGGAGCAAACGCAGGATGATACCGGAGATTGAAATTTACCTGAATGCCGACAGTTCATGGGTCACGCCTGAGCTGACGGAGCAGTATCTTGCGGCTCTCAGGGCTCTCTTGCCCGAGCTGCTGCAGGCGGCTCCCGGTCCCGACCATGTCTTGTCTACTCTGGATATGGTGGAGATTTCTATCGTCGATGATACGAGCATCGCTCAGGTACACGGAGAGTTCCTGAATGACCCGACTCCGACGGATGCCATCACTTTCCCCTACGGTGAGATACTGGTCAGCTGTGATACGGCCGCCAGGTATGCGGCGGAGCATGGGATTGCGCCGGAGGAGGAACTGTTCCGCTATCTCGTGCACGGACTGGTGCATCTGCACGGCTATCTGGACTATGAACCGGAGGACAGAGCCGCCTTGTTTGCCGTGCAGGAGCCGCTGGTACGTCGGTACGCACCGTGCGCTCATTGATAAATCCCCATCAGGTAGGGAGGCGTCGGCTCTGTGAGATCGCAGATGGCCCAGATGAAAGGATTGTCCAATACCACGGCATGAGCCGCGTTGTCGAGGTTTGGCTGTTGGTCCGTGTGGTGCGGTTGCGTCATCCGTACCACATATTGTTCTGCCAGGACACCGAGGCCGATTCTGCGCGAAGTGAAGCACCAGTCACGGGAGGTGATGTCGGTCAGTCGTTGCAGCCCCAGTTGGTTGAGCTGCTCTGTCCAACTGCGTGATACACAGCTCTGTAATATCGGCATCGTGACGGCACAATCACGCGGTACTGCCGTAGCCAGCGCTTCTCGTATAGCGCTGAATTGTTCAGTACTCATGTTTCGAGCAAAAGCCGCCGCTCTCGTCGCAGGGCTGATAGCGATGAGAGCCAGGGACTCGGCTTCCCTGCGGTGCGTCGGTTTGAGCATCAGGGCAACGGCTTCCCATGCGCCGTCGGCGGCCGATGCATAGCGGAGCTCAGCTCGCTGGCGCATCATGGGCATCAGGGCAGAGGTGCCGTCGGCGTAGTAGAAGAGCTGTTCCTTGTTGTGATTGGCATAGAAAGGCTGCTCCAGCCTGACATCGAACGAGAGAGCCAGACCGATGGCCAGATTGGTATCAGCGGTCAGTGTGTCACCCGATACCACCGGTTGCCCGCTGTTAGTGATCTGCCGGAGCGTCAGGTTGAACATCATCAACGCGTCGGGAAGATTATGTCGGAACGGCAGACGCATGATGGGATAATCGGCGGCTTTTTCGCTGTAGGGAAGCCCCAATTCCGCGGCTATGAGGACACCCATGTCCGGTGCGGCGGTGTGTTCTGTCTGCCCGGTATAGAGCCTCAGAGCCTCGATATCCTTCCGTGTCTCCCCGGTGGTACAATCTGCCAGCATGAGCAGCATATTGCTCATCAGCGCCGGAGCGACGATGGAGGGCTGTCTGTCGTCCGTGTGCAGCTGCAGGAGCCTCAGACTGAAGGCATCGGACCTGACACCCCCCTCCGGTACCGTGATGGTTTTTGGCGCGCGCGACCACGACCATTCGCTGGAGTTTTTCAGATAGTGCGCCGCAAAACCGGCGAACAAGCCGACGGAGGCGAGGAGAAGCGCAATTCTGATTTTCCGGAGCATCAGCTGTAGAGTGAAAGTTCTTCGTTCAGTTTCGGGCAGGGCGCCACACAGTAGCGAGCTCCCAGTTCCATGGTGAGACGATTCCCCAGTGAGTTGCGGAAAGTCATGTGTACCGGAACCTTGCCGGGGTATTTACCGAGTATCTTTTTGATGAGCTCTATATCTCCCGCATCGTGTCGGGCGGTGTTGAGCGTGATGCTGTAGAACTGCGGTGTTTTTGCTCCCCGTCGTTTCGGAGCTCCGTTTCCGCCGCCTATCAGCTCCAGATTGTTGGCCGATACTTTCTTACCTCCCGTTTTTTCATCCTCAGAGATGCGGGCGCGGAACTGGACAAAGCTGCCGACCTCCAGCAGCCCCTCCTGCTCAGCGGCTTTGGTGTAGGAGTCGCCCCACAGCAGGGCTTCGGTGCTGCCGGTGAAGTCTTCCACCGTGATGATGGCAAATTTCTGGCCGTTGTTCTTGCTCACCTTGATGGCGACGGCACGGAGCATACCCGCCATGTCTTTGGAACCGCGTATTTCCTCGCCCGCAAGGTCGGGCAGGGTACCGATGGGCAGGAACTTCGGCGTATCGATGATACCCCGCATACTATCCAGCGGGTTGCCGGTGAAATAGGCTCCCGTCAGGAATTTTTCTTCGTCCAGACGCTTGTCTTTGGGCCATTCCTGGAGGATGACCTGCTGCTCCGGTGCCACGGCGGATGAGGTCATGTCGAAGAGAGCCATTTGTCCTACTTCATTATCCTTATGAACGGTGGCTGCTCCGTTGAGACACTGCTCAATGCTGTCAAAAATCTGGGCGCGGCACACGTGCATCCAGTCAAACGCTCCGCACTGTACCAGCACTTCTATCTGATTGCGGCGTACGTTCTGCGGGGGGATTCGGTAACAGAAATCTTCCAGACTCTTGTAGGGACCGTTTTTCTCGCGCTCCTCCACAATCACCTTCACCGTTTCCGAGCTCATGCTCTTGACGGAGGCCAGCCCGAAGCGCACGGCCAGATGACCGTTCGGCATGGTTTCCGGGCGGAATTTTACGGCAGAGTGATTCACACAGGGCCCCAGCACTTCGATACCCATGCGGTTGGCTTCCTGAATGAAGACGCCGATTTTTTCGTTGGTGGATTCGTTGGACATGAGCCCGCAGAGGAATTCCACCGGATAATGGGCTTTCAGGTAGGCCGTCCAGTAGGAGATGTGCCCGTAGCAGGCGGAGTGCGACTTGTTGAAACCGTAACCGGCGAACTTCTGAATCTTGTCGAAAATGGCGTTGGCCGTCTTTTCATCGATCTGGTTGACTTCCCAGCAGCCTTTCACGAATCGGCGGCGCTGTTCGGCCATTTCCTGCATGTCCTTGTGACCCATGGCTCGGCGCAGCAGGTCAGCACCGCCGAGGGTGTAACCGGCCAGCAGCTTGGCTGCGGCCTGCACCTGTTCCTGGTAAATCATCACGCCGTAGGTGAGCCCGGAGACCGTCTCCAGCAGGGGGTGCTCGTATTCTGCCTGCTTGAGCCCTTTCTTCACGGCAATCATGTCGTCCATGAACTGCATGGCCCCGGGGCGGTACAGGGCGAGAAGCGCGATGATATCTTCGATGTTATCAATACCGTAGCGTCGGCATGTGTCTACCATGCCGCCGGATTCCAGCTGGAACACGCCCATGGTGTCGCCGCGGTTCAGAAGGGCATATGTCTCTGCATCACAGATATCCACGGCATCATAGCGGAATCCCGGCACGCGGTCGCGCACGTAGTTCTCCGCATCTTTCATCACCGTGAGGGTCTTGAGCCCCAGGAAGTCCATCTTGAGCAGGCCCGCATTGTAAATGGCTCCCATGTCGCATTGCGCCACCACTTCACCGTGCGGATTGCTCAGGTCATCACGTGTGAGAGCCACATATTCATCCAGCGGGCGGTCACCAATCACCACACCGGCGGCGTGCATGCCCACATTGCGGATGGTGCCTTCCAGTTTGAGGGCGTATTTCCATACCTCGTTGTACGTGTCATCCTGCTCCACCAGATTGCGCAAATCCTCGTTGGCGGCGTAGCTCTTCTCCAGCGTGACCCCGGGGCCGCTTTCGATGAGTTTGGCAATTTTATCGCTGTCTGCATAGCTGAGGTCAAGCACGCGCGCTACGTCCTTGATGACGGATTTGGCACCCATGGTGCCGTAGGTGATGATGTGGGTAACGGCTCGTTCACCGTATTTCTGGCGCACGTACTCAATCACCTCCGGGCGGCGACTCTGGCAGAAGTCGATATCGATATCCGGCGGGCTGACGCGCTCCGGGTTGAGGAATCGCTCGAAAATCAGGTTGAAAGCGTAGGGGTCGATGTTGGTAATCTTCATGCAGTACGCCACCAGCGAACCGGCGGCGGAGCCACGACCCGGCCCCACGGGGATGTCGTGGTCTTTGGCCCAGTTGATGAAGTCTGCGGTGATGAGGAAGTAGCTGGGGAAGCGCAACTGGTTGATGATGCTCAGCTCATAATCCAATCGGGCGCGCAGTTCCTTGTCATTTTCCGCACGTTCCTTGCCGTAGCGTTCCGCCAGTCCGGCGTAGCACACCTTTCGCAGGTACTCCTCACGGGTGGAGCCGTCTTCCGGTGCGAACTCGGGGTAACGCTCGGTGGAGGTGGAGTCCAGCTTGATAGAGGTGTTGCAGCGCTCGGCGATGATATTGGTGTTCTCGTAGGCATCCGGGTATTCCGGGAAGAGACGGCGCATTTCCTCCTCGCTCTTGAAATAGACGCTTTTTGGGTAGCGCATGCGCTTGCCGTCCATGCGCTTGTTGCCCGTACCCACACAGATGAAGATATCGTGGGCATCGTGGTCGGATTCATTGAGGAAGTGGGCATCGTTGGTCACCACCAGCGGGATATCGTGTTTGCGGGCAAGGCGTACCAGCTCCGGGGTGCAGCGGCGTTCATCCTCCAACTCGTGGTCTTGCAGCTCCACAAAGAGGTTGTTCTTGCCATAGATGTCCACCAGCTTCAGCAGTTCTTCCTCCGCCTTTTCCGGCTCATCCTTCAGAATCCACTCCTGCATGGGGCCGGAGACGCAGCCGGTGAGGCAGATGAGCCCCTCGCTGAACTCTCGCAGGGTATCATAGTCGATTCTCGGCTTGTAATAAAAGCCGTCCAGGTGGCCTCGGGAGACGATTTTGATGAGGTTTTCCCAGCCGATGTTGTTCTCACAGAGCAGCACCAGGTGGCAGTACTTGTTGCGACCGGGAATCTGTTTCTTGACATCCAGCGGTGTGGGTGCCACGTAGACCTCACAGCCCAGAATCGGTTTGAACACGGGCTTGGGCTCCTCCGGGTGTTCCTTGTTCCAGGCCAGCACCCCCTTGTTGTGCTTTTTGACGTTCACCATGAACTCAATGGCCGCAAAAACATTACCGTGGTCGGTCACGGCAACGGAATTCATGCCCAGCTCAACGCATTTCTTGATAAGATCCTTCGTGTGAATCATACCGTCGAGCAGGGAGTATTCCGTATGTACGTGCAGATGAGTGAAAGCCATGGCGTGTGCGGAAAGTATACACCAATTGCGCTGCCAAGTCAGCAGAAAAATGACTCATGGGCAACTTTCGCACCGCTTTGCTCTTGAAGAATGCGATGCCGAGTGCTAAAGTGGGGGCATGAACGTGCTGAACCATGAAAGCCCCTCCCGCGCCTGGGTGGAGGTGGATCTGGAGGCCATTGCGCACAATCTTGACATTGCCCGCCAGGCATTGCCGGACACGGAGCTGATGCCTGTCATCAAGGCCGGTGCATACGGACACGGCCTCGAACCGGTAGCCCGCCGTCTCGATAACCACGGTATCGCATTTTTCGGCGTGGCCAATGCGGGCGAGGCTCGGCGGCTCAGCAGAGCCGGGATTCGCACCAAGCCGTTCATTCTGGGTCCCTCGTTCCCCGAGGAGCGGGAAGAAATCGTTCTCAATAACTGGTGCTGCACCATTTCTACGGTGGAGGAAGCTGCTCATTTCCAGCAGCTCGCTGCCATGTATGATAAGACTTTCCTGGTGCATGTGGCGGTGGATACCGGGATGGGACGTGAAGGATTCCTGCCGGAGCAGCTGGCTGATATGGTGCCGCAGGTGAAAGCCATGCAGAACCTCAAGGTCGATGGCGTGATGTCGCATTTCCCCTCAGCTGATGAGGATGTCCCCTTTACTCAGAATGAGATAGAACTTTTTAACCGTTGCATTGAAACCCTGCAGCCGCATTTCCGCCTGCGCTATCGTCATATTGCTGCCAGTGCAGGGGAGCTGGGCTATGAAATCCCCGCCGCTAATCTGGCGCGCCCCGGTTTGCTTCTCTATGGTGTGGCTCCCATGGCCTCCATTTATGATGGGGTGCTGCGTCCCACGCTCAAGCTTTCTTCCCGTGTGTCGCTGGTGCGTGAGTTGCCGGCCGGTCACGGGGTTTCGTATGGCCGAACACATATTACCCCCACCCCCACACGGGTGGCTACCATCGGTATCGGCTATGCGGACGGCTGGAATCGCCACCTTTCGGGAAAAGGCGTTCGCGTATACATCAATGGGCATTACTGCCCCATGCTCGGCAGAGTAACCATGGATCAGATAATGGCAGATGTGACCCATGTTCCCTCTGTGTCTCCCGGTGATGAGGTGGAGCTTATAGGCCCCCACGTCCCGGTGACGGAGATAGCGGCACTTGCCGGGACGATTCCCTGGGAGATTTTCACCGGGCTCGGTCCGCGGCTTCCTCGGGTGTACTGCTGAGTTGTTTCTGCTGTTGTGTACAGACAGCGGCCGTTTTAGCTGCTGTTGCCCCGATTCCGATGGAGGGGATAAGCGCCCCGGTCATGACAATGGAGGCGGGTAAGTCTATACCTACTGCGAGAATGGCAGCTAACGGATAGGCGTAGTAGCGGTGAGCATCGGTGCCGGGACTGCCGATGACGGCAGATGAGGCATCCGGTGCGAAAGCTTGGGTGAAGGTTACCTTCTTTGCCTGCGAGGGCATGGCCGTCAGATAGCGAGCTGTGGCGCAGAATCGCTCCGGCTTTTTTGTTTCACGCCCGGGGAAGTCGTGGTATAGCTCGATGAACACTTCTCGCGGGTTAGTGTCTGTCAGTTCAAACCCCGATTCGGGAGACTGATAGAGAATACTGTTGATGGGAATACCCCGCTGTATGCCTCGCCCCTTTCCCAGATGGCCGCGGGCGTAGAATTTATCCTCCACCTGCCAGATGTCCTGGATGGGTGTGCGCAGCACCAGAACTTCATCTGCCACCAGAGCACGGCGGGCGGCGTACTGATGGACGGTGCTGATGCAGCTGCTCAGCAGCAGGGAAAACAACAGAGGTACATATTTCATAGAGTGCAGGTAGAAAAAATTCCCGGCTCATGTTGATGAGCCGGGAAAGTGAACGTAGTATGCCTGTCAGGACTGCTCGCCGGACATGGCCTGCTGAATGAGAGCCTCGATTTCGGCGGCTTTCTTCTTCAGGTTCATGAATTCCTTGAGAGCATCCGGCAGCTTGCGGATGGCTGCGAACTGGCGGGCTGCTTCCTTGGCCGGGCAGGCGGGAGCCCCCCAGTAGGCCTGCCCCCCGTCCAGACTGGACATCACGCCCGTGCGGGCGGCCAGCACGGCTTTGTCTCCGATGGAAAGGTGCCCACCCAGACCAACCTGTGCAGCAATGGTAACATAGTTACCGATGGTGGTGGAGCCGGCTGCGCCGCTCTGGGCGCAGATGACGGTATGCTTGCCGATGGTGCAGTTGTGGCCAATCTGAACCAGGTTGTCAATCTTGGAACCTTCACCGATAACGGTTCGCCCGAAGCGGGCACGGTCGATGGTGGTGTTGGCACCGATGTCCACATTGTCCTCCAGCACCACGATGCCGACCTGGTCGATGGTGTCGTAGCGCCCGGTTTCCGGATTGAGCAGGAAGCCGAAGCCATCACCACCGATGACAGCACCGGGCTGGATGACTACCTTGTTGCCGATGATGCAGCGCTCGCGCACCACAACACGAGCATAGAACTTGCAGTTCTCACCGATTTCCACGCCTTTACCGATGACACAGCCGGGGCCGATATCGGTGCCGTCACCGATGCTGGCACCTGCCTCAATGACGGCGTTGGGGCCGATGCAGACTTTCTCCGGATTCAGCCTTGCCGTGGGGTCAACTACGGCTGTGGGATGAATACCGGGGGTGAACTCGGTAACCGCCTTCATGAAATGGCCTACCAGCGCATTAAAGGCAAGGGAGGGGTTTTCCACTTCAATGTAAGCCGGGCCTTCCGGGTACTGCGGCAGTGCAGGGGGAACCAGCACGGCAGATGCCTTGGTAGTAAGGAAATCCTGGAAATATTTTTCGTTGCCCAGGAAAGAGATGTCACCGGCGCAGGCTTCGGACAAAGTGTTGACTCCGGAGATGGAAATCTCCGGAGCCTCACCGATAAGCTTGCCCCCGGTGAGCTGAAGAACGTCATTCAGAGAGAGGTTCATAACGCTCAGGTGGGTTGAAAGACTTGGTTAAAATCAGTTGGCGGCGGGTTCAGCCGGCATCTCAGCCGGAGCTCCGCTACCGTACAGACGCTTCAGCTCAGCTTCCGGGTCGAAGCCCTCGGGAGCACCGGCATTGAGCTTGCCGAGAACCTCGGGGGTGATATCGAAGCTCTTCTTGAGATGGGGGAACACCGGAGTGCCGATGCCGATTTCCTGACGGGGAGAGATGGCGCCGCCATCAACAACGATGTCGAGACCACCCTCTTCAGCGGCAGTCTTGATAGCACCCATCACTTCCTCCATCAGCAGGCGCATTTCGCGGTTGCGGAGTTCGCGGAAAGCTACGGAACGACGCTGTACGAAATCCTTGAGCTCCTGATCAGCGGCCTTGATTTCGTTCATCTTGGCATTGTGCTGGTCGCGAAGTTTGGCAACAGCTGCGTCGGAAAGGGTGGAGTCATACTTGTCGCGAATCTTCTTATCCTCTTCCTGCAACTTGCGCAGTTTGTCTTCGCGGGTTTTGACGTCGGCCTTGATGTCAGCCAGCTGCTTCTGGAGTACGTTTTCCGTATCGAAACGCTTGTAGAACTTGGCATAAAGCTCCGTGATGTTGACGGAGGCTACTTTCAGCTCAGCCTGAGCCGTGGCGGCAAAGGCGCACAGCGTCAGCACTACGGTGGAAATAATGGGGAACTTCATAATGAATGAGGATTAGATACATGCATTTTACCCGAATAGACATTCAAGTCAAGCACTCGATGCGTCAATTCTCCGATATCGTGTCACCAGCAACGAACAACTGTTTCGTTTTGTTATTCTAACTCATTGCTTGTGAGGTATAACAGGGTATGATGCAGGGTATGCAGACAAATAGAAATGAACTTCTCATCCGCGATGTGGAATTGCTTTTCCGCCCTTTCAGACATCGCAAGCTCTCGCTGGTATCACGCATCGTCATGGCACCGATGTCGCGTTATTTTTCGCCGGACGGAATACCCGGTGCAGAGATGGCGCGCTATTATCGGCGGCGCGCAGAGCGCCAGGTAGGACTGATTATCACTGAATCCGCCACGGTTGATGAGGCATCTGCCTCAGCGGATTCCTGCATGCCTCAGTTCCATGGAGGTGCTGCCTTGCGCGCATGGAAGCAGATTTGTCGATTAGTTCATGCGACAGATTGTAAGATCGCTCCGCAGCTCTGCCACGTCGGTATGGCGCGTCCGCGCAGCGGTGATATCCCTCATCCGGGAGCTCCTCCGATAGGTCCCTCCGGTATCGACCCCCTCAGCCTGGAGAAAACCGGCGAGGCCATGAGCCGCGAAAAAATAACTGAGGTCTGCGATGCCTTTGCATCAGCCGCCCGCGATGCTGTGCGCCTGGGGTTTGATGCGGTGGAGATTCAGGGAGCACACGGCTTTCTGATTGACCAGTTCTTCTGGAAGGAGACCAATAAGCGGACAGATATCTACGGAGGCGATTTGGTGGGTCGTACGCGATTTGCCTGTGAGGTGGTGCAGTCCGTGCGCAAGGCTGTGGGAAGCTCCTTTCCCATCATTTTCCGTTTTTCACAATGGAAAATCGGGCATTATGGGGCGCGGTTGGTGAATTCTCCCGGAGAGCTGGCGGAATTTCTGCGTCCGCTGTGCGAGGCCGGTGTGGATGTTTTTGATTGTTCCGTGCGGCGTCACGGTGAGCCTGCTTTTACCGGGAATCCTCTTTCTCTGGCCGGTTGGACACGACTGCTGAGCGGGAAACCGGTGATATCGGTGGGTTCTGTGGGATTATCGAAGCCGCTGAGTGCAGAACAGCCGGCTATTGAGGCTGCGCCGACAGTCGGCCTGGAGCAACTCCTGCGGCAGATGTCAGCCGGAGAATTTGACCTGATATCCGTCGGTCGGGCTCTGCTGGCAGATGCCGCCTGGGCAGAAAAAATCCGCTATGGTCGTGAGGAGGAAATCATCCCCTTCAGCGAACGCTCTGTCTCCCGATTATATTAGTCTTGAATGGAGGAGAGCGCCGGTTCCAGTTTCCCCGAACTGTCCTTCAGGAAGGGGAAATCAACGATGCCGGCCAGCGTGATGAAGGGGAACACCTCGTCGGGGTCATTTCCTGTTTTGGCGGCTTCGATGGCCTTGGTGGTGCCGTTGATGAAGAAATCAACGAGCTGCATGCCCTGCATGATGTCCTCCATACGCTTCCGCAGCTGCATACGGGCTTCTTTCATCATTTCCAGACGATGCGGCAGAGAGGTGGCACCCTGCGTTGTTTTATCAAAGAAAGCTTTTATCTGCGGCAGAGTCATACCGGCCTGCTTGAGGCAGAGCACGCCGAGCAGGCAGCCGAGACTGGCTTCCCCATACATACGGCGTCCCGAATCCGTGCGTTCCACATGCCGGAGAAGCCCTTCTTTTTCATAGAATCGCAGTGTATGGATAGAAAGCCCGGTTTTGCGAGCCAGTGCGGAGATGCTGTATTTCATGTCGATAGACCTCTGTAAGCTTGCACCCCTAGTTTAGCATGATTCTAGATTTTGAGTCAAGAGCTAAAAGGCAAAAGCGGCGAAAAAGTCACAAAACAGGCGATAACAGGCGGCAGAATTGCGCCGCAATCTGCGTATAGACGGGGGTATGGTGCCAGTGGTGGAGGGTGAGCGGGTGCGCGTGCTGCATGTCCTGCTGCAGCATATGTTCTACTTGCAGGGCAGTATCGCGGCTGTGCATCAGCAAGGTCAGTTCGAAATTGAGGCGCAGCGAGCGTTCGTCAAGGTTGGCAGTTCCGATGGCACAGGCATTATCGTCCATCAGAGCTATCTTCTCATGCAGGAATCCGGGTTCATACGCCATTATCCGCACCCCGTGAGCCACCATGTCGGGCAGGTAGGAGAGCAGAGCCAGATCGGCCATGATGCTGTCTCCCTGCTGCGGCACCAGGATACAGACATCTATCCCCCGTAGAGCGGCGGCCAACAGGGCGTCTCTGATTGTTGCGTCAGGTACAAAGTAGGGGGTGGCAAGCCACAGTTTCCGCCGTGCTTTGGATGCCATTTCCAGCAGAAGGAGCTTCCAGTTGTTGAGTGGCACATCATCCGGGCCGGAGGGCACAAGCTGGCAGCGTATTTTCCCGGCGGGCTTCTGCGGATGAGACAAATGGCTGATATTTTCTCCGGTCGCGCGCCGCCAGTCTTCGGCGAAGCTCAGAAGACACTGAGCGACGATTGGCCCGCGGATGTGTACGAAGGTGTCGCGCCAATAGGTTTTGCCCGGTATTCGGATGTATTCCAGCCCGATATTCAGGCTTCCCAGGTAGGCGTGTTCTGAATCGATGATGACGAGCTTTCGATGGTTCCGATAGTTGATTCTCAGGAAGGAGCTCCACCAGAAGCGACGTCCGTTGAATGAGGCCGTGTGGATACCTGCCGCACGGAGAGATTTCAGGTAGCCTCGCGGCAGCTTGTGGGAGCCTATCTCATCGTAGATGACATAGACTTGCAGCCCCTGGCGGGCTCGTTCCTCAAGCAGCTCACGCAGCTGGGAGCCAACCCTGTCGTTGCGGATGATGAAGAACTCCAGTAGAATCGAGCGAGTGGCCATGCGTACTGCGTCCGCAAGTTCCATGTACGTCTCACGACCATCGCAGAGGATACGAATGTCGTTGCCCTCGCAGGGTAGCGTGTTGCAGGCCTTGTGCAGCGTTTGCTCCAGTGTGCCATCGCCGGGGAGTCTGAGATACTCGCGGATGGGATGCAGCATGCGCGTGACGGCCTCTTCCGGCAGTCGCTCGCCGGTGCTGCGGCGAATGCGCTCCGCACCCAGTGCCAGATAGAGCGGAATCGTCAGATAGGGCAGGAGATTGAGCCCCAGAATCCAGGCAATAGTGCCCTGGGGGGTGTGATTACGCATCAGCGCATGCAGGGAGAAAAAGCCACCGAGCAGATGCGGGAGTATGAGCAACCATCGAGCATCCACAGTATCTGCTGATGCCGACAGATAAAAAGCTGATACAGAAATAATCGGCATGCAGAGGGGGGAGGGGGAGGTGGTGTGTCAGCCTTTCTTCGGTTGCTCAGCAGGTGACGCATCCGTCACGCTGGGCTTTTTCCTGCTTCCGCGCATGATACGGTCGAGAGTAAACTTCCATTGTATGTCATCTATCGGGCCATAGATGACGATATCAATCAGATAATCAGAGAGGAAGGTGATGGGGGAGATAAAGATTGTCGGCACACTTGAAATGCGGGGCCAGAGATTCCCCCTCAGCTCCAGTGTATCGAGATTGAGGCGCAGCTTCATATCGACATCGAGGTTATAACCGGAGGCTCTCATATCGCGGGTATAGAGATAGCCGTTGCTGATGTCGAACTTGGCGCTGGCCTGCTGGATATCGTAGCGCATGAAATGGTTGGCGAAGGGAATGTACTGCGTTGAGGAGTCAACAGAGTTTACCGTGCTGTCCGTCGTGTGGAAGATGGCTTTCAATACCCTGTTGAAGAAGCCGTTATTTTCCTCGCTGGCCTTGATGATTTCTTCCTTTGACTGGCCGGTGACCATGCTCTGGAGTTTAATCAGGTAGCCGGGCAGGTCAGATATCAGTGAACCGACCGGCTGGAAAATCCCCAGCTGCATCAGGTTGCCATCCCGGATGGAGACATCGCCGTAAGCCTGAATATCCTTGAGTTCAGGAGAGGCAGCGCGGAAGCGGATGTTGCCGTTGCAGAGCGCAGGACTGAGTTCGGTTTTGTAAGCGGCGGCGATATCCCTGAGGTTCAGATTACTCGCAGTCAGCTGACCATCGATGGTGGTATGAGGACCGGAAATTCCGATTTTAACGGCACCATTGAGAACCCCTTCCCAGGTGCGGGCATTGAGCTTGTCGAGGAACACGTAATCATCGCTCAGGTTGACAAAGCCGGAGAATTGCCGGAGCGGGATATCCGTGCCGATGAAGTGGAAGGCCGCTCCGCGGGGGGCTTCTGCCTTGATAAGACCGCTGATGGGTACCTGACTGTTCCGTGAAATCGGGAATTCGCAGCGCTGCGTATGAACCTTGGCCGGCTGTTGCAGCTTGACATCGGCCATGTATTGCTGCAAGGGGGCAAAGTACATGCCGAAGGCATAGGCCGGATAGCAGAGCCCTTTCAGATTATTGAGGACAATCCCGTTGTTATTCAGGTCGAATACGATGGAGTCTCCCTGAATGACGGAACTCTTCACCCCGTTCTTGATTCCCATACGCTTCAGCCATGGGCGATTGTCATAGTTGAGGTAGGGGGAGAGGAGCGTGACCCCGATGTTGTCGGGGCTGGGGGAGCCATCTTCCTGTCGCCAATCCAGCTGCACGTTCACCCTGACATCACAAGTCGCTTTGTGGACTCGGGAGTAGGGGTTGCTGCCCATGTCTGTGCGCAGCTTTTCACCAATGGCGGTTCCCTCGCTGTCATATGTATCCAGCAGGGCGCCGATGAGGAAATCTGTGTTGAGCAGGCGGACTTTGCAGAAGCTGTCTACCTTGATGCCCCGGTCGTACTGCACCATCGTATCGATATCGGTGATGTGGGTGGCCGAGTTGTCTGTGAAGCGGAAATCACGCATGATACTGTGGGCATCGACATCGTCAATCAGTTGGTTGATGATATCGACCCGTATATCATTGGTCCCGGTGATATGGCAATAGTGGGAGAGATTGCCGTCAGCCTTGCCGACGAATGTTCCGGAGCTGTGACCGACCCTGAAGTCTGCGGAGTACTGAAGCTCGCCGATATCGTTGTTCTCCACGGTGGCGTTCAGGTCGATATTCAGCGGGATGCGCGTCCCCCGATTGACCGGTACGGTATAGGGTGTGCGCACCAGTTCCGGGAGATGCAGCTGTACTTTTGTGGCGCCAAGGTAGCCGGTATTGATGTTGACCTGTCCCTGAGCCGCGAGGAAGATAAGTTCCGGTATCTCGATGTCTCTGAGCTCTGCGGTGAAGGGTAGCAGCAGCGGTTTCAAATCACCCAGCGGAATCTCGGTGCGAGCCAGATTAAAGCGCAGCCAGCCGTTCTGTTCCGAGTCTGAGTAGTCCAGCTGCACACTGCTGCTGATACGCTTCTCACCCAGTTGGGTGGAGGTTTCGATTATTCCTGCACCTTCGGATTGATGGAGGACTCGAACCTGGGTTTTTCCCACTTTCAGGCCGTCATCCTGGCTGATTTCATCGATGGATAATTCAGCCTGAGTCCCCACCAGAAGCTGTTGCCAGGATTTATTCGTATCGTATTGCGCAACATCCGTGAGCGCGAAGCGTATGCCCTGCATACTGCCGCCATCGATGCGGATGCTGCCGATTGCGGCAGAGAGCTCGCCTTCGTCTATCGTCAGCGAGTGCACAGCCTGCCTGAGGTCATCGATCGTTAAGCCTCCCAGGTCACCCTCCAGGTGGATATCCTGAACCGCTGCTCCACCGGGTGAGACGACTTTGCCGATATCGCTGACCAGACTGATATGGCCGACGGACAGCTGATGATTTTCTCGCGAGGGTTGTACGATACCGTCAGTATTGAGACTGAAACATGGCTGCGAGAGAGTGCATTGATTAATCGTCAGCGAGTCGAGCTTGAGCTGGGCTGAGAGTGAGCGCAGGTTGGGTATCAGATCCGGCAATCGTGTTTTGCCGGGGATGAACTCGTTGACCTCCATGCTGGCCTGCGCGCTGAGACCGACTTCTCCTAACAGATTGATGCCATCGGGCAGCCTGATGTGCTCCCCTTTGATATCGCTGGCCAGCTGGGTGAGTGTTTCAACGGGTAAATGTAAGTCAAGGGAGGCCTGCCCGAGGCCGTTCCCTGAGCTGGCAGAGGCCTCGACCGAGCCGTCGTTCATTTTTAATACCAGCTTGTCGATATTGAAATTACCATCGGAAAGGAAGAATGAAAGGAGCAGATGGTCGATATGAGAACTGCCGATGTTGAGATTCTTCTGCTCCACCTTTCCTCGCAAGGTGATGCTGTTGAGCGCATAATCCTCGGAGAAGTCGATATTGCCACGCAGGGATATATGCGGGGGAATCGTCGTGCTCGGGTAAATTCTGGAGAGTGCGCCTTCAAATTTTTTGCCGTAGTAGGCTTCTGCTATCTGGAGGAGGGCAGCGTTGCTTTCGGCTGTAAAAGAGAGCTGCCGCAGGGTGTGGTCGTACCCGCCACGAAGGGTTACTTCACTGTAGGGGTTTTCCGTGCGGAAAGACAGATTGTTGATGATGTAGCTGTCATTCTCCAGCTGGAAGTTCAGCGATGCCTGGCGGAAGAGGATATCGCCCATGCTGTAGCAGGGTATATCAGCTGACACCTCAGCTTCCGGTTTATCATTACGAAAACTCAGTTTGAGGTCGATAGTGGGTGCGTTCTTATCAGTCCACTGTTGTTTCCGGATTTCGCTGTATGCCTGTTGAAGCTGAGGCAGATAGGGAGTCAGCAGCTCAGTCAGGTCGATAGACGCGGCTTCTGACAGTCCTTCTTCCTCAGCGTTGCCGGAGCCGGAGTTCGCCTGACCCGATGCGAGGGGAAAATCACCCCGGAAATTCAGCTTGATACCCTGCAACAGCGTGTGGCTGTTGATGGCTATGAGTTCTCCTCGGTTGAAAAAGTGAAGCGAAGCGTTCATCTGCGTCGCCTCGAGTTTTTCTCCGCCTTCCATCTGTAGAGGCAAGCTGAGAGTCGCCTCAATCAGCTGGATATCGCTGGGGACTTTCTGGCCTCCGGCTATTTCGAAGATGTTGAAATCGACCAGCAGCTTGCGGAAATAGAACTCGGCGGCTCCCTCCCCGAACGGCATCTTCAATGAGGTGTTTTCTGCCTTGAATGCCAAGCCGGAGGATAAGGCCAGACGAATCGCGCCGATTCGTGCCTGTACTCCATAGGCTGCGGCTTCTTGTTCGATGCGGCGCAGTGCCCAGCCGGGAAGCCCAGCTATGCTTAACCAGCCGATGCAGAAGCTCACAAAGACAACCACCACCAGGCAGAGTGCCGGGAAAATTGTTCCAACTCGCCTGATGGTGATTTTGCGTGCCATATGCGGACCTGATCCTGGTTGTTAAATTTCGGGATCTGATTCTCCCTCTGGTAAGGGAGGCGCTTTGGGCAGGTTTTGTTCAATATCATCCAGGAGATTCACCATGCTGACACCTCTGCGGGCAGAGTCATCGTGACGGAAGGTGAGCCGCGGGGTGTTGCGCAGTACCACTCGGCGGCTGATTGCCCGCTGAATGTCGCCCCTCTTGCGCGAGAGTTTGTCAATGACCTGCGCCGGAGCCATTCGACCGACGACGCCTACCCATACGCGACCTTCCTTCAGATCCTCCGTGATTTCTACATCGAGGATGGAAACGATGGTGCCGGGCCATTCGAACTCCTTCTGCACGAAGGTGCCGATTTCCCGCTTCATCAGCTCGTTTACTTTATCCAGACGTCTGGAAGCCATGTCGTCTTACAGCGTTTGCTTGATTTTCTCAAGGGTGTAGCACTCGATGATATCGCCCTCCTCGTAGTCATTGTATTCGGCCAGGCGGATACCGCATTCCAAGCCGCTCTTGACTTCTTCCACCTCGTCCTGGAAGCGGCGAAGCGTCGACATCTTGCCGTCGAATACCACCTGACCATCGCGCAGCACGCGGGCTTCAGCCGTGCGGAGCATCTTGCCGTCAGCCACATAGGAGCCGGCTGCTTTGCCCTTGTTGAGCTTGAATACCTGACGGATTTCGGCATGGCCAAGGACGGTTTCGCGGGTCTCGGGTTCGAGCAGACCCAGCATGGCGTCCTTCACCTGGTCGATGAGTTCGTAGACGATGGAGAATATCTTCACCTGGACACCCTCGCGCTTCACAGCCTTCACGGCATTGCTCTCTACCTTCACGTTGAAGCCGAGAATGACGGCATCGGAGGAAGAGGCGAGCAGCACATCGCTCTCAGAGATGGGACCGGCGGCTGCGCCGATGAACTCGCATTTCACTTTTTCACTCTCGATGTCCATGATAGCCTTCTTGATGGCTTCCACCGAGCCCTGTACGTCGCCCTTGAGGTAAAGCTTGAGCACGGCTTTCTGGCTGCCCTCACCCATCATGGCCAGGATGTCTTCCATGCGGGAACGCTTGGGTGCGGAGAGGCGCTGCTGGCGCAGCTCTTCCTGACGCTCGGTGGAGAGCTTGCGGGCGGCGCGTTCGTTTTCCATCTCCACGAGTTCATCACCGACGTTGGGGGTCTCAATGAAGCCGGAAACCTCAGCAGGCATACCGGGAGTCACTTTCTTGATGGACTTGCCCTGGTCGTTCATGAGGGTCTTCACCTTACCGGAGAACGGACCGCAGATGAAAGGCATACCCACCTTGAGCGTGCCACTCTGCACGATGACAGTGGCAGAGCTGCCTTTACCCTGTTCCATGCGAGCCTCGATGATGGAGGCGCGGCAGTTTGCCTTGGGATTGGCTCTGAGCTCCAGCACCTCAGCCTGCAGGCAGAGCAGGTCGAGCAAATCATCGATGCCGGCGCCGGTGTGTGCCGATACGTCCACGCACTCGACCTCACCGCCGAAATCGGTGGGCATCAGGTTATGCTCCATCAACTGCGTACGCACGCGCATCGGGTCTGCCGTGGGAAGGTCGCACTTGTTGACCGCTACGATGATGGTCTTGCCAGCGGCCTGCGCGTGCATGATGGCTTCCTTGGTCTGGGGCATGATACCATCGTTGGCTGCCACTACCAGCACCACGATGTCGGTCACGTCAGCACCGCGGGCGCGCATCTCGGTGAAGATGGCGTGACCGGGAGTGTCGATGAATGTGAGCGTCTGGTCGTTGTGGTTGACCGTGTAGGCGCCGATGTGCTGGGTGATACCGCCGGCCTCTCCGGATACGACGCGGGTGCGGCGGATATAGTCGAGCAGGGAGGTCTTGCCGTGGTCCACATGACCCATCACGGTGATGATGGGGGTGCGAACCTTGAGCATATCTTCGGGCTCTTCTTCCACGGCTACTGCCTCCGGTTCCTTGATTTCCTCAACGGGGGCCTTGACGCCGGCGCCTTTCTCGCGCTTGACGCGTTCGTAGGTAAACCCGTGCTTCTCGCAGAGGGCTGCTACCTGGTCGCTGTCCAGCGTGGTGCCGGGATTGGCAAATACACCCATGGGCATCAGTTCCGCAATCAGCTTGAACGGCTTGAGCCCCATGTGGGTGGCCAGATCTGCTACCGAGATGGGAGCCTTGATGTTCATCACTTTGCTGCCGGATTCCTCCGCAGTCGGGGTCGGTGCGGGGGCCGGTTTCGGCTGGGCGGCAGGCTTAGGCTGAACCGCAGGCTCGGCCGCAGGCGCGGGAGCCGTCTTGGGGGCAGGGGCTGCCTCCGGCTTTTTCTTCTCCGGTTTGCGGGGGGAAAGCAAATCAAGTGCAGGCTTGCGAGCCGTTTTCTTCTCAGCCGCAGCTGCGGGAGCGGCTGCGGGTGTTTCTTTCCTGGGTGCGGCCTTCTTTTTCCTGGAGCCTCCGATGAGATCCAGTGCTGCACTTTTCTTTTCGGTAAAATCAGACATGTTGAAGATAAGTTATTTTAGCAGAGAGCTTTGGCCTTAGTGATGATATCGCGGGCTTCTTCCTCACTGATGTTCAGTGCACCCACCAGGTCTTCTTCCTGAGCATAGTCAGCGATGACGCTGACGGAGGTGAACCCGGCGGCAATCATGGTAGACGCCAGCTCAGCGGAAACGCCCAGCTGATTGCTCAGCTCATCAGCGCCCTTGCGGGCTTCGGATTCGACGCGGGTCTGTTCGTTGTAAGCCTCAACGCGCACGTCCCAGCGCTGGTCGGGGGGGGAAATCAGGCGGGCGGTCATGCGAACGTTCTGCCCCTTGCGTCCCTTGGCCTTGGCGGCAGCTTTGTCGTCTTCCACCAGTACGGTGACGACGTGAGCCTCATTGTCCACCACCACCTTGATGGGCTCGATGGGGGAGAGCGATTCTGTCACCATGACGGCCTTATCATCCGTGTATTCGAGGATGTCAATCTTTTCACGATTCAGTTCGTTGACAACACTCTTCACGCGGGTGCCGCGCATGCCGACACAGGCTCCTACCGGGTCGATGTTCGGATCGTCGCTGCTGACGACCATCTTGGTGCGATAGCCGGGCTCACGCACGATGTTGAGAATCTCTACCGTGTGGTCGGCAATCTCCTGAACCTCGCTCTCAAAGAGGCGGCGTACCAGGTTGGGGTGGCTGCGGGAGAGGATAAGCTCGTTGCCGCGCACGCCGTCGCGTACCTCGACGACATAGAAGCGCATGCGGTCTTCCTTGTTGTACTCTTCGCCGGGGATGCGCTGCTTCGGCGGTACAATGCCCTCGTACTTCTCGACCTTGACGACGACATCGCCTTTTTCGTAGCGTACGACGGTACCGGTAACCACCTCGCCAATGCGGTCGCGGAACTCTTCTGCCAGCATTTCCTGCTC
This sequence comes from Akkermansia sp., assembly GCA_017409465.1. Classification (GTDB taxonomy): domain Bacteria; phylum Verrucomicrobiota; class Verrucomicrobiia; order Verrucomicrobiales; family Akkermansiaceae; genus Akkermansia. The sequence goes on along the minus strand of JAFQSQ010000053.1, from coordinate 5,506 downwards.
AGCCTTGCGGATGCGCTGCTGCATTGTCTGGCGGGCAGTCTGCACGGCGATACGGCCGAAATCCTTGGGGGTGATGTTGACGGAGATGGTATCGCCGGGTTGCAGGTTCTTGCCGGCGGCCTGTACCACGGAGAGCTTCACTTCATTGAAGGCGTCCGTCATTTCATCATCGGCGACCACTGTCATGTCAGCCTTGATTTTGACGGTACCTTTATGGGTGTTGATGACGGCTCGAATGTTGTTGATTCGCTCCGAACCGGGTACCATCTTGGCATATGCCGTCAGGAAAGAAGCTTCAAGAGCCTGAATCACGCGCTCGCGCGTCAGGTCTTTCTCGCGGACATAATAGTCAATCAGGGCTGTAATATCTGTGGTGGCCATATTCTATGCTGGTGGTTGATGGTGAGTTGTCTACAAAAAAAGAGCGGGTCATCGACCCGCCCCAATCTCTTGCAGACCGGAACTTGTACGCACGCAGTCTGCCATAGAACAGACTCATTGTCAAGCCGAAAATGCTTTTCCTGATTGTCTTTGTATAACAAAAAAGCCCCTCTGTTACGAGGGGCGGGAAAAAGGAGAAATTTCCATCAGAAGCTGTCGGACTCGGAGATGGTCTGTCCGCTGCCCTGAGGCTGGGGAGCAGGCGTGCCGGGTACAGGCTGCTGCGGTGCCGGCCCCTGATCGATGATGGTATCATCGTTGCTCTGCTCAGGAGTTTTCGGTTCGGGTGCCTGGGACGGCTGCGGAGCCGTAAGCGGCTGGCGCGTCTGAGGGTCGACCTCTACGCCGTTGATGAACATGCGAGTGTGCGTCTGCCCGCTTGCATCTGTACGCTGCTGAATCTGGATGCTCTGCATGTTGCCGTTGGCGTCCTGTCCCATGACAAAGCGAGTGCTCTGAGAAGTGAACGTTGACGAACCCGCTTGCTGCGGGGCTGCCGTGCCGCCACCCAGCGGGGTGACCGTGGTCGGAATACCGCTGTTGGCTTCAGGTGTGGGCTGAGTTGCGGCAGGCGCCGTCGCTTCGACCGGGTTGTTGCGGCGCACCATGCGGCTGCAGGCGCGAATGGGTGAACCCTCGCGCGGCCCCAGCAGGTAGAGATGGTCAATCTTGAGGACGGCTTCCTCGCCGGGCTGCATCGCGGCGATGGTATCGACAACCGAAGAAGGCTGACCGGGCAGCTCTCGGTTCATGGCGATGGTGAAGCGAGTGCCGGCTGTCAGCTGGCCATCACCGTAGCGTACGTATTTACGGTAGCCGAGGCTGTCGATTACCTCAAATACAGCTACCTGAACAGTGGAGGGGGTGTCCTGTTCGATGGTTTGCACCGTCATGTCGCGCAGGCCGACGAACGTGGCGCGCACGGTGTTGGAAGCGAGCAAATCGCAGTTGCCTCGCATCCCTGCCGTATTGGCAGTGGGGGCAGGGTTGGCAATATCGGCCGACAGAGGAGCAGTCAGCGCGAGGGCAAGAATGGCAGTATAGGAAATGATGTTCTTCATGGTCGTATACGTCTTCTGGGAGAGATACGTATGTGTGCGACCCTATTCTTTCATCAAAGAATAAAAATATTTTACGTGCGGAACACGAGCTTTCGCGCTTTCCTCTATGGTGTGCATTTTTCTTTGGGCTTGCTCGATAAGGGGTGATGTGATAGAATAGGCAAGTACACACATGCTGGTCATCAATCATGGAGAGAAACCCAGTCGGGCTCTGGAGCTACCGGAGATTGTATCCGGTTTGCTGGTGATGCTGGTAGTACTGTGGGGGGCATGCTTTGCCGAAGTGTCGTATGTCAATATCACTGAGATAGCGCGGACACAGGCGATGTATGGTCTGCTGTGCAGCCTGGTGTGGTTTAACACACTGGTGGTACTGGTGCATGCCTGCAGCAAGATGTGGCGACATGGCAGGGTAGGACGTTTTCTCTGGTTTCAGCTGTTTGTCGGTATCCTCACCTCGGTGATATTTGCCGGTGGAATATGGGATTTCCTGCCCAAGTTCTTGCTGAGGGCCAGCATGCTGCTGAGCGTTACGATGGGGTTATTCTCGCTCGTCACCCTGCATGGGTATATCCGTGCACGGCGCCATGGCCCCATACGTGGGCGGAGTGTCAACCCGGCCTTTTCGTTTTTCACCTACATGATGGCGCTGGTGGTGTTCAGTACCTTGCTGCTGATGACACCCGGTGCGACGACGCGACCGATATCCTTTATCGATGCGTTTTTCATGTCGGCATCGGCGACCTCCATTACGGGGTTGACGACGATAGATGTCGCGTCCACCTTTACACCATTCGGCAAGATGGTGTTATTGATGGATATCCAGGTGGGGGCCCTGGGGGTGATGACCTTTACGTATTTCGTGATGGTGATGGTCGGCAAGCGACTTGCCGTGCGCGACAGCATCAGCATGTCGGGCTTCCTGGATCAGCAGGGGGGCAACATCGTCGCGCCACTGCTCAAGGCCGTCGGTTTTGTGACGTTGGCAGCAGAAGCCGCCGGCGCCGCCTGTCTGTACTTCATCTGGCATGGTCAGCAGGATATCCCCCAGATGGAGCTGCTGGCTTTTGCCGTGTTTCACTCGGTGTCTGCCTTCTGCAATGCCGGTATCACGCTTTTCCCCGATAATATGGCGACGCCCTACGTCTCGCAGGCCTATGCGGTGCAGGGGGTGATGATGGTGCTGATGCTGGTCGGAGCGCTTGGTTTCGGTGTTTATCTGGAGTGCATGACCCGTATGCGGCAGCGACTCTCCGGACAGCGGGTTCAGAAACGCTGGAGTACTCATGCATGGCTGGTGGTGCGCGTCACGTTCATCACGATGCTGGTGGGGTGTGTCGGTATGAGCCTGTTGGGATGGCTGGAGCCCTCGCAGCATGCGCAGAACGGAGCCTACAATGTATGGGAATCGCTCTGGAACTCCATCGGTCGCTCGGCCGGATTCAATCTCACGGATATCAGCGACTATGGGGTTGTCTACAAGCTGTTCCTCTGTGTGATGATGTTTGTGGGCGGTAATCCGACCGGAACAGGTGGCGGCGTCTATGCACCGGTGGTGGCCATTTGTGTGCTGGAGGTGCTGCGGGTGTTGCGTGGCGTGCAGGACGTGGAGATTCACCACCGCCGTATCGCCCGCAGTACTGTGGATCGGGCTCTGGCCACGGTGTTGCTCTCAGTGTTCTGGATAGGTTTCACCACGATGCTGGTACTGCTGCTGGAGCCTTCGATTGCAGCCCAGCCGGGAGGACTGCTGAAGGTGTTTTTCATGGAAGTGAGCGCCTATACCACCACCGGGTATGACCTGGGAGCCGTGGGTGAGCTGTCAGCTCCCTCCAAGGTAATCGTCTCGTTCAATATGCTGTTCGGTCGAGTCGGCATGTTCACCTTCATGCTGATGTTCATCCGTCAGAAAGATTCATCTCCTGCGCGTTACCCGGAAACGCGCCTTCCCCTGTCGTAATTCACTCATATTAATATCTTTTTATGAAATTCATCATCATCGGTATTGGGCAATTCGGGCGCGCACTGGCGTTGCAGCTTTCGGATATGGGCTTTGAAGTCACCATTCTGGATGAGAAAGAATCCATCATCATGGAGCTCAAGGACAATGTCGCTTACGCTCTGGTGGGCGATGCGACTGATATTCGCGTACTGAGGCAGCTGGAGCTGGTGGATGAGGATACCTACGTCATCGTGGCGGTCGGTGAGCAGTTCGAGCGCAATCTGCTGATAACAGCCCAGCTTCGAGAGCTTGGGGTGAAGAATCTGCTCTCACGAAGCTTCAATGACCTGCATGCCAAGGTGCTCAAGTTGCTGGGTGTGGAGGATGTATTCCGGGTCGAGAATGTAGCCGCCCACCAGCTGGCTTCGCGCTTTACCAATGAAGGCCTGATGCGCCTGCGCCGTATCGATTCGACGCACTCTCTGGCTGATGTAGAGCTGCCGGAGGAGTGGATCGGGAGGCGGCTGTGCGATGTTGGCCTGCGTGCCGACTATAGGCTGAACCTGCTTACCGTACGCCGTGGTAAGGCCCGGGATCTGGCTGCTGAAGATGTCTTCGCGCAGCCGGAGCAGCCCGTTATCGACATGCCCGATGCGACTATGGAGTTCCAGCAGGGTGATGTGTTGGTGCTGTTCGGCAAGGACAGCGATTTGCAGAAATTCGTCGCAGAATTCAACCTCTGATAGCCTGTAACCATATGTCACCCCGCGTTATTCTGCCTGAAAAAACATATGGCGGCTATATCTTCGACCTTGATGGCACGCTGGTCGATAGCATGCCCACGCATTTTCGCGCATGGCGTCGCGCACTGCGTCGCAATGGCGCACCTGCGGACATTTTTGAGTGGGAGGAGTTTACCTCTCATGGGGGAATGTTCGCGGTTGATATCGTTGCCAAGCTCAATCGTGATTATGGTTTGTCCATGGATCCGCATGCCGTGGCCGATGAGAAGCGCCGCAACTACTGCGATCTGCTGCTGCACGAGCCTCTGCCGGTCATCCCTGAGACGATGGAGCTGGTGTATCGGCTTAGAGAGCGCCGCATACCCTATGCTATCGGCACAGGCAGTATGATTATCGGCGCTCAGGAGACGCTTCGTTCTGCCGGTGTGCTCGATTTGTTCCCCATCATGGTGACTCCCGGGGATGTGCCGCCGGGAAGGGGTAAGCCGAATCCGGATATTTTCCTGCTTTGTGCAGAGCGGATGGGGGTATCCCCTGTCGATTGTATCGTATTTGAGGATGCTGTACCCGGTATCCGTGCGGCAGAGGCTGCCGGGATGTCCTGCTGCGTGGTCGGGCCTTGCCCGCCGCAGCCCTCATGTTAGCCACCCCACGTCATTGCTCTCATGTCCCCCTGCTGGCGCCTGGTGCTGTGCACTGTATTAATCATTGCCTTCCTGTTCAGTCTGGGCGGGGCGATGTGTGCCGCCTGGCTGACGGCAGCCGACCCGGAGGGCGCAGGAGGGCATCGCCTCTGGTTCTATGTCTACGGCACTGCGGCTCTGCTGAGTTATGTGCTGTATATGCTTGTATTACGGCCTCGTAATGTCATCCTGTTCCTGTTCAATACGCTGATGACGCTTCTGCTGATCTTCTTCTGCATGGCCTGCGTTGGCAGAGAGCCTGAGCCGTATATGCTTGTTGGGCTGGCTCTTGCCTCTGCTTACACATGCTGGCGTATCATCGTCTGGACGCTGAGGAATCTGAACTGAGCAGCCGCGAACCCGGCCCGCGTCGGCAGCTGCTTCAGGATTTGTTCTCGTCATTTTTGCTTAATACAATACCGGACAAATAAGTCGGTGACATTTATTGCTCCGGCAATTAAAGGATGTTGCTCTGCCGATACGCCAAATGGAAAGTTGCCGGGAAGTACGAAGTCAAAAGGACGATGGACAAGGTACAGAATTCCGCTCGCTCTGCTCGCATGATGAACGATGAAGGACGCTTAGCGTTAGTTGAAACCATCTGCGCGCAGCGCAGCGAACTTTTCATTCGTACTT
>JAFQSQ010000052.1 GCA_017409465.1 Akkermansia sp. | reverse complement strand
GTGCGATACTCCGGCAGAATAGCGAGTTCCCGGGGGGTCCCTTTGTTTTTGAGAAGGTCGGCACTCCAGAAATGCCAACCGGTGCAGATAGAGTCGGGTATCCTGTTTTTTACATTTTTGGGGAGCTCATCTATCTTCGTTCGACGAGCTTTCCGGAAGTCGAAGTCCGTAGCTCTTACCAGCTCGGGGGCTTCTTCTCCCAGTTTCAGCAGGTAACGTTCCGGTTTGGGCGTGTTCAGATAGGGCTGAGCTTCTTCGTATTCTGAGCGCATGCCCCAGTGTACCGGATCCGGATACCAGTCCATGAAATTGGGGGCATAGCGCATATAGCGCACCTCGCATTCCATGTAATAAACGCCATTGAGTTGGTAGAGCCCGTTGTAGGTGTCTCTGTGAATGGTGGGTACGGCTTTACCGATACTGTCCAGTTTGGCTCCGATGTTGCTGGATACGCAGGCGGAGAGCAGTAGGGCCGGTAGGGCTATAAACGGGAGAAGTGCTTTCACAGTGTGGAAAAGATTGTATTTATTACGGTGTCATGTTACCAGAGTCCGGGTTCCATTGCAAGCTGCTAGCTCAAAGTTGCGTGCTAACCTGAGTCCACACACACGAGCTCAGCCCCACCGCCGCAAGGCAGAGGACTGTGGTGGTCAGGATTCGGAGGATGGTGGGCATGGTCAAAAAGTTTTCTTCTGAACTTGGTTAAGATGAGTATCGGGCGGTAAAGGCTCGACCCTGAAAGGTACTGACAGGCCGACCTTGTGACGCCTGAGCGAAAAATGATGTTTGGTAATGAGCGTAGCTGTACCTGCCGATGCTGTATTAAATAGGAGTTTCCATCGAGTCCAGCCGTAACCGTCTCGTACCATTCCTGATGTGGAGTTTATGCGGTTTTCTTCGTAAAATTCGGCTGTTTCCGGAGAATAAACGTAATAAACTTCGTTCCATACTTGCCGATTTGTCCCCTCTGTAAAAGAACTGAGAGGAAAGGTTTTGCGGACAACATGAGAATCAGAAAACGTGTAACGCTGTTCGGCATCTTTGATTTTCAGCACCAGCACTTTGCCAACGAGAGACGGAGACGCTGTTTCTGCTGAACTTAACGAACATGCGCCCACCGCCGCAAGGCACAGGGCTGTGGTGGTCAGGATTCGGGGATGGGTGGACATGAGGGGCATTCTACTCACTCTCATTCATTTCACTATGGGGCAACAGCAATTCAATACAATCGGCGTGACCACCTTCCCGGGCAAAATCCATGGCCGTCTTTCCCTGGTACACTGCCTCCCAACACCATTTTCCCCCGGTTTCTGCTTGTGCATTTGCGCCCTTGTTCAGCAACAAACGCACCATGTCGGCATCTCCCCAATAAGCTGCTCGCATTAAGGGAGTACTACCGTCCGAACCAACAGAGCCTTCAATATCTGCACCGGACTCCAGCAACAATTCGACAATTTTATATTGCTTCAGATACACAGCCAGATGCAGAGGTGTGTAGCCCGCCATGCCTTGATAAAAATCTTTACTCCCCGGCAACAGTTCATGGTGCATGGTCTCCACGCGTTTTTCCGGGTCAGCGCCCAGTGCTAAACACATTCGTACGCCTTCTATATCGCCTTTCTCAATGCAGTGTTGTAATGGGGTGTAGGTTCTCCGACCTGTTTCGCTGCTCATCAGCCCACTTTGATTCACATTCTGTGGGGTGAGTGCTTTCTTTTCCAACTCTATCACATAATGGTTTCCATTGTGATACCAACAGAAAGCGGCATCTCTCTGAATATCTCGGGAGTCGCACGAGCTCACCCCCACCGCAGCAAGGCACAGGGCGGTGGTGGCAAAGATTCGGGGGATGGTGGGCATGATTTTCTTTATTCAGGTTAAGTCTATTCTGATGGCTGAGATGTGTCGCTCGCTTCACCTGCCATCTGCTCTATTATCAGATAGGGAATTCCCCCGACTACTAACCAAACAGCCCCCGCTGCCGCGGTCCCCGCATTGATAGCTGCCGTAAGCGGCCAATCCACAGCTCGCAAACCATAACTGAGAGGGCGGCGCAGATAATGAGAGCTTGAGTATACATAATCATAATGCCGAAGAATCGTTGTATTCAAAGCAGAATCCAACCTATCCAATCGTTTCTGAGAAATGTTCAATCGTTGGGTCGGCAGCTTGGCGAACTCTGCTTCTGTCAGCACACGCGGAGCAGAAGCCGGAGGCTCCGACACATTAAGCCCCGGACCTTTCTTTGCTTCATCCGCAGAGAGCAGTATGTAGTAGTTACGCTTTTCCTCGCTACCTTTTACCAAAGAAGAAGAAGGCCAGCCTGTGGTATGGGAGCACAAATCTATGGAACAGGTGCTTACGATTGACCCACGAAGTTCCCTATAAGTGGCTTCTACTTGAGCATAGATGCGTCTGTTGCTCCCATCCCCCGATTCATAACAGGCAGTCACCGTACTTTCCATACGCAGTTTACGCCCCACATGCTCCAAAGCATCCCCGGAACTCACTTGAGTGACGCAGCCCACAAGCCCCCACACGAGGCACAAGGGTAGTAAACATAAAAACAGCACGCGCCGACGTAATAGATTCATGCTCGACACTCTGCGAATGCCTCTCTTCATTATTCGATATCTCCTTTACTTAAGATAATACTTCCCGTCACCGAATCCGCAACAAAAAATTGCGGAAAGTGTCGATTTTCTAATAAATAGACGCGCGTGGAGGGCATTTTGTTGCGCGTTTCCTGCATTTCGCCTACGAACATATTACCGCCCCGAACCAGATACAAGTCCATAAAGCACAACCAGAGGGAACAAAGCGTTTGCGCATGTTGTAGAAGGAATATCGACAGCTAGGAAAACGACAACAGATGAAATATCACTCAAAAAATGCTTCTCATTTTTTACATTGATTATCCTCCATTGCTCATTTAATGGAATCTCTTTTATTGTATCCTCCCCATTCAAGCTAATCCACTTTCCTTCCTTCATATACTTAGAAAGAGAAACAAATAACTCTGTCTGTTCAGTCGGAGATAGGTGTAAAAATTGCTCTATGCGCTCCACGAATCGAGAATCAATTTGTAAATATAATGTCCGGGGGTGCACATGATGAACGATATCTTCGGTTTGTAGGATTTTTCTGCCATGATGAACTTCCGAAAAATAGTTCTCGTACTTTAAATTATAAGTGACTACGTTTCCTGCAAGATAAAATTTTCTTTCATGTTTTAATATCTTTATCCTGTCGCCAGAGCCAACAATAATACCTGTTCTCGAAAGGCTTTTTTCTGCAGTGATTTCAGAAAAATTGGATGAGATACACGAACTCACCCCCACCGCCGCAAGGCTCAGGGCTGTGGTGGCGAGGACTTTACGGAACGGGGACATGGTCATGTGGTTTTCCCTAACTGGGTACTTATGAGTAAACGATGCCCAGAATGATGAAAATAATCAGGGGGATTATGGTGAAAAAGAAAAGGCCACATCTGAAACCATGTATCTTAAAATCGAGTATTTTACCCCCAATCCAGCAGAGTAATGAAAAAATGTCATCTAGCATACTGTTATCTTCTATACACTTATATTAACACATCACCGAATCCGCAACAAAAAAATGGCAGAAAGTGCAGATTTTCTAATAAATAGACGCTCACGGCGGGCATTTTATTGCGTGTTACCAGCATTTTTGTTGCCGATGGAATAGACGAGGAAATAGTTTTCATTTGGAGACATTGATATATTGATAAGTACGAGTCGGTTGAGAGAATCTTCCGGTAAAACCAGTGCTCCATTCCTTTCCACACAGTATTTCGATGAGGTAGCGGTCATTTTCGAATTTGCAGCGGAGGTCACGCCCGGGGTATCCGGGGCTCATGATTGTATGGTTGAGCAATTGCCAGCTGCTATCCGGTTGTTTTTTTACCAAACTGAACAAATAAATAATTGCGCCGGAACCGACTTCAACGCAAAGCAGATAACAGTCCGGTGTGATTTCATGATACAGCATGGGAACAAAAAACCAATTACATCTCGATTCGTACTCCGCGCTCAGCTCCGGAGTGTGGCGATAGATATCAATGACTTCCTGCGCTTGCTCCGGTTGCAGATACGCAAGTGAGCACTCAGCATGAAGCGGTGCTACGGCCACCGCCGCAAGGCACAGGGCTCTGGTGGCGAGGATTCGATGGATGGTGGGCATGGTCATTCTGTAAAATAACGTTCAATTATTTCACCGGTATAGGCGTTGATTTTGAGCGCGGGACCGCCTCCGAGCGTCATCGGTTCGTCAAAGTCGGTCAGCTCTACATAATAGTACGGGACTTCATAACGCGCCGTATACCCCTTCATATCGTGCCCAAACTCGCGTGCGGCGATGGACAAAATCTCAGTTTCAGATTTAACGGAAGGCTTTTCATGCGTAACCGTCTCAATGCGGAAGTATTGCTTCAATTGATAAGCAGAGGTGGATGAATTCGGAATAACGCGGTAAATATGAAACAAATAGGTACCATCCTCCATTCTTTGACTCCCGCTGCTTGTCAAGTTAAATCGAAAGCCATCAGCCTCCAGCATTCCCGGCGAATAATTGAGGCGCGCCTTGCGGGTAATATAGCGCTCTATGGCTTTTTCATTCTCGGGATGGGCAGCTATCCTCCATGCCGTTTCCGGCGTACAGCCTGGGCCACCCGCCAGATTAAGCACCCCTACATGGGCGAGCAGCCTCATCTTGAACTCTGCGGTAAATAATTGCAAAACATCAGGCGTTGCCGGGACACAAGGATAGGCACACATCGGATCCCCGGCCAGAAGAAAGGCCAGCGACTCGCTGTTATAATAATGGGCTTTACTCAGCCTTATTTTTTCAGCCTCCAGCTCTCTGAATATATTTTCATTACCAGAAATTGATGAAATATGAGCCGCCGCCGCTGCCTGCTCCTCTTTCGTCGGTATATCAACATAACACACTATGGCCGGGTGCGTGTGCAAGCGACTTTCCGCCTCTTCCCAACGCGAAACCGCAGCATCTGCTGAAGATTTATCATGAATACCTTTCGATATATTTAAGACCTCTAGGCAATACTTGATTTTCGCGGTCAGATACTCTTCGTATGTAGGAGATACGGACGCAGCTTCCGTTTGATTCTCCTCTGCTGCTAATATGGGTACCGCTGCAAGGCACAGGGCTGTGGTGGTCAGGATTTTGGGGAATTGGAACTTGGTCATTTTCATATTTTCTTGCTCTGTTGTCTCCAATCAGCCAAGCAACGTTTCATGATACGCTTGGCTCTTTCATCTATCGCTTCACTTATCCCGCATCGTTCAACTTTAAGATGTTGACCTCGAACTAGAATCATTTGGCTATGTGTCCACTCATCAGAAAAGACGCTCTGTGTGGATATCCGGCAGGTGGCGGCAACGAAATCGCCAGACTCATCAAAAAGGTATCTGATGCATACGGCTACCATACTTGTCGAAAAACTTTCTTCTATGTACGCTATTTTACTATCGGCTGCAAAATAAGAATAAAGCACACTCGATTCATCTAAATCGGCGGTTATTTGCGAGGAGACGCCTTGAATAACAACTGCTTCTTCCGGATAATGATTTTTCCATTCTGACGCAGTTAACGTGCCCGACCCCGCCGCGAGGCACAGGGCTGTGGTGGTCAGGATTCGGGGGATGGTGGACATGGTTATAGCTGCGCTGTAAAGGCTGGATGACGTAAAGTTTTTGCCAGCTGTTCATTGCCATAATAATTAACTTGATTCAGCCTTTGCAATTCCTTTTTAAGCACATCGATGATGATGGGGTGCTCTTTTTTAATGAGTTCTGCCGTATTTGCTGCCCCTTCACTATCTTCTTCTAGGTACAGCTCGTATAATCTGATGTATGCGAAGTAACGGAGGGCTTTACTGAGAAAATCTATAGAGATATATTGAGCGCTTTCTTCATTCTGAATAGATTGCAGAATATCGATGGCGCCAAGAAGCTCTGCCTTAGCTTGTGACCATAATTCCCGGGTTCGTTTGTCTGTATCTTTGTGCAGCAACTGCTTGTCTGAAAAAGAACTTACAATAAAGGGAAGCTGAATAGGGGTTCCCTTTGAAGTGCTGCGTTTTTCACTCAGTCTCCGCAAGGCGGTATCATACGTGCATTTCTGATTATAACGATGGATGCTCATTTCCTCCGTAGGATAAAGCTCGCCTTCTTTTCTGAGAGCCTTATATTGTCCGTTGCAAGCGACTATCTGTTTTTTCAGTTCCTCGAGTTCCGGAGAAATGGACTGGTATGCAGCAATCATTTGGGCGTGACTGTATTTATTAGGCAAAGAGTCTAGCACTTCCAGCACCTTTCGATTGTGCACGTCAATGAGCTTCATGGCCTCCTGAAAATACACAAGAGCCTCTCCGGCTATCGAGACGTGACAAGCGAGGGGCAAAGCTATATAAATGAGATTTTTAGAAAACAAGTACATAGTAGTGATTTTTCCTTTCTTACTTATACTAACACATCCCAGCCGCGAATCCGCAACTTAAAATTGCAGAAAGTGCAGATTTTCTAATAAATAGACGCTCGCGGCGGGTGTTTTTGTTGCTCGTTTCCTGCATTTTTGTTGCCGATGGCGCAAAAACAGAGCTGCAAGGAGAGGATTCGCTCGAAGTGGAGCCCTTGGTCTGCCGGGTTCGGGTCATGGTCTTGCTGCCTGTCTGGGCGTATCAACGAGGAGCCTGAGTGGTGTTTTGTGCGTTGGTTATAGTTCGGCCAGAATCTTGAGGAACTCACTCATGGGGTATGCCCCGGTCATGCTGATATCCTTGTCCTGGAACACGAGGAAGTAGCGATACCCCGGCCCGGCTTGTTCCTGACACGCTCTGCCCAAGTGCAGCTTGTCCAGTGTCTCTTCATTGGTCAGATGGTCGCCCTTGGTCTCGATGATGACAATCTTCCCGGAGCGCGTTCTCACGATGAAATCCGGACAGTGGTTGATGAAGCCATTGATAGCGAAACCCGTTCGCGCGATATTGCGATGCCACCACCGGATATTGGGTAAGCCGGTGATTGCCTGGATGAGCTCCGTCTCGAACTTGTTGGCGGATTCCTCAGCCCCGTACAGACTCTTGTCGTAGATGTCGATACTGCTGATGGGCGAGATACTGGCCGGGAAGCTGTAGGACGGGCGGCACAGAATGCGTCCGGTGGTCAAGCGTGCAGCATAAATAAAACGCCTTCGGTGCAGAAGCCGGCTCCACAAAAAGACTAAACCAATCACACCTCAATCCTTGATTTCCTTCTCCAATATGGTAGAGTGTTATACACAGTATGTGCGCACGCAAAATAAAGAACGAATCATTCATCATTGACCGATTTGGAAACGAACTCCCGTTTGGACGTTTCTGGGGCATTCATGTCTGCCCAAATGGTTGGCTTATGCTGATAGACGAGCCTCCTTCCGAAACTTCCCGCTTTCATTTCATTCATCGCGAAGACGGCAGGATGATAGACCTTCCTTTTCGGGAACACCGGGTATATCATTGTTTCGGAGATTTGTACGCTGCGCATGAAAATGACAAATCCGGGGCGAATTCTTTCCTGTGGTCTGTCCGCGAGCAACGCTCCATCCTGAGCAAAGGTTACAAATTGATATTGCCGCTCACTGCCCCGGGCGGACATTTTCTTGTAAAAGACGCTCACGATCACCTGCAGATAAGAGCCGATGGAGACAAATTGCTGGAAGACCTGGGAAAGCTGCCGGACAAGCTCATCTGGATGTGGGAAGAAGACCGGCCATTCTATATACCTTACAAAACCTACAAAGATGACCGGCTCCGATGTGTGGAGCTGATGACCGGCAAGAAGTTCGGACCGGAGTTTACCTGTATCGGAGATTTGCGGGAGGGGATGCGCTACATGCGAACGCCCGACGGCAAGGATTACTTTGTCGATAAGGATTGGAATATCCTTTTTGAGCTACCTTACCCGGCTCATCTGATCGATAATGTCACAGACCCGGATATCCAATGCAGGGATGGGCTGATTTCCATCGAATCTGATAATTTCTGCTATCTGATGGACGCCAGCGGCCAGGTGCTTATTCCTCCCAGGAAACACCGTTATCTTCATAACGTGGGAGAAAAACGCCTTCTCATTTCCAAGGGGCCTAACTACGCGCTGGCTGATGCCACTGGGGCTCAGCTCACAGATTATCTCTATCGTTCCGGGTACTTCTTACACGCCCACCCTTATAGTTTTTCGGAGCAACGTCTGCACCTCGTCAAGAAAACAGATAAGAAAAACGAGAAGGTCGGGTTCCTCGACCCTGATGGGAACGAAGTCATACCGTTCATCTACGATTTAGCCCATGGCAATTTCGAGCAGGGAATCATTTCAGTCGCACTGCAGTAACATTATACCAGCAAAAACACGCTGAACCATGGCTTTTTCGTCATGAGACCACCGGGTAGGGTACCTGGCGAACGCCCCTGGGAAACAAAAAGACACCTGCAAGGGTAGGCCGAGAGCCGGGGCGCATTCTTGCCCAGCTTTGGCGACGTCCTGGTCTTGCGGGTGGTGTTTTATTATTTCAATGAGGGGTCTTTGATTCCGGAGGGTGGCTCTTTTCCACCGATGTCGGCAAATTCTCGGATAAATTCCTGTGCAGTAGCATCTCCATTCCTAGCTAATCTCTTCCATTGCCGGTAATACTGTTCGGCATGCGGGCAATATGTGGATTCGTCAGAGAAAAGCTCCTGCAACAATTCCGCAGCCTTTCTTACATTCTGTTCACCGCCAAAGCCTTCATAATAATATCGCGCTAAATATGCCTTAGCTGCATTATCACCACTGGCAGCCAGAGCGATGGTCAGTCTTCTTGATTCGGAGGGGGCCGGACTCAGACCAGAAATGTGAGGGAGCTGTGAGGACGGATTTTCATAAAAAAGAATCCAAAACCAGATTGCAGGACGGAACCCCATCTCAGCAGCCTTTTTCATGTGTTCCAATCCTTTTTGAAGATTGCTTTGAGGCGAAATATGTCGGAGATATAACGTCCCCGCAATATATTGTGCATTGGGGTCCTCCGGACATCTGAGAGCCAATTCCAGACTCTCTTCATAACGCTGAAGTTCTGCCAGAATCACAGTCAAATGATTTGTTGCATCAGCAAATAGAGGCTGCAACTCTCGAAGTATATCGACAGCCTTATTCCCGAAAACTTTCAAGTGGTTCCGACAGGTAGCTGCCACCTGATTATACCCTGTCTGACTGCCTCGCCTGGCTGCTTCTTTGGCAAAATTCATACCAAGTCGAAGAGCTTGCTCTTTGCTGAGACGAAGGGAAGAATCTGTGCCTTGTGCGATGTTAAAAAAATGAGAAGCCATTTCCGTCAAAGCGGTAAAATCTCCCCGTTCTGCTCCTTTTATGGCCCATTGCAGCGATTGTTCTACGGAAAATTGCGTAAAAGCGCTTACGTAAGACAGATAGTAATAGCCCCGGGTAAAGCCGTTTTGTGCAGCCTGTTCTATCTGCTCTAATCCTGCTTGAACATTTTTTCTGAATCCAACGCCACGTATCTGCATGATACCTAAAACACAACGAGCAGCTTCGTCGCCATTTTCAGCCTGCCGCTGCAGAAGTTTTTTCCCTTCTGTAAAATTCTGCGAGGCGACCAACTGTATGCCTCGTAAAGTATCGGCAGAAAACTTCGATTTAGGCACGAAATCTGTACTGCCATCAGGCAAATGGAGAGCTACATATTCCAAGCGCATCCCCGGTTTTTTTTCAGAAGCCAGCGCTATATCCGTAAAAAGCATCACACCCGCCGCAAGGCTCAGGGCGGCAGTGGTAAGAAGTTTATGTAATTGGGAGCTGGTCATAACTAAGCGTGTATTTGTAGCGGGTCGTTTAGGCTGTCTCACATCATTTTTCGTCGATATATTGCTGTATGATCCGATGATATTTACGCGTTGGTATAATTGAAAATTAAAAACTAAAACTCGTCATAAAGAGGAATTGTGATTGCATAACATGTTTATTTGCAGTACAATAAATAAGCTAAAACACGTACTTGCACAAACAAGCTATGCAACCACACAGACAGTTTGACAGGATTTTGGAGATATGCAAGTCATTTTTTTTCAAGATTTTTTTGATTTTTGCGAAAACTTGTAACATAGCGGGCGAAAGCGCGTGAGGTGTTTCGTGGTTGCTCCACCCTCTCATCCGGGCTTTTACGCAAGCCTGGCAGACTTAGTTCTGTGTCGTGTCCTGAATTTGGTGACAACATAGGATTTGAAGTCAAAAAAAACTTGATAATTGATTCAAATGTGTCAGAATCGGTTTATGAGAAACGTTTCTATAGCGGTCTTACTGTCGGTTGCGGGTCTGGCCATGTCGGCACCGGAAGCGCCGCGGCATGGTGTTGTCGCGGAATACTGGGAGGGTTTACCTAAGGGGGGTATTTCCGTGTTGGCGGATGTGTGCAAAAGCCGCAAGCCTGATGCCGTCAGCATCCGACGCAAGATTGATGCGGCCTCCCGAGGGAAGGATTATTATGGGGTTCGTTACTCCGCCTTGCTGGTGCCGCCGAAGAGCGGCGAATACACGTTTTATCTGGCAGCAGATGATGCCGCGGAATTATGGTTGAGTACGGATGAATACGCGGAAAATCTGACCAAAATTTGTGAGGTGACAAGCTACATGCCTCGCCACCATTTTGAGCGAGGCGCTTGCTCCGGCAAGGTGCAGCTGAAGCGGGGCAAGAAGTATTACCTGGTTGTACATCATGCTGATGCCATAGCCGATGACCATGTGGCGCTTGCGTGGGAAGGCCCCGGAATCGGAAAGAGTATCATACCTCAAAAGCACTTCAGGCTCAGGATGGACGCACCCCTGCGGAAAATGTGGGAAGAGACGGTGGTGCGGGAAAGCCGGAGCAAAGACCTGCTGCAGGAACTGCTCGCGCAAAAGCCTGAACAATTACCCGTTTGGTTGGATTCCCTTTCGGCAAATGATAGCAAGCTGCTCGATGATGCCCTGCTGAATGCTCAGAATTCGTGCGCCGCCAAGGAGCCGGCGCAATTTCAGAAAGAGATGCAGCCCTATGTAAAGGCGGCAGCCGGTATTGTGGCTTCTCCGGCTTCTCCTGTGAGCAATCCGGTGGCCAAACGGCTGCTGTATATGGAAGAAGCCTGGCTGAAATCCCTGTCGTTCAAGCAGTTGCTCAAGCTTGGGCCCCACCGTCTGGCTGCGTCTCTTGGCCACATCCCGCCGAAATCAAAACCTGTCAGCATCACTCAGGCGTTCCGTTCCAGCGGGCAGAAGTGGGGAAATGAGTTTGTCTCGGTCGGGCTTTACGCCATACCCGGTAAAGCATTTACGGTAAAATTACCGACAGATCTTGTGGGCAAGGGGCTTCAGATGAAGGTTGGGCACCATTTCCCGGAGAAAGGGCGTCCGCTTGTCTGTATGCCCGACAACAGTCGCTGGTTTCCTTTGGATGCGGCGGTCAACACGTTTGTGACACCTCACGGTGGACTCATGTTGCTGCAAGTGCCCAGGGAGGTGGAGCTCAGGGACTCCCTCATCACCATAGAGGGTGCGCTGGAGGCTCCCCGATTTATTCTGGGGAAAGACTCCGATGATGATTGGGAGCGGCTGAAAAAGGCACCTGCGCCCTGGGGAGAACTGGTGAGCCCGCATGTAGTGCTGCTGGTGCACCGGGAAGGGCTGCAGAAATTGGATAACCCCACCGAGCTGATGACTTGGTGGGACACCAACACTCGTGATATGGAGGACTTTTACGCCTATTACCCTCAGCACCCATTCCGCATGCACGCCGGCTATTATGCAGAGGAGGGGATTTCATACTGGCCGCTCCACTGGAACATGGGGAACATGGAGTACCTGCTGAATTTGCAGGCCATGAAAGAGAATAACTCACCCTACTTCCTGCACGAACATGGGCACCACTGCGACTTCTGGGAAATGGAACTTTCGTTCTGGGCTGAATCTACGCCGAATTGGGGCGGATACTATATGAAGGCCCGCAAGGGTAAGTCGTTCAATTGGAAAGATTCCCATGATGCCCACATCCGCAATCTGCTGAACCCCGATGACGCAGCCATGGCAGAAATCCGCCAGGATATGTGGTACAAAATCGACTCCAAAGGCACACACCATTGGTCGTACCCCATTACCAGCATGATGATAGGCTATGCCGAGGATTTTGGCTGGGAGTGCATCAAGGACACCATCAGGAGGCTTCGCAATAAGGAAGATGACATGTACAAGTGGGACTTTGTGCAGGGGGGCGACCATGACCAGGCGAAGATTGACCGCTACCTCATCGGCCTGTCTGAAGCCGCGAAACGCGATGTTCGCCCCTATTTTGCCCACTTCAAGTTGTTCCCATCTGACGGAGCCGCCCGGTATCTGGATAAGCTCCGGTTGCCGCGCTGGGATCTGACCTACCTGGTCAGGCCGGAATCTGCGTCAACCGCGCAGGACCAACCGCTTGTGATTCCATGTGGGGAGGCCCGCCTGCTGAGCTTTGCGAAACAATCCCGCATCAGGTGGAATGACTCCTCCGGCCAGGGTGGGCGTGTGACCTGGCTGGATAAGGAAACGGTCATGTACACCCCCAAACCCGGGTTCCGCGGTGAAGATGTGCTCCGATATCAACTTTTCAACGAACATGGAAAAACAGTGGAAAAGGAATTTGTGGTGACCGTTGAATGACCGACTTCCGGTGCTCTTGAGTATTTTTTGACTTGCTTCGTTTTATTGGTTGGCGATGAAAAGGAGCTGCATTATTGCTCCGGCAATTTTTTATGGCTGCTCAAGCGATTAGCCAAATGGGAAGTTGTAGGGAAGTACGATTGACGAATGACGAAGTACGAATGAAAAGTTCGCTGCGCTGCGCGCAGATGGTTTCAACTAACGCTAAGAGTCCTTCATCGTTCATCATGCGAGCAGAGCGAGCGGAATTCTGTACCTTGTCCATCGTCCTTTTGACTTCGTACTTCCCGGCAAATTTCCATCTTTTCGACCGATCAATCTTTCATTGCCAGAACAATAAGAAACACAGCGCTAAGATTCACGTTTTTTATTTACCTGCCTATTCGCCCGAACTCAATCCTGATGAATTGGTTAACGCCGACCTAAAAAGCGCGATTGGGCAAAGAGAGCCGGCAAAAAATAAAAAGGAACTTGAACAACAGATGCGCGAACACATGGAAGATAATCAGAAAAATAAGACAAAAATGGCAAATCTTTTCAAAAAGAAGAGTGTTTCCTATGCTCAGAAATAACCGCCATTTTCTATTGCCGGAGCAATAATACATTTTCTTCGCAAATCCGCAACCAGAAATGTCAGAAAGTACTCTTTTTTAATGAATAGACGCTCCCCAGCGGGCATTTTGCTGCGCGTATCCTGTATTTTTGTTACCAATATCGCAAAAACAGGACAGCAAGGGGAGGATTTGCTGATTAGTGAGCATGGCGGGGAATGCAGAAATCTTCCGGATTATCATATCGGAACAAGTGGCGGATAGCAGGCTGTCCCTGGATGTTGTCAAAAGTGAGGATAAAGCCATCTTCCACAAACTCAATCTCATTCTTCCAGCAGCCTATATGAGAACCGACATGTACCGTTCCCGTGTATTCGAACATATCCCGGTCATTGCGGCGGTAGATGATATAATAACCATTGTTCCAGTTGCCCACCGGGTCCACGAAGATGAGCAGGACATTACCGGCCTCATCCGTAGTCCAGTCAGCGGGGCGGAAGAACCTGAGGATATCCGTTTCCTTCTGCCCGGTTTCCGGCTTTTATGGCGCGTATGGGAGATGCCCATACTTTATAACAAGTTGCCCCTCTTTCTGCCGCGTTCTTTTCGGGGCGGTTATGTCTCTATGACGACGTTTCCTAATTATTAGCTTGTAATAAACTCTCGAAAGTGGTACAACACCCGCGTTCTGCTGTATTCGAGTCGATTGTCATCAATTTGTCCTGTAAATGCTTTATGAAAAAGAGGTGTTCATCTTGCTGTTCCTGTAGTTTTCGGGCGAGTGCGGTGGCCGGTTCGCTTTTTTATGTCGTTTTAGGGGCAGGTTTTGATACATGTCTTGCACAAGATATAGCTACCCCCCCCCCCAATTCTAGAAGGGGTACAATATGTTGTGGAGGATGACGCGGCTGACTCTACGGCGGAGGAAGCTCATGGAGAAGCTATTTTGTACACGGCATTAGCCGGGGACGCCGGTGAGCCGGTGGCTGCTTCATTGGATGTAGCTGCCATGCCTGCTCTGATATGGAAAGGCGGGGTGGATGGTGTCTGGCAGAGTCAGGAAACGGCAGAAAGCTCGAATTGGCAGGATGGGCCCTATTCGGATGGGCGCCCGGTGCAGTTCGATGACAGCAGCAGCCAACGTGACATTACCCTGAGCGACACCGTAGCGCCGGGAAGTATCGTTATCAGCGCCGATAACGCGACAGAAACCAGCGGCACCGGCAGTGCCGTGCTGAATTACGGCTATTCCTTTAATGGCCCCGGAAGCATCGCAGACTATACGGACAGCAACGGCAACATCCGCGCAACATCCCTTACCCTCGAAGGCGCCGCCACCGCTATCCTTAACACTGCCAACACATTCAGCGGCGGCATTTTCATGGGGGCGGATACAACCCTCTACATCGGCTGTGACTATGCGGCCGGTTCGGGTGCCATCAGCATGGCCAATGGTTCTGAGCTGCTGGTGAACTACCATTCTTCCGATGCCGCATACCGAGCACCGGAGCTGAGAAATAGGCTGGATATCACCGGAAACGTCACCATTTCCACCGGCACCGGCTCCTACGGAGAGGACCGAGTGCCGACTGATTGGCGCACCCTGAACCTGACCGGCGGTCTCAGCGGTGATGGTGAGCTGTGGCTCTATGGCTACTCCTATATGGTCATGCCGACGGATTACGAAGCCTACCAGAGCAATGGTAGGGTAGCGTTTAACTATGTATCCTCCTTTGCCATCAATGAGAAACAGGCGGTTTCCGCACCGGGGGAGACTCCGGAGCGTTTCACCGGCACGGTGCGGCTCTTAAACGAATTCAACCATCGAACAAAAGGCAACCACGAAGGCTCCGTTGCGGACGAAAGATTCCTTTGCGGTGCGGTGCAGTTGGTTCTGGTGGATGATGTGTTCTCCGAGGCTTGTCTGGATTTAACGCGCGACAACCCGAGAATACGCGATGCCGGCAACAATAAATACAAATATGGTGATATAGGGAAAGCTCTCACCTCAGATAATATTCTGGTATTGAGTGAGAGCTCACACATCACCATCCAATCTCTGGAAGCTGAGTTTCTGGGGAAAGGGTGGAATTTCTCATGGGAAAAAGACAACCAGCAGACTACCACTGCTTTGGGTGAGGGTAAGTTCCCCAAAAATGACCTCATGAAGCAAGCGGATGAGCGTTGGGCAGTCCGCGTGGTGACAGATGGTATCACCAATCTGGTGCTGGAGGATAATTCCTCCGATGAACACATCTTTTCCGGTTCCATGGGCTTTGCCCATTCCTATACCCGCCCCACAGAGGCTTACATTGATTTGTCAACTTCTTCCGTTGATGAAGAAAATAAACCAGCCAACCCCGCCTCTTTCGGTGATGGCTCGCTGGGTGTGGAGATGCTCAGTCTGGAAAAGAGAGGCCTGGCAACCCAGTATATTCATTCTGCCAATCTGGTGAACTTGTCGGTGATGGATGGTATACTCGGTTTCAATAATCTTTCCGTGAGCGGTGCCCTGAAACTGGCAGGTTCTTCCGTGCTGAAACTGGGAGTCACCGGAATCGGTGTAAAGGACAATCCGTGGGACTACCTCTCCGGCATCACCAATACCGAGCTGACAGTAGGTGGCGGGCTGCTGGAGGTAAGTGCCACCAAGCAGCCGGGCAGAATCACTCTGCCGACTCAGGCTATAGTAGAGGGCAGCCTCACCCTGGCAGACTCCGGCGCAGGTACCAATATCGTTTTCGATATTAACAGCGTGATGCCTTCAACGGGAACAAACTATGTCTATACTCTGTTGGATGTGAGCGATACGCTGACTGTGTTTAACTCTACCAATATCACGCTTAACTTCAGCAACGTTAATCTCGCTGAGCAGTATGACCCCGAGCTGACGTACTATCTGGCATCTGCTGATGCCATTGTTGTGAATACTGATGCAGGCAATCCTAACGCTGCCATCACCGGGCGTAATATTTCACTGGGTTCCGGTTATTATGGCGAGCTGGATATCCAGAAAAAAGACGGCAGAGATTATCTGGTCATGAATGTGGTGGGCGACCCGCGCCGCACATGGTCCGGCATGCTTTCCGGTAGTTATGAGGGTGTAACTGCCAACTATATATGGCAGAACTCCACCACGCAAAGTGTGGATGATGCTGATCACAGGTGGAAAGAAAACCGCAATTATGAAGATGGCCTTCTTGTACTCTTTGGCAATCTTTACGAGCCCGTGAAGTGGGATGGAATCTCTGCGTTGAACAGTATCGACACTGTGAATGTAACCACCCCACTGCATGATGGTAATGTGGTTCTGGCCGGGGAGGAGGGCTTTGCCATTGACGGCGTGGAGGATGCCGCCGTGGGTTACCAAAAAGTGCAGATTGTGGGGCGCGTGGCTCCTGCCTCCATTGTTATTGGCGCGGATTTTAACTTGAATGATAAGAACACCGATGATGCTACCAACTATTATTTCTATGGCTCGGGGTATATAGATGAGGCTCAGGACTCTGAGCTGAATGAGGCGTTCCAGGGCGGCACCACGAGCCTCCGCAAGATGGGTGACGGCACAGCGGTGCTGGCTACGGATAACAGCTTTACCGGCGGTACGGTGCTGGAAGGTGGCCGCATCGTGATGCAGCATAAGAATGCGCTGGGCACCGGTGAGATATACATTGTCAATGGCTCTTTCTTGCAGGCGGATTTTGCGGACAACAAGGCGGAATATGCGCATCTGCACGCCTTCAAGGGCGAACAGATGGAAACCACGGTTATTCAGAATACCGTCAGAACTTCCGTGTATGTGGACCCCAGCAACGCGGACTATGATGCGCTGGTGGATGCCCGACTGGGCAACGCCCACGATAAGAAGATGGTGTTAACCACGCTGGCGGGCGACACCGATACAGTGGTGACGCTCTATGGTTTTTCCCATAAAACGGGCCAGTACAGCTATGCCGTCTTCAAGGTGCTTAATCCGGACAACTTCCACGGCACGGTGAGAATGGACGGCAATTTCCAGGGTACCACAGACCCGGATGCCGCCGGCGGCAAGGTGCAGCTGGAAATCATGACCGTGGACAAAGCACAGGATGCCAGCGGCGGTAACTGGCTCAACGCCAACATCGACCTGTCGGTAGAGCATGGTACGGAGCGCACTGTGCTGGCGCTGGATGCGCTGGGAACGGCAACCGCCGGTTCCCCTCAGATTGCGCAGGTAAACTCCCTGATTGGCGGCGGAAACAGTGGTGCACGCATCAATTCCTCCGTTGTGAACATGAGCCACGAAAAGGCCATCACACTGCAGATACTGGGTACCATTCAGGGTGATTATGATGGTGTGCTCGGTTTCGGCGACTTCCAGAAAACCGTGCAGTATGAAGGCACGCCTACGGATATCGGCCATGAAAAACACCATTACGGCCGCCACGATGCAGATGGCGAGCTCAACGTACTGAAGGAAGGTAACGCCACCCAATCCGTCAACAGTGCCTGGCTGAATGAGTTGACCATACAGGGCGGTCATTTTGTGGTGGATGAAGCGTTGGTCTTGCATTCGCTGGACATGATGGACGAGACCTTCCTGGTTGTGGGAGATGTCGGTCTTACCTATCCCCACGCGCTGGTGGTGGGTAAAGGCGGCGTGCTGGCCATGGACAACGATGCCACTGAGGATGCCTTTGCCGGAGTTGGTGCAGGTATCGGCAAGACTAAGCAAGAGCTCATTAATCCGGACGGCTCCATCACGCTTACAGAAATTGCGCCTTCTGCCTTCGTGCTGCTTGCAGATGGTGCCACCATCGCCGGGCATGGAGATTGGTTCACCGATTATCGTCGCACGGAAAACATCAATGGTGAGGACGAATCCCTAGAGGTAAGAACAGATATTGTCTCCGGAGCCACCGTTACCGTCAATACGCACAATTTCAATCCGGATGCCTCCATCAATGAGGAGAATGATGAGTTCAACCGCTACGGCAGCAGCCACGCTATCCGCCTGCTGGGAGAAATGGCGGGAAAGGATGTTCACCTCATCTTCAACAACGAACAAATCAGTGCTGCTGCACAGGCCGCAGGGGATGCGCAAATGCGTGACGATGGTCTGGGCTATGAGGGCGAAACAGGTCCGATGGTAGGCTACGCCGCCATCCGCGACATCCACCAGTTCACCGGCGATATCAACGTGAAGAGCATGACCGTGCTGCAGGTGCGGGATGCCAACAGCTCCGCTTCCGAAACCACCGCAGACATAGCAGTAACCGTAGCCGGGGGTCAGGCTGGTATCCAGTTTACCGATGGCGCAACGAAGCAGTACATGAACCAGGTGACCTTGCGGGATGGTGGTCATGTGCTCCTGGGCGGCTCCATTAAGGAAACTACAGACGCCAGCGGGGTCATGGATATGACCGGCGTGGATGCCGCAGTAACGAACAACAATGAGTCGGACGCAAGTGTTAATAATCTGCATCTGGAAAACAGTGGTACAATGGTGAGTCTGGGCGGCACAGACACAACCCCGTCTCTGGCGAAAAACGTTGCCATCTCCTCCATGGGAACGACCGAGGCTATGGAGCTGCATGACATGAGCCTCCGACTCAGCCTGGTGGATTTGCATGATGGGTGTTCGCTGGACGTGAAGGAAATGGTACATATCTATGCCGACTCGGTCATTGCCGGCAGCAACAACGAACAACCGTCTGCCAGATCCGTGATGACGGTGAGCAGCAAGACCACGCTGGAGTTGACTCCGACTGCCGCACCTGTTGTAAGCACCACAGAGAAAGGTACTAAAATTGCACAGGTATCGGTAAACCAGCTGCAGAATGTCGACGTCCGCGGTGACGGCCTCACGCTGGTGTTGTCCGGGGATGGGGGTGGTTGGGAAGATGTCAACCGCTCCGGTGCGTCCTTTGTTGGCGTTCAGATAAGCGGAGCGGGAAGCTTCCTTTTTGAGGAGGAGGGGCTTTTCACCGATGGTGTGCTGGGGGATGGTATTAATTTCACCCTGCTGGATGCCGCCGGACAAGATGTCAGCGCCCTCTGGGTAACCTCCGGTTTCGTCAGCGAATACATCGGGGGAGGCTATGTAGCCGACAACAACATGCTCTGGTTTGCTGTTGTGCCGGAACCCTCTACTGCAACCCTGAGCCTGCTGGCGCTTTCCATGCTCGCAATCCGCCGCAGGAGAAGAAAGTAGCAGACACGGCGGCACAGGTGCGGGAGCTGCGGCCGGATGCGGCGGCGGCAAAGCTGCTGCGCATTCTTAAGCAGCAGCCGGGGTACATAACGGCGTGAAAAAGCGTTGACATGCCGCCGGCACAGCAGGAAATGGTGATGGTGTGGGAGCCATCAAGAAACTTCTCCCGGTGATTTGGCGGGAGTAAACCAGGAGAAAAATCATGCATGAGCTTACCGTGACATGAGAACGCCATGAGAGCCTGCGCCAGCATTACTTCTGCCTGTCGTACGGGGCGGACAAATTGCGATAGGCGCTACAGAACAACCAGGTGAATACCATAGCTGCCAGACTGATGCCGACCTGATAAATGAACAGGAAGACAAGTCCTACAGCTTCCTGTGCATCATAGTTCCCGGCAGCTTTCCAACAGGCAAAGCGAATCAGAAAATATCCGGTGAACAGCAACGACACGCAACCGGCCGCTATTCCCACCTGACTGCACCAGCCCTTACGCCACGTCACGGCAAACGCCAGCAGTACCGGTGCCGCATACGCCAGCCCCCAGGGAAAGGAGAAGAAACAGAAGATCAGCAGCCAGATGGCACAGGCTGCTCTGATGGCGCGGGTGTACTTATCCATGCCTTATTTTATATAGTGGTGTTCGGGAATCCGCAATAATAAAATGCAGAACCAACGTCAAATCGCAACAGATGCCGGATTCCGTCTGCGTGCCGGAATCGGCCTTCTTTGTAAGAATGAGGCGCTCTCCCCCTCAAAGAGGCTGGGTAGGGGGGGAGTCCATATATGCCGAAGCTCCCTTGTTGTGCGACTACTCGTCGGCAGGCACAGCCAGGCAGCCCGGAGCCGATGGCGTTTGACCGGTGGTTTCTGTTTCACTACCGCCGTTTCGGCGGTAATTTCGCTATCCACCCTGTGGATAATTTCGCTCGAGCCGCAGGCGAGAATTTCGCTGCCCGTCAGGGCAATTTCGCGTGCGGGCTTGCCCGCACATCTTCCCCTACAACTTCCCATTTAGCGCTTAACTTGAGCCGCCATTAAAAATTGACGGAGTAATAAATAATGGGATCTATATGTGTCATAATTTTATTTTATTCTTGACTATCCCCCTGTGGCTAAAATACAAGCCGCTAGTGTTTTAATTGTTATGAAAAAAAGTATCTTTATAAGCTCTCTATTGGCAGTTTGTGTTACTTGTGCAGCTCATGCTGATGATTCGCAATATCGGGGCGAGTATATCGATGGCAATCACGAAACCGGAGCTGTTGTTCTTGAGAATCAGGAAGCTACTGTTACGGGTGAGCTTTCTATCAATACAACAAGTAGCTTTCCAAACATGGTAATCAATTCCACGCTTAAAGCTGGTTCCATCTCATATAACGGCCAATCGCGTTTCGATAATGGCAAAATGTTCCTTGTATCGGGCAGCTCAGTAGAAACCGAAGGCTTTAAGGTTGCTGCTGATGAAGAAACTCCGTCTGAAATCTATTTCCTTGATAGCAGACTCACACCATCTAACGGGGGAACAACCGGCTCTTTTGAAATCGGAGCAAATATCACAGCCTCTGTGATGGGGACGTCAAAAGATTCCGCCTCTGCTATTAGTATGAATACGGAGGTGAATGGCGGCACCCTCAACGTACAGGGTTATGCTGCCATGAACGGCATTACTTTGAATAACGGTGCCGTTAATGTTGTAAATAAGGCTAACTCTGATTTTGGCATTAGCAAAATCAATTCCCCCATTAATCTGGGCAACATCACCGTAGAAAACGGCATTTTATCTCTTGAAGAAGCAGCCATCGTATCCGATGTAACGCTGAACTCCGGCAAACTCAATATTATAGGTGATGTTGAAACCGGAGCACTGACACTTAACGGTGGAACCATTAATTTCGATGCTGATTCTACCATCGACCTTGGTGAAGAAAATTTAATTCTGGGGGACAACGTTGCAATCACCCTGAATGTGGATTCTCTCGACAACATTGAAGGTATAACACTCTTCAAAAACGCGGGTAACGTGACCGGATTAGATGCACTCACCGTAACATTTGTTGATGCTACAGGTGCAGAAAAGGAAGCAGCTGTTTCTTTCAGCAATGGTTCTGTGGTAACAGGCTCCGTCCCCGAGCCGACCACGGCCACGCTTTCCCTGCTGGCTCTGGCGGGCTTGGCTGCACGTCGCCGCCGTCGCTAAAGTCATGACGTGGTCGGCTGCCGCATGCGACCGGTTCTCAAGGGGGGGGCTTCGGTACGCCGAAGCCCCCTTGTTGTGCGACTACTCGTCGGCAGGCACAGCCAGGCAGCTCGGAGCCGATGGCGTTTGACCGGTGGTTGGGCGTTTTTTTGTTATTCAGTCTTCCTGCTCAGTCCGTGCGTCATGTCGCACAGGAGGTTCCTGATTGCGGGGGTAGGGGCGTCCGCTGAGCTGATCATAGGTAGAAACTACGGGAATGGCAACGGCGGCTATGCCATGGAGCGCAACGGTCAGCGGCATATCAGCCACGGCCAGAACAGTGCCCAGAGGGTATGCCCAGAGCGCATGGGGTCCGGCCTGCAGGTCTGTGAGAACCAGCACTGCGCCTTGGCCGCACAGGTGTCTCCTGTCGGTGGATAAAAGCAACTTACCGGTCTGGTGCACGGCTCCGGGTGGCAGGCTGTCCTGCCAGGGGGTATAGGTGCGTACCAGATACCCGGAAGCATCTTTTACCACTTCTCCATAGACCACCGGTGCATCAGTGGGTCTGGCTTCGTAACGAGGGTGGTCATCTTCGAGCGTCAGAAGCCATGCTCTGTTGCGTCGTACATAATCGGTGGGATACGCTTCGATGAACATCCTGCCGTCTGCCCGGTACACTGTTACCGAGTGCAGCACCGCCTCCCATTCGCTGCCGATTTTCAGCACATCCGAGCGGCCTTTCACCAGCAGGCCGCTTCCCTCTCTCCCCCAGTCAAAAACCGGGCGGTGCAGGGCAGATTGCAGGATACATGAGCTGAGTCCTGGCAGGCAGAGGGCCGCGAGCAGCAATGCGGAGAAAGGATGGCGATTCATCGTGCAGGAAAAGTGAATGATGGTACATGGTTGAGTACAGTACCCTCATGTCTTCATGGGAGAGTGTCCAGCATCGAGACTCTTTTTCTTCAGAAAGAATCTCCTTCGATGCATGGGCGCGGAAGGGGCAGGGGTACAGGAACTTAACCGGGTCAGTTGGGGGGATCGACCAGAACCTCACGGGCGCGGGCAGAGCCCTGGGACGGGGCGATGATACCGTTGGCCTCCATCATATCCATGATCTTGGCGGCTTTGCCGTAGCCGATGCTGAAGTGCCGCTGCAGCATGGAGGTGCTGGCCTTGCGCGAGGTGATGACCAGGTTGACGCAGCGGGTGTAGAGCTCGGAGTCTTCTTCGCTCATGTTCTTGGTGCCGATGCGCCCGCCGCCATCGCCGCTGCCATCGCTGTTGTTCATTTCAGCCGTGACCCCCTGTTCGAAGTTCTGCTTGGCGTGAGAGGCGCAGTGCTGGATGATCGAGGCGATTTCGCGGTCGGATACCCAGGCCCCCTGGACGCGGGTCATCTTGGAGATACCGCCCGGAGGCAGGAAGAGGCAGTCACCGGCGCCGAGCAGGTTTTCTGCGCCGGTGGTATCGAGGATGATGCGGCTGTCGAGCGGACTGGCCACGCGGAACGCGATGCGGCTGGGGATGTTGGCCTTGATGAGCCCCGTCACGACGTTGGCACGGGGGGTCTGTGTGGCGGCCACCAGGTGGATGCCGGCGGCACGAGCCTTCTGGGTGAGGCGGGCGATGTTGCTCTCCAGGTCATCCTTGACCATGACCATGAGGTCGGCGAGCTCATCGATGATGATGACCACGTAGGGCAGGCGGGTGGGGATGCGCTCTTCCTCGTCGAAGTCGAACTCGTCCTGGTCTTCATCGGTGAGCTCGCGCCCTTCTTCTGCCTGGCGCAGGATCTCGCTCTCCATGCGGTCGATGGCATCGTAGTCGACATAGCTTTCATCGATGGCGGGTTCCTCGGGCTGCTGTACCTCATCCGGCGGGCGGTTATTGAAGTCCTCAAAGTTGCGGACCCCGACCTGACTGAAGAGCTTGTAGCGGTGTTCCATCTCGTTGACGGCCCAGCGCAGGGCGCCGATGACACGCGCTGCGACGGTGACGACCGGGCAGGCGAGGTGGGGCAACTTGCGGTAGGGCTGCATTTCGACCATCTTCGGGTCCACCAGGATGAGCTTCAGTTCATCGGGGCGGAACTTGTAGAGCATGGAGAGAATCATGCTGTTGATACACACCGACTTACCGGAGCCTGTCGTACCGGCTACGAGGGTGTGAGGCATGGCTGCCAGGTCACCGATGACGGGGTTGCCGTACACGTCTTTGCCCAGAGCGACCGGGATACGAAGCTTCGGGTTGTTGAAGGCGTCGGATTGCAGCAGCTCTCGCAGGTATACCGGCGATTTCTGTGCGTTCTCCAGCTCGATGCCGACTGTGGCTTTGCCGGGAATGGGGGCGAGGATGTTCACCGATTTGGATTGGGTGGACATCATGAGGTCTTTGTTGAGCGTGGCGATGCGGTTGACTCGCAGCCCACGGGGCGGGAAGAATTCGTAGCGGGTGATGCTGGGGCCGCGGGTGATGTCGCCCGGGCTGACGGCAATCTTGAAGGTATCGAGGGTGTCGATGATGCGCTGCTGCATTTCCATCATCTCCGACGCCGCAGCTTGTGTCACTTCTGCCGGCACGGGCTTATAGTCCAGCAGTTCGTAGGGAGGCAGCGGGTAATCCGGCTCCTGGGGACGCTTGTCGACACTGCTGAGGGGGGCTGATTTGGCCGCAGCCGGCTTGGGGGCTGCCTGGTGGGGCGAGGACTGCGGCTCAGCGGGCTGTGGCTGTTTGGCGCGGGCGAAGAGTCGCGACAGCTTGCTGCCGGGCTTGTCGAGCTTATCGAGCTTGAGGGCTTCACGTTCCTGCTCCTCGGAGGCGCCGGGAGCATTGCTGAGCTCGATGGCGTTTTCTACCTGGCCCATGAGATCCAGCAGGTTGTTGCGACGCTCTTCTCCGTTGCTGCGTGCGGCGAGGGTATCGCGGTGGTCACGGTGGCGCGGGCGTTCCCGGGGTGTTTCTTTTTCCGCGGGAGCTGTCGGGCGGGGCTGAGGTGTCGGCTGTGCCGCTGAGGCGCGCATGCCGGGGAGCTGGTCGATCGGGGGGGGCGTGCGGCGAGCTGGTGGCGGTGTGTCGACGAAATGCTGTTCAAAATCCGGCGCCAGCTCAGTGGGCGGCTCTTCGTCCAGGTGGAGGGTACGCTGTGAGCGGGAGATGTTGCGCGCCACACCGGAGCTCTGGCGCGGGGGCAGCGGTGCCTGGCGGGGCGGAATCTGCAGCGGCTCGCGGACAGGTCGACGAACCGGCTGAGCTTGAGGCTGAGGCTGAGGCTGCGCCACGGGGGCGGGCGGGTTATCCGTCTCGGCTAAGGTACTGTTGAAGATGGGGTTCTGGTTTTCCTCGCGCACCTTGTCGAGGTGCTGGTGCCAGTTTTCCTGCATTTCGTGCAGTTTGGAGCGGCGGCGTTCGCGGCGGGCGCGGATGCGGTCAGCGATATTGTTGCAGTCTGCCCAGAACGCGCGGCAGAACTCCAGGAATCCCATGCGCGCAAAATAGATGAGCGCCAGCCCGTGAGCACAGATGAACAGGGTGAGCGACCAGTCGCGGCCGATGAGCGGTTCGACGATGCATCTGCCGTCCAGATACCCCAGCTTGCCCCCCACGCTGTCGATACCGATGTTGGCGGCCCACTGCTGCAGAATATAGGGTTGGATGGAGAGGGCGGCACAGGCAAAGAGCACCATGCAGATGGTGGCGATGACCTGCCCGGCAAAACGACGACTTGGAAATATCAGGATGCAGCTGCCCAGGATGCTCAGCAGCAGCATGCAGTAGACGGAGGCTGCGCCCAGCAGCCAGTAACAGAAGCCGGCCATGTAGAGCCCGATGGTGCCCAGGGCATTGGTGCAGGGGACTTTGGCAGCCGCTTCGGCGTCTACCGGATTAAACACAATCCAACCCATTTCTCCGCGATTATAGGTGAGCAACGCGGTGGCAAAAGCTACTGCCAGCAGGACAATACCAAGCCCCCAGAGCCGTGTGGGCCAGGTTGCCTGTGGTGGTTGTTCGGGTTGCTTGAGTTGTGATAAATCCATAGCGGTCGCGGGATTATACCCTTGTGGGGAAGGTGCTGCAAGCCCAAAGTGCGTTCTATAGGGGCTTTGTCCGGGGCGGTGGGGTGTGATGGCGGCCGTTGGTGAGGGATGCCTGGGTGTGGAAAATAATTGATTAAAAACAAGCTTATTATATCAGAAGTTGTGCCGTGTTTGCGGCTTCCAGGGAGAGCAGGAAGGACTTCAGCGCTGTACCTCCCCGGTAATGTCCCGGAGGGGTGGTTGAGGGGAGCACCCGGTGGCAGGGGATAAGCAAGGGAAGGGGATTGGTGGCGCAGACCCGGCCGACGGCTCGGGCCGGTCCCAGTTCACCGTAGGTGCGAGTCTGCCCATAGGGGATAGCGGCGATGGCTGCGAGCGTGCGGCGCGCAAACGCGCTTTTGGCCTGAATGAGGAGCGGGAGCTCGAAGCTGCGACGTCTACCTGCCAGATAGTCGTCTATCCGGTCGAAAGCAGTGCTGATCAGTGAACCGGGTAGCGGGGGAGGGGCGTCGATGGAGTCGCCGGGGAGCTGCAGGGCGCAGATGCCTCGCGCGTTGCTCAGCAGGGTGATGCGACCGATGGCGGTGTCACGGCTGTTTGCTGTCAGGTGTGTCGGCAAACTCATCGGCAGAGGTTTTGTGGAGACTGCGTACCAGGAGAATAGGCAGCCCGAATACCAGCAGAAGCACCAGCGGGATGAAGACGTAGAGATAGAGGCGCAGGTAGAGTGTGCAGTCCGCATCGCCGGCTTCGCTGCCCTCCCTCCACCAGCGATAGGTCTCGGTGGGCCCCCAGCGCAGCCCGGAGAAGGGAATCAGGTGGAGCAGCCCGCGCCGCGCCATCGCGGCCGCCAGCCCACGGTCGGAGGCCATGATGTAGTAATCATTGGCCAGGTCGGATTCGCCGATGCTGTCGTAGTATTTTGCCAGTTCGTAGGGGGCGAAGGGGGAGCGCAGCTGCTCAGCCGCACGCTGGAGGTAGTTCAGGCCGATGGATTCATCTTTCTCCACCCCTTTGCCGTAGAGCATCATGGTGCCGGCCTGCACGGCGGCATCGGCATGTCCCATGGAGGCAGCACGGCGGTATTCCGCGAGGGCGGCTGCGGCTTGCCCGGCTTCCTGCTTGCGCCAGCCCAGATGATAGATGGCTGCGGGCACGTTCCGGGCAGCGGCCTGCTCCAGATATCGCTGCGCGGTTTTCTCATCTTTTTCCACCCCTTTGCCGGTGAACAGCGCATCAGCGACGACATAGGCCATCTGCGCATCTTCGCCCTTGTCTACCAGCAACCGGGCGAAGCGGAAGGCTTTGGCCTCATCTGCCGGGATACCTGAGCCCTTGGTGTAGGTCTTGAAGAGCTGGTAGGCGGCGGGGAGGCATCCTTGCTCAGCTGCCTGTTCCATGCGGGCGATACCCTCCTGCTGCTGCACCGGGATGCCGAGGCCGTTCTGCTCCATGTACCCTTGCCAGTACAGGGCGTCGGCATTGCCGGCCTCGGCCTGTTTTTTATAGAGCGAATAAGCCCGCGCGTAGGCGACTCGGGCGTCCGCCGGATTGCCGGCCTTGGTCAGCAGCTCACCGATGATGTAGGCGGCGGAGGGCTCCCCGGCTTCGGAGGCGATGGTGAACCATCGGATGGCTTCGGCATTGTCAGGTTTCACGTAGGAATCGCCCGTCATGTAGGCGCGTCCCACCAGCCAGGCGGCCTTGGCATCCCCGGCTTCTGCCTTTTCCTTGAGTTGGTCGATAAACTTCTGCGCCCAGGCGCGCGCCTGCTCCATGTGTCCCTTGAGCGCGTAGCGCAGGTAGACCTGGCGGGTGGCTCCGGTGTTGCCGCTCTCGGCATCTGCTTTCAGTTCGGTCAGATGGGCCTCCAGCGCGGCATCATCTGACACCAGGGGAGCCGCTGCCAGAGGAAGCGCCAGAATGAGGGACAGAAATACGGTATGGAGAAGATGAGGAAGGTGCATGGAGTTCGGTCGTTTGACACCCGGGGCGTGGCCGGTGTTGAAAAAAACTACCCCCGGCACCGGGTGCCGGGGATAGGGTGGGGGAAAGGTGCGATTACTCACCGCGGCGGAAACCGCTGTTGCCTCGGCGCGGGCCGCCGAAGTTTTTGCGCGGGCCACCGAAGGATTTGCGCTCGCCAAAGGACTGGCGGTCACGGTCGCCGAAGGAACGGCGCTCACCAAAGGACTGGCGGTCGCGGTCACCGAAGGAACGGCGCTCGCCGAAGGGCTTGCGGTCGCGGTCGCCGAAGGAACGGCGCTCACCGAAGGGCTTGCGGTCGCGGTCACCGAAGGAACGGCGCTCACCAAAGGACTGGCGGTCGCGGTCACCGAAGGAACGGCGCTCGCCGAAGGGCTTGCGGTCGCGGTCGCCGAAGGAACGGCGCTCGCCAAAGGGCTTGCGGTCGCGGTCGCCAAAGGAACGGCGCTCGCCAAAGGACTTGCGGTCACGGGCGCCGAAATCGCGTTTGTTGCGCGGGGCACGGCCGAACGGGCGGCGGGAATCCTCGCGCTCCGGTTCAAAGGCTTCGCCGGAATCAAACTTGGTGGCGAGCCCCAGCGCTTCCTCCTCCGTCTCGAAGTCGGCGGGGTTGAAGACATAGCCCTCATCCTCGTCCTCCTGCTTGCCGGGAACGATTGACTTGCGGGACGGGAAGACCTGCTTGGCACCCATGAGCCCCTTGCGACGACGGGGATTCGTGGTGGCTTCTGTAATCTGCTCCGGTGTCAGCAGGGTGCAGTGGCCGGGCTCCAGATCGCCGCCCCAGAGGGAACCGATGCGCACGCGTACCAGCTTGCGGACACGCAGGCCGAGGCAGGCGAACATCTGGCGCACCTGGCGCTTGAGCCCTTGCTCCAGCACCACGCAGGCGCGGCGGGCCGACAGGCGGGACACGTACTTGGCCTTGGCCTGTCCCTCCGGGATGCGTACGCCCTTGAGCAGCTGCAGCAGTACGCTGCTGTCAAATGCCTGGTCGAGCGTGACCCAGTATTCTTTCTCAATGCCGCCACTCGGGTGGGCGATGTTCTGGGAGAGTACGCCGTTGTTGGTAAAAATCAGCAGACCCTCGCTGTCGGCATCCAGCCGCCCGGTGTAGTTAGCGTAGCGGTACTTGGGCGGCAGCAGGTCATAGACCGTGCCGATGGCACCCTGCGCCTCTCGGCTGCAGACGTAGCCACGCGGCTTGTTGAGCAGGATGGTCACTTCCTCCTTGGGGGTAGCGTGGCGGCCATCCACCTTCACGAAGTCGGTCGGCATCACACGCAGCCCGGGGGTGTCCACTTTCTTGCCGTTGACCTCGACTCGTCCCTCTTCGATGAGACGATCGGCAGCGCGGCGGGATTCGTACCCGCAGGAGGCCAGAAACTTGTTGAGTCGCACGCTCCCCTCCGGCGCGGCGGGGTAGGCATTCTCTTCTGTCATAACTTATTTAATCAGTAAAAATCCTCGGATGAAAAGGAGCCTCCCGGTCATGATGTACCGTGAGGCTCCGGAAAATGTCTAATCGCTTACCAGCAGCGCAATCAGGACTCGAACTTGGTCTTGGGCAGACCAATCGGGCTCTGGCCTTCCTTCCACTGACCGCGTTCCTTCATGAGCTTGACGCGTTCGAAACGCTTGAGGACAGAGCGCTTGCCGCCTACGGTACCGGTAGCCTTGAGAGTGGAGTGCTTGGACATATCTTTGTATTGTGTAAAGGTTAGTTCCGCATCACTGCGGATAAGTGGTTGGCAGGTTATACAGCATCGTTTCCCAAAATGCAAGTCTAATTTTTGTCTTTTTTTCTCATCGGTACAAAAAAAGACGCAACTCATACGCCTGTTCATGTGGAAGCCTGTCAGGGTGATACGATTTTTCCTTGACAAGTTTTAGTCGAGTCAGTAGCATGTAGACATACTGCTGACCGCAGTATAACCAAGGAATAACCTCATACCTCTATCTCACTATATATCCATATGAAAAAAAGTCTCTGCATCGTAACCGTTGCCGCAGCTTCGTTGATGCTTGCTTCCTGCGAATCCATGGGTACCCTCGGACGAGTGAACAGCAATCAGGCCAATGTGGCTACTGCTTCCTATCCTGCGACGGTAGTCAGCGTGACGAACACCACGATTGATACCTCCTCTACTGCCAGAAACCTCGGCACAATCGTCGGCGGTGCTCTGGGTGCCGGTGCCGGCCAGATGCTCGGTGGCGGTTCCGGGCGCATCGTATCCGCTGTGGGCTTCGGTGCTGCCGGTGCGCTCGCCGGTCGCTACGTGACCGATGCCGCCGGTAAGACTGCCGGTCAGACCGTTACCGTACAGGTTGACGGCTCCAAGCAAATGTACACGGTGACGCAGCCGGTCTATGAGGAAGTCGGCTACATCTCTGTGGGTATGCGTGGTATCTTCCACCTCGGCGGCAACAATTCCCGCTTTGTCCCCTATTGATTTCGTCGGCTCCGAAGAGCCTTTTTCCGACCAGGCCCGCACTGCTCATCCCGGCAGCGCGGGCTTTCTGATGCCAAATTTGTAAAAAAATAAAAAAAGATTGAACAAACTTCCACGGAGGTGAGTCAATACACTCAGACAGCCCGCGAGAGTGGGTCCTGCAAGCCAAAAGTGCAGGTGTTCTTTTTCATGTAGTTTCAGAGTTGATTGTGCAATGGCAGACGTCGTGAGACGCCTGCCATTGATTTTTCGCCGGCGAGATAATCGATTACACTTGACCCGCAGAGGATTTCGTGCTAGATTGACCCGCGACGGCCATTGACGCCGAACCACGTATTTTTCACCATGTCCACTGAACTTCCGCAACGAGTCACTATGCGCGCTGCTGCCAGACGGGTCAGCATCGTATGCGCCACGTACAATGAGAAATATACTGATTCCCTGCTTCAAAACTGCCTGGAGGAGCTGCGGGAATGCGCTCCATACGTGGAAACGGAGGTCGTGCGTGTGCCCGGAGCCTTTGAGGTGCCTGTCATGGTGAAGCGCTGCATCGCGAACGCCCCGGCGGATGCGCGACCGGATCTGGTGATAGCCTTTGGTGTCATCCTTCGTGGCAGCACGGCTCATGCAGACCTGGTGGGCACGGCGGTGACCAACCAGCTGATGAGCATCGCCTGCGACAGTCTGGTACCGGTGATTCACGAGGTATTATTGCTCAATGATGAGAAACAGGCCTTTGCCCGCTGTATTGCGTCGGCGCTGAACCGTGGGCGTGAGGCAGCGCGAGCGGCCATCAGTATGCTCAACCTGCTGGAGGAAGAACAAATGAAGATACGTATGCTCAATCGTCGGGCACATCTTGATAAATAACCATACCAACCCCGAATTTCCTGCTTATGAGTGTCAATCGCAGCGAGGTACGCAAGTCTGCTCTCTCCCTCATCTATGCTCTGCTTGAAAACGGCGGAGCCGCCGACAGTTTTGATATCGAACTTTTCTGGAGCATCGCACAGGAAAAGAAGCAAGACCATTTCAACGAGGCTTATGCCAAGGCGGTGCTCCACACCTGCCGCATCTCGGCTGATAGTGCCCGATTAGTGGCCGAGCGTGCCGAAAACCTGATAGCTGCGTTGCAGGGTGACTTGACCAGCATCGCGCTTCGCGAGGAGGTGGAGCGTTTTGCGAAACAGAGTGCCGCCTTTGAATCAGCCCTGGCTGCACTGAGTTACTGCCTGCGGGACAAGCGCCGGGATGGTACGGTGCAGCTGGCTCTCTGTACCCGCGATATCCTGCGCCTGGCAAGAGTCCTCGCGGCTATGGGTGAGGAGTTGCTGCCCCGTTTTGCAGATTTCCCGGTTTATCACCATCTCATGGAACCGTTGGCTGCCTCCATCCGCCGCCGCTGCCGACTCATGGTGGTCGTTGACGACCTGAGTGAGCCGCTCACATTAGTCAATAGCAAGGAGCACGGAGGCCTCGGCCGCCTGGCGTCTGACCTCCACGAACTGCGCCCCGCTGCGGAGGAGCTGGCTCGTGCCGTTCTGGCACAGCGCGAAACGCTGGAGAGCGAGATTACCCAACTGCTGACCAACTATTCATTGGAACGTCTCGATACCGTGGATACTGTCATCCTGCTGATAGCGCTCTATGAGCTGCGATTCAACAAGCTGGAGGCGGCTATTGTTATTTCCGAAGCCAATCAGCTGGCCAACGCCTATTCCGGCTCCAAGAGCGCACCCTTCATCCACGGCATCCTCGCTGCCGCGGCCAAAGCCTGATTCACCTCTTCCTCTCAGACATGGCTCATTTCTTCACCAGACTGATTGATAAATTCCTCGGCGAACCGGAGATCGACTGGGACGAGCTGGAGGCCGACCTCATCTCGGCTGATATCGGTGCCAAGCGTGTGCTCCCTCTCATTGAGGAACTGCAGGAGCAGGATAATCAGGATGCCTGCGATATCGCTGACTACATCAAGGCGCAGCTGCGAGCGGCATTCCCGGCCACCCTGCCTCAGCTTCCCGCCCCGCAGGAGGGTAAACCCGTCGTTATCATGATGGTGGGTGTCAACGGAGCCGGTAAGACCACTACCAGTGCCAAGCTGGCGTATCGACTCAAGAAACAGGGCCGCAAGGTGCTGCTGGCTGCGGCCGATACGTTCCGCGCAGCCGCGGTGGAGCAGTTGGAGAGCTGGGCTGATCGACTGGACGTACCCATGTATAAGGGTCGACCCAACCAGGACCCCGCATCCGTGTGTTACGAGGCGCACAGCCGCGCTCTGGCCGAGGGGGTGGAATACCTCATCTGCGATACGGCTGGGCGACTGCATACCCGCCACAATCTCATGGAGGAGCTTTCGAAAATCCGCCGTTCCATCGCCAAGCAGGATACCACCGCTCCCCATGCCTGCTACCTGGTTGTCGATGCCACGACCGGCGGCAATGCTCTGATGCAGGCTCGAGAGTTCCACAAGGCCACGCCGCTTGATGCCGTCGTCATTACGAAGATGGATGGCTCCGGTAAGGGCGGGGTGGCGGTCGCCATCCAGGACGAATTGGGCATTTCTCCTGTTTTCCTGGGTATGGGCGAGGGTAAAGATGACCTCATTCCTTTCCGCGCCGATGAGTATGCCAATACGCTGCTCTGATGCCCTGTTTCCGCCGTTATGCTTCCCAAACCCTCATTGCTTGAATACACGGCCGATGCTCTCAAAGAGCTGCTGGCCGACCTGGGGCACAAGCCTTTCCGCGCCAACCAGATATTGGAGTGGATGTGGAAGCACCGCGTGGGCGACTTTGAGCAGATGACCAATCTTCCACCGGCGCTGCGCGCCCGCCTGGCGGAGCAGTTCACCCTGCGTCCGCTGCAGGTGGTGGAGGTGAGTGAAAGTACGACCGGTACCACTCGCAAGTTTCTCTCCCGTATGCAGGACGGGCATCTGGTGGAGTCCGTCATCATCCCCGCAGCTGAAGGGAAGGGGGGGACGCGCAGTGACCGCATCACGTTGTGTGTCTCATCGCAGGTCGGTTGTGCCTTTGGGTGTCGATTCTGTGCCAGTGGGCTGCTGGGCTTCACCCGCAATCTCACCGCCGGGGAAATCCTGGGGCAGATTCTGGCAGCGGAGGAGGTGAGCGGCCAGCGTGTCAATAATCTGGTATTTATGGGGATGGGTGAGCCGCTCGCCAACATCGACAATCTGCTCGCGGCTCTCACTGTCATCCTTGACCCGCATGGCCTCAACATCGGGGCGCGGCATATTACCATCTCCACCTCAGGTAATGTACCCGGCTTGCGGCGTCTGGCTGAATTCGGCAAGCCGCTGCGTCTCGCCGTCTCGCTGCATGGGGCGAGTGATGAGGTGCGCTCTCAGGTCATGCCGGTGAACCGCAAATGGCCGCTCAAGTTGCTTCTCCCGGCTCTGCATGAGTGGAATAAAACCGGCAAACACATGATTACGCTGGAGTATATCCTCATCCGCGATGTCAACGCCGGGATGGATGAGGCTCGCAAGCTCGCCCGTGTGGCGCGTGAGCTGAATGCCAAGGTCAACCTCATCCCCTATAACACGGTGGAGGGGCTCCCCTGGGTGCGCCCGTCGGAAGCCGATTGCAAAGCTTTCTGCCGCGCCCTCATCGCCGAGAAAATACCCGTGACGATGCGTTACGAAAAGGGGCACGATATCAACGCGGCCTGTGGGCAGCTGCGGCTGCGCAAGGTGCAGAATGAGACGCAGGCCTGATGGCTGGCATCCGCCTCTTGCCTTTGTTCCCTCGGTGACTCTATTTTTGAGGCAATACGTTTGAGGAACAGGAGTACCCATCTATGAATAGTCAGATTGATGTAATTGAGAGTCAAATGAACCTGTTTGGATTGACTCACATAAGTGACTTAAAATTAATTTTTTCCACTCACTCATACCTCAAGCTCCCCATTTGATTTCTGATTTCCACGTCTGGTTTGGACGACTGAGCTGACAATACAATTTTCTACATTCATACCCTAGTCATTTATCATTACTTCCCAATATTTTTCTGGTAGCCTTATCAAAGTCAGAATCGATTATCTGGGTTTTGTTGAAGATATCATATTCCTGATGGGCTTTTTTTCTGGCCAGAGCAGCGGAGATGCGGCCTTTATCCGGGAGGATTTGATAACGCCGGAACGCTAGGAATTCATTGACAGAAGCGGAGAACTGTTCCATGGAAAAGGTGTTTTCGCGTTCGATGAGGTCTTCGATATAATCGAAGAACCCGGAAACGGCGCGTTCGAGACGGCGGATGGACTTTTCATCCAAGTAATTTTTGGCGATGTCGACATCGGATTTCAGGATGCGACCGTTCGGCGCGTTTTTCCAGCTTCGTAAGCCCATGTTCTCCCTGGTATGGTCAGCGCTGTTGTAGACGATTTCTGCTGCGGTCTGCCCGGTGATAGCGAAATGAAAACGATTCTGTACCATGGCATAGAAGTCATGGGTGATGTCAGCGTTTTTATCGTAGTCGATGCTGCATTCGGCGAAGATGTCCGTAATTTGCTGCCAGATTCTGCGTTCGGAAGCGCGGATGGAGCGAACGCGCTCGAGTAATTCGCGGAAGTAGTCTTTGCGGAAAGCGTCGGAGCCTTGTTTGAGCCTGTCGTCATCCAGCACAAAGCCTTTGCGGATGAATTCATTGAGGACGCGGGTGGCCCATTGACGGAAACGGGTTGCTTTTGCGGAATTGACGCGATAACCGACGGAAATGATGGCATCGAGATTATAAAACTCCACCAACTGGGAAACCTCACCTCGGAAGCCTCTGTTGACGACTGTTTCCATTTTGGAAATTGTCGTATCTCGGCTCAGTTCACCCTCATCAAAAATATTCCTGAGGTGTTTGCTGATGGCGGGTACCTGCACGCCGAAAAGTTCGGCCATGGCCTTTTGGGTGAGCCATATAGTTTCATCCTGAACAACGGCCTGAACCTGCCCGTCACTATCGGGGAGGTTGTAGAGAAGAAAGGAGATGGGTTTATCGGACATGGCTAAATTAAACTCCGGAAAAGATATCTGCTTTCTGATTTCCTCGTCCCTCCTGGCAGACTGCGAGGCCAGTTTGTTGATTTCTACCCACAGCAGATGAATACACCGTTGCTCTCTGATTCTATCATGATGTCCCCCTATCTGTAAAATGAATTCCCCTTTTTTTTGCGTAATCTGTCACTTTCTGAAATGCGATGGCATGAGTTTCTTCATTGCAACCATGCCGGATGATGCCGAAAACAAAGTTGCCCGCTACACAAAAAACGCCGCAGCGGGGTGAGCGCTGCGGCGTGAGAAAATAAACGTCTTACCCGATGTTTGTCTTTTGAAAGGAGGTGTCGGTAAGGGCTTTATTCTCCGTGGTGTATATGTTCTGCAGGCACATCGCCTCCGAGGAGCTGCGGAAGTTCCTCCGGCTCTGTTGTCGGTGCGGGTACGGCCGGCACGGAGCCGGTAAGATGTTGCTCAGGAGGCTCTCCGGGTACTCCCTGACGCGGGACATCGCCGGGGAGGCTCTGGCGGTCGCACCCGGTGAGCAGGGTGCTTATCACAGCCAACACCGCCGGGGTCATGGGTTTTGATTTGGTCTTTACCGGGCGAATTTTCATCGTTGTATCATAACGGGGTGGTTTATCTGATGGAGAACCGTATGTTTCTCTGTTTATAATCCGAACCTTCTCCGTAGCCTTCCTTGGTGGCGGTGCCGGAAGTCGGGGTC
Organism: Akkermansia sp.; assembly: GCA_017409465.1. Lineage (GTDB taxonomy): Bacteria > Verrucomicrobiota > Verrucomicrobiia > Verrucomicrobiales > Akkermansiaceae > Akkermansia. Next base: position 816 of record JAFQSQ010000052.1, on the reverse strand, counting down.
TCGAATTTCAAGTAACAAGTGTGTGTGCTCTCGGCAGATTCGTAGTAAATCTCAGCACTGTCCGGACCGGTCTTCTTATAGGTCTGGCAAGTTGTTTCCGATGGATTCAATGCCGTGCGATACCGGTTGTTGGCATCGAAAGGAAAATCAAACACACAGCCGTATTTGAAATCAGTCCATGCAGACCACTGCCCCCCTTCAATCGGGCGCTCGCAAATCTGCGTGAATCGGTCATCCAGGCGGATGATTCTGCCCGCCACACTTTCCGGTGCCAAGTCCGGCACCGTTACTGTGCTGCAACCGGTCAGCAGCAGCCCGGACAATAAGCAGATACTTATCCTGGTTCGAGTCATGACGATTATTTGAGCCGGCATCCGTTAAGTGGCGTTTTCTTACAGGGGGGAGGCGCTGGTGCGAATCACCCCATACGGCTGAGCGGCGCTTGTACCCCAGCTGGGCACATAGCAGCCCGAGTAAAGGAGGTTTGACTGGTAGATGAGCGAGCCCTGCTTGGTATAGCCATACACAGGGCGGCCATCAGCATAGCCGAAAATCGGAAGCCCGTTGGCGTCATAGCGAGCGCGCTGCCAGTGGATACCGTTGGTAAAGCTGGTTTGCGCAGCGTTCGTACCGGTCTGTACGTATGTTGTAGGCGTATAGAATCCATTGCCGATGAAATCTTCCAGCATTACTTCGCAGGAGTTGAACGAGAGAAGCATACCGACAGTCAGTAGTATATTGGTGAATGGGGATTTCATTGCTTTGATATGTTGTGTAAGAGATAAAAGCGGGGCGTAGATATGACACCCCGCCCTG
>JAFQSQ010000051.1 GCA_017409465.1 Akkermansia sp. | reverse complement strand
GCAACAGCAACAACGGCGAAGCCGTCTCCACCAGCCACGAGCTCAGCGCCAGCGTCGATAAGATCGAAGCCGCCTTCGTCAGCTCCGATATCCCCCTCCTCCTCAAACACGAGGGCGATATCATCGCCATCGCTGAGAAAACCCTCAAGGCGAATTGACGACCGATGATTGCTAAGGAAGTACAAAATCAAATGGACGATGGACAAATCATGGCAGCCCCCCTCGGGCTGCCTTTTTTTATCACCTCTTCAGGGGGATGATGAACACACAGGGCAGCAGGGAACCATACTCCCCTGCTGCCCTGCCGAAAATACGCCCGTGCGAACGGCGTCTTACTGCGCACCGTACTGGCGAAGCACTCGGATAATCGCCTCGCGGTTATCACTGCCCACGCACTTGAGCGGAGTAGCGCCCTTGTGCGTCACGGCGTTCGGGTTGGCGCCGTGCTCCAGCAGCCACGTGGTAATACTCAGGCTGCCAATGGCACAAGAATAGTGCAAAGCGGTGTTCCCCTTTGTCTCCGGCAGCGTAAGATTCACATCCGCACCATCCCGAATCATTGGCAGCAGAGTCAGCAAGCGCTTCTGATATAGTGCTGAGTCAGATTGCCTACATCGTAAAGCTCGCATACGAGAAATAAGAGGATCAAGTGAAGAACGATCTTCCTCAGCCACAGGAGCTTCTACGATCTCTGCTGATTCCGGAGACACAGCATCCACCATACCATCCACCAACTGCACTTTCAGCCCGCGCATCTTATTCTCCACCGTACCAGCGCTGTACTCACCCTCTGCCGTTGCCGTATTTTTTCCGGTAAAGGTCAGTTTCAACGAATCGGAACAATCGAGGAAATACTGTCCAATTTCCTCATAAATCTGCTCCATGGACAGGGAATCAATGGAGGCCACTACATTTGATATTGACTGGGCAGCCTCTGCATCCGGAATCATCAACGCTATGATTTGCACCTCAGCCGTGTTCTTGTCTGTTCGGCAGTACTTCAACAGCTTGGGCGCAGAATCCAGTGTGCGAGTCGTGAATACGGAAAGCCTGCGCAGCATCGGAATATCCCCTACATCCGTACTGAAGTACCCCTTGCCATTGTCGATAATCGGAGTAAAGGGAGAAAAATCGCTATCCTCATCCACCAAACGAGAGGCCATCTCCGCATCCTGATACGAACAAAGAAGACACTTGCCGTTCAATGTATCCGGAGCATAATCCTCTTCTACAGTCGGAGTCAGTTCAGGCATAGATATCCCTGTCTCAAACTGAGCTTCATCTGCGGGGGGCAATTCTGTATCAGAATCCGTCTCCGATTGAGTTTCATCTACAGAAATCGACACTGCTTCGAAATCCGTCTCAGACTGCGTTTCATCTGCAGAAATCGGTTCTGTCTCAGAATCTGGCATGGGCACATCGTCTGCACATTGTATTTTTGGATGCACAACCAGCTCAGAAGAAGCTTCATTCGCCCCTCTTTGTTGTTCTGTATTATCCTTACTCGGGTTTATTTCCTTCGTAGAAAGCTCCTGTCGCGCAGAGGAAACATCGATTTGATTCGTAGGATTCTCAGAACCTGAAAAAAGACTATATCCCCAGTATCCTCCTCCCCCGAGAAAGAGAAGCATCAATAAACAACCACAACCGCCATTACTCGATTTTCTTGCCATACACGTCAACAACACTCTGCCCATACTGCTCCATTAGTCACCGATGAAACAAGAGACTAATGGAGCCGTATGCGAGATTATTAAATATTTTATTTCTTTATGTAAACCATTCCATCCCGAAACTCGGCAACTTCAGCGTAGTCTCCGGATTTTACCATAGGATGGCACGTAGTAGCAATAGGATAAATTACTCCGTCAACTTTTATGGAAAGATTCTCGCCCGAACCGCACACCTCTCCATGCTGTCCTGCCAGCATATCATTTGCCTCAGTAGGAGCATCTTTTGTGGCAACTTTTGCTATCAAGCTCGTAAGTTTCTTGATAACAAGTATGTAGAAAGCCATGGCAACACTAAGGAAGAGAAGAAACAGCAAGACTGACCACACTCCGGGGGGATTACACCAAGCGGTAGCCCACATTGCGAATATGAGCATAGCAATCCACGAAAGAAACTCTGTATTGATGAAGAAATCAAGTACTATTAAGGTAAGGCTTACAGCAATCCAATAATGCAAAAAATCGCCATCAGACATCCAGAGAAAATCTGCTACCATATTCACGTAATTTTAGTCCTTAATGTTAATCATTGCGGGAAGATTGCTGGGAAGGTACACCTTATCAGCTTCATTCTTCGATATCGTGTCATATCCAGTAAGAGTCTGCATATTGAGCAGAATTTTGGTGGCTGCTTCGACTCCCACTATACTGGAGAGTTCGGACAAATATTCTTTCTGAGCCTGTGCAGTTATGGACAATGCTACCCGCTGCCCCTCTGCAGATGTAATTGCTGCATTTTTTTCAGCTTCAGCCTTTGTTTCAATGGCCTTTCGTGTACCTTCTGCCTCTAAAGCAATAGCCCTAGCTCTACGTTCAGCTTCCATCTGTTGCAACATGGCTGTCTTGACGTTTTCGTCAAGATTGAGCTGCTGAATTTCTACACCTATCACAGTAACACCCCACTTGGACAAAGTACCGCTGATGCTGGTAATTATTTCATCAGACATCTTAGCTCGCGCAGACAACAACTGATCAAGAGACCTCAGCCCAACCTGACCTCTTACCTCCGCAAGTACCTTTTCTGCCATTGATGCATGAAGATTATCAACAGCATAGATTGCCTTCAGAGGATCTGTCACGCGCCAACGAAGAATACAATCCACCCCTACTTCAACATTATCCTTTGTTGCACAAGCACGAGCCGTTGTATTAGTTAACTGTTCAGAAAGTTCAATATATATACCTTCTTTGTTTGTACGATCTGTCCATGATGCGCTTACATCCTTGAGTCTATGCCATAAGCCAAACATTGGGAAAATAATATTCAACCCAGATTTCAAGGTTTTAGAGGGCTTTCCAAACACTTCTACAACCGCACAATGATTCTGCGGTACAACAACTGTTTCTACTATACCTAAATACATAATTTTAATTATTTAATCTTTGTGTTCCTATTAGTTATTCATTTATTATCTAGTGTATTCCATACTCAATTCTGCCTTACGGCATCGGATTACTGCGCGAACCAACCCGGTCGGGCCGCAGCGGCAACACGACCTCGGGCTCCGGCGCCGTCACCTTCTTCGGCTTGTACACCTTCTTCGCAGGTTTGGCAACGGAGGCAACAACCGGAGGCTGCACCGGAGTCGGCGGTGGAGGAACAGGCTTCTCCGCACAGGCTCCCACCAGGAGACTACCGGTCATGATTGCTGAACAAAGAATACTTTTCATCTTCGATAATTGAGTCACAAGCTGATTTTTCCGAACAGCGAATCCAGCCCCGCTTTAAAGGAAGAATTACAGGCGTTCCTGAACTCGCCCATCACGGTCTGAACGCAGCGCGCCTCCTGCCAGGCAGAGCCGCTCTTGCTCATGGTGACCACTTCCCGGGCAACAATGCCGCCGGTCACGACATCCACCAGCTGCAGCTCCAGTTCCACATCGAGTGAATAGGTGTATTTGTTTCGCCCGGCCACCTTGAATTCGCGGACGGACATCAATTCGTCCCCTTTTTTAAGGACAATCTCCACCACAAAGTCAGCGGCTTTCATGTTGCCGAATTTCTGTTTTTCCCTGCGGGATGTCTGTGAACCGGCTGCAAACCTGCGTTCTGCCTGAGCAAGAGAGGATGCTCGGTCAAGCAAGACAAAACGCGGATCCTCCGTCACCGTATTGGTGAGTACCGATTCCACCGTCTCAGCAACCATTTTCGCAGTTTCTGCCTTGAGTCTTCCACCGAAGCATACTGCGGCAATGCTCTGAGATGAGGGAAGCACCAACGCCAGCTTATTACTGAACATATCAGCGGCCGGAGGCTTCACCACCGCCTTGATTTTGACGGCGTATGTCCCATCCGGTTTCTTCACATCCTCCAGAACCCGATATGAGAGCAGAATACCATCATACATGGTTCCCCCGGACTCAACAGAAACATCCAGCAGCGAATGCACCTGTTTCACCACGGCTGCCCCGCACACCTGCGAGACTGCCTGGGTGCAGGCGTTTGCCATGGCTGCGGCATGATCCTTGCCATAGCCCTGCGCAATGACTTCTTCCGCATCTGTTGAGCTTGACTTCACCTTTATCTGCTGAGCAGAGAGCGATTTTGCTTCTGCCGATTGACCACCGGTGGAGACTCCGGTCTTTGCCGAGGTGCTGGTGGTCACGGAAGCCTTTGCCTCCGCCACTGCTTCAACGGTAGTGGTGGTAACAGTATTGCCCGTTGCGATGACTGCGCCTGCAATACAACACGCCAGTGCTAAGTAGCGTTTCATGTTATCTCAGATACCATTAATTATTATTTTTATTCTCCCTGCCTTTTCTCGCCTTCAGCTTGGCCAGAATTTCATCGGCGGCAAGAGGGCTAACACTAATGAGAGCACGATCCTTGGCCTGACTCTCATCCGCACCTTTACCCGTTATACTCTGAGGGGAGAGTGTGGCATGTCTTTTGTACATAACTTTACCCGCAACTAGTTCATAAACTATACCGGACACCTTAGCATCCACTGCTACCATCCCTGTCATAGCATCTTTACGAGGATAACCAAAATCCAGTGTTCCTATAATCATGTATTCAACTGACGGGTCTAGCTCCCGAATTTCCGTAACAATCTTACGCAATGCTGATGCGGGAACACTTTTACCTGCTCCGTACACTTCATCCAACAGCTCAACGGAGTCAAATGAGTCTCTACCAAAGGCTTCCGCATAACCTTTATCCAGTAAACGTTCGCTGAGAGCAGCATCAAATGCAGTACATGCGTCTGTTTCTACTCTATATGTTTTCACGTCTGACTTAAAGATACGGGATGAAGACGATTCTGAGGTTTTCACCTCTGAACGGGATTCCGAGGTAGTGATGGCAGAATCTGTCTCACTTTCTGCAACGGATGAGTCACCCGTTGCAGAAGATGAACTGGTAGACTTAGTTGTGCCCCCATCCTTTTCAACAGAAGCAACACTTCGAACAGTAAACAGCATTGCTACCAGCGAGTCTGATAAGTTGACCGTCTTATTAGCAACCGATGTATTCATCAAGGTATCTTTAAGCTTATCATCATCGATGACGGCAGAAACTTTGACCTCCATGCTGTGGGTCGCCTTGTTGTCCTTCTGTGTATTTTGCACATCGCGGGCATGAGACATCAGCGTGGTGTAAATATCCGGCTTTCTCTCCTCGTACAGTTGCCGCATGGTACTGGACTGCGAGGACATCATGGCGTCCAGTCCATTGCGAATGGCCTCTTTCTGAGCCTCCTCTGCCGCAGTCTGGCGGGTGGCCTTTACTGCAGGTTGATATTCGACACTTGCCCTGCCGGATATGGTTAAATCGGCAGCGGCAGACCAATTCGGGGATGCGACGCATAACGCGCTCAATAGGGATAATACTAATTTTTTCATGGTTTTATTTTGTTGAACAAGTGAATATAGCGGATTTTGTTTCTTTCTGTTTCGACAGTTTCTGTGCTGCGCCTTTCAGCATCTTATAGGTGGCGGCCTGGTAATAAATCCAAGGGATTCCCAGCTTCGCATCGTGCGTATACATCGCCTGTACCGAATCGATGTATTTGGACGTATAAAGCGTTTTTTCACCCTCTTTCATCGTTATCCGACAAGCGGAAACAAAGCCGAGGTGACGCTGATGCTTCTTTTTGGCAAGGATCTGCGTTTGAAAACCGGGGATAACTACATCGAGAGTATAATCGGGCTTTTTCAACACAAAGGAGCGTGTCCCGTCAGACGTAACGGCAGGTGCAGATACATCGTCTTCTGCGGCACGGGCACTCAGTTGAGCGGCATCGTCCACCTGTTCGCGCATACTGTAGTATAGCAGTTCGTGACCACCTGAATAGGGAAGAACAGGCACCCCAATGGAATCATAAAACGCAGCACAGATATACGATGAATAATAGGTGTGTATCGATTCCCGCAAACTCTCCGGCACAGATTCCATAGCTGCATCGAAGAACGTAAGTTCTCCTATGCCAAGGGTCTTGGGAGCGTTCTCCGCATCATAGGTTCTGCGGGCAGCTTCCATGAACATATCCACCACTTTGGTCTCATATAAACGACTCAACAATTCGCGTTTTCGAGCCTCTGTCGGGACAGCATCCTCAGCATCTGCAATCTGGGCACGAAGCGGTAAAATCGCAACAATGCGTCGATCCCGGAAATTACACAACACCAGGTCGAATCCAATCTCTGCCAGGGTCTTGCTGATGGTCTTCTTGCCCAGCGGAAGGCGTTGAACCTCCACATGTTCGTAATTCAAGGCACAAGCCATTACCAGAGCATCCCCCCGGGATGAAATCAACATAGCATCGTCATCTGCGAGCCGATCCAATAATCTATTACCGCCCGGCTGTTTCTCCTTTTGCATTTTTTCATACAAAAGGCGAGTGAGGTCAGAATGCTTCTCCTGCACAGCCACTGAATCTTCCACAGATTCCCGTCGGCCACCGTATTGGTAGCCGACGGGGAATTGTTTGGCAACAGCCTGTTCATCCTGAGTACGGTAAAACCATACTCCGGCAAACCTCAGGTTGGACGGATTTCCCGTATCTGCTGCAGCAACACTGATGCTCAGCAACAAAGTCAATATGACAGACAGTGCCTTCATAATGTCATTTTAAAATGCTCCGAAAGAGCTCAGAGAAACCGATTTCATGAGCTGGGGAGCAACCTTGGCTGTCACTTTCTTGATATCACCTACAACTTTCTTGTTAAGGCTAATAGCACTCTTGGCAGCATGTTCCTCCCACATAGCCTTGACATTATCCTGCTCCGCAAACTCATCAGGAAGTCCCGTCAGGAAATAAATAATCGGGCGGAACTGCACAGCCAATAACCCCTTGTCCAGAGCGGATGCGCCCTCCAGAGACTTAATAAGTGACGTACTTTGTAAAGCAGCCTTGGTCACCAGAGCAAACTCCATGATCTGAGCCTCCTGCAGCAAACCATGGCTTTGCACAATCTTATTGGCGGCATCAGCCTGATGCTGCATAGCCTGAGCAATGTACATATCACCCTTTCTGTTGGTGGCAGCAATCTGAGCATTAGTACTCTTCGTTACCTTGGAAAGTTCACTGTAACCCTCAGCAACCATGGCATCAATACCGGATGTCGCTTCCTTAACCTTATCGATAGCATCCAGATCCTGTGCGTTGGTGATGTTCTCTATCTGAGCCTGCAGCAGCTTCTGCTTATCCTTACCGTTGGCTGCAATCTTCTTGGCAGAGCTGTAAATATCACCGGCCTTCTCGTTCGCAGCAATGGCCTCCGCATCAAGAATAAGAGCCTCCACAGCAGCCAGGCGAGACTGTAACAGAAGCTTTGTTGACTGAGAGTAATCTTCCATCATCTCTTTCTGGGCATTTGCCACAATATCGAGTCCGGGATACTGTGACATATCTATGCTGCGCACAGAAGAAATAGCCTGATTCACCATGGAGCAGGAGCTTACAACAGTGCCTACAGACAGACCTGCCAGTACTGTCATCGCGATATACAGATTTTTTTTCATAGTCGTATATAAGTCGAGTTATCTCCACCAAATAGCAAATATACCGTTTTGCGATTTGGGTATACCCAGACACTACACCAACAGAGACACCTTGTCAACACAAAAATATCTTTTTGATAATTTACAAGAGAGTTTTTTTGTGATATAACAAGAAGCATGCGCAGCAAGAACAATTCGCAATACAACACAAACATCAGAGAAACAAGCAGCAACGCCGACATCGCCGAAACAGTGCGGAGCGGTAAGAAGACGACGGATGGCGACATGTCGCCTATTGAGACAGGGAGATACACCGTGCGGGTAGAGCTTCCGGTGGAGGAGTACGCGGTGCTGGCGAAGCGGGCGGCGCAGGAGGGAGTATCGGCAGAGGTGCTGGTAGCGCAGGCGGTGGGAAAGTTGTTGCAGTAACTGGTTTTGCATCGCGAACGCAGAGTGAGAGAATTCTTGACTTTGCGGGGCAGTGTGCTAGAATTCGGGTCATGACGCAGGGTGCGGATCAATCGGAGTTCAAGGTGATGGTGAAGCGGTGGCTCAAGAGCCACCGGCTGGACTATCGCTGGGTGGCGGAGCAGTGCGGCGTGTCTGAGATTACGGTGCGCAACTGGATGAGCCAGAAGAATATCCCGCCGCTCAAGCTGCAATTATTGGAAAAGGTGATGGTGCAGATGCCCGCAGCCGGGTCTGCTGCCGCTGCGGCAGCAGAGCAGGAAATCCCCGGAGTGCGGGTGAATGCCTCACTCGCGCTGACGGTGCAGCTGGCGCCGGAGCTGTATACCCGCCTGGCAAAGCGGGCGGCAGCCCAGGGGCTGACCATGGAGGCACTGGTGGCGCAGGCAATCGCCCAACTGGTGCAGACACCGGATGCCTCGACGGCGGCAGCGCTGCGCAGCCGCAAGGTGATTCTGCCCACGGAGCGCTGATGTTATCCTCTTTTCATTCTGACGCATGATGAACTCCCCCGCCCTGCCGGAAAAAGCCGTACTGGGCAGCTGCGAGATTCGCGCGGTGCTGGGTCAGGGCGGCGGCGGCATCAGCTATCTGGCATACGATCGGGCGCTGGAGCGCGAGGTCGTCATCAAGGAGCATTTCCCCATGGGGCTCTGCCTGCGGGCAGAGGACAGCGCCGAGGTGGAAGCGCCGGATGAAGCGCTCTATAGCCGCTCACTCGCGACGTTCTGCCGCGAAGCACGCATTCTGGCCGGGCTGAATCACCCGAACGTGGTGAAAGTGCACGATATTTTTGAGGGCAGCGGCACAGCGTACCTGGTCATGGAATATGTGGAGGGCAGCACACTGAAAGAATGGCTGCCGAGCCATGCCGAGGATGTGCCTGCCGTGCAACGGGTTCTGGAGCAACTACTGCACACCCTGCACTACCTGCACGGCAACAGCGTGTTGCACCGAGATATCAAACCCGGCAATATCATCATCCGCGAGGACGGCGCCCCCATCATCATCGACTTCGGTTCCGCGCATCTGGGCACAGCCAATCACACCCTGACGCCCGTCGGTTCACCCGGCTATGCCGCGCCGGAGCAGTTCAGCCCAAAAGGGCGAGTGGGTGCGTGGTCAGACTTGTATGCGCTGGCGCAGTGTTTCATCCACCTCCTGCCGACGGAGCAAAAGAAGCGCTATCCACGGCGCTTCCTGAAATCCCTGCAGAAAGCCGCCGCACCGGAAGCGGCGCACCGCTACCGCACTGCTACCGAATGGTTGGAGCATCTACGCAAATCATCCCGTCTCACAGCGGCACTTCTCTTCCTCGCCGTTTTGGTAGTCGGCGGTATCATCGGCGGTCTGGGGCTGCATGTGCTCCATGAACACAAACAGGTACCCGCGCCGCAACCACCCGCAGCATCCACGAATAACGCTCCCACCCCGGGGCTCCCCCCGGAAACCATCGCCTTGCAAGACGGAACCATCATCTACGACTCCTCCGGGCAACTGGCCTCCAACGACCCTCGCATCAAGGAGCAGGCAGAGCGTCTGTATGCTCAATACACACAAGCAATGCTTATCTACCTCGGACAAGCTGAAGAACAGGGCATCCCGAAGCAGGAACAGCAGCAGGCCATAGAACAATTAAGAGCAGAATGGGATAACAAACTCCGCGAACTGCGCCGGAATTGATTGTTTTTTCTCCTTTCTCCATGCCCGCCAACGGCGAGCATTCTTCACCCAAGCGTCCGCAAGGGCGCTTTTCTTCACCATCAGCAAAGCTGATTCTTCACCACGTCCGTCAGGACGTTCTTCACCGCGAGCGATTAGCGAGCTCAAGAAATTTGTTACCTTTCAGTGAAAAACAGGGCTTTCACCCTGTGGTGAAGAAACTTCGCCTCTCGGCGAAGTGGGTGAAGAACACGATTCCGTGTGGTGAAGAATGGCCGCCTATCGGCGACCATGGAGAAACCTCCATGCCCCGCCAACGGCGAGCATTCTTCACCCAAGCGTCCGCAAGGGCGCTTTTCTTCACCATCAGCAAAGCTGATTCTTCACCACGTCCGTCAGGACGTTCTTCACCGCGAGCGATTAGCAAGCTAAAAATCACTCACCTACTTGTTTAGCCGTGTTGATTGACTTTATCAACATAAAGCGAATACGACTACAGGCATTTTCGAAACGTTGTGCTTCCTCTGCGGTAATGGTTGCCGTATTTTTCAACAGCTCCAGCCAATAAAAAGTTTCATGGCATTCCTTGAGTGCTATTTGCAATTTACAGATGAAGTCGCTGCGGGAGTATCCGTATTGTGCTTCATGTATGTTGGCTCCAATACTGCAAGCGGAGCGCAAAATTTGGTTTTTGATATGCGCTCTGTGGTGTATTCCATCGCACATGAGAATGGCATCCGTAGCGAATTGCAAGGATAAGGCTGACAATTTATTGGCCATGAGACGATGATAACAATCTGATTGAGTATTGACAAGAAGAATTTAAGCTCGCTAATCGCTCGCGGAGAAGAACAGGGCTTTCGCCCTGTGGTGAAGAAACTTCGCCTTTCGGCGAAGTGGGTGAAGAACACGATTCCGTGTGGTGAAGAATGCCCGCCAACGGCGAGCATGGAGGAATCAGGAACGACGAAGAAGCAGCGCGGCGTAGGCGCCGTCTGCCAGCTCGCGGTGCGGGAGGGCGAGGTAGTCTTCCTTCAGGGTAAACTCAGGGTGGGATGCCAGGAATGCATCTACCACAGCCCTGTCTTCCTGGCGGTCAATGGAACAGGTGGAGTACACCAGGCGCCCGCCGGGGCGAACGGCATCTGCGGCTCGCTCCAGTATCTGCAACTGGAGGACGGACAAGCGGTCTATTTCTTCCTCCTGCATGCGCCAGCGGGCATCCACTCGACGCTGTAAGACCCCGGAGTTGGAACAAGGGACATCCAGCAACACCGCATCGAATGCCCCGCACCATTCCGGCGGGCAAGGCTGCGTCCAGTCGTGCTGCGCGACTTCGAGCTTCTCTCCACCGGCGCGGCTGAGATTCTCCCTCAACTGCGGGAGTCTGTGCGGTTCCAGCTCGGTGGCCATCAGGTGTACCTCTCCCTGTGTAGCGCCGATGATGGCGGCGGATTTGCCGCCGGGCGCGGCGCAGGCATCCAGAATTTTCTCACCACGCTGTGGGTTGAGGAGCCGGATGCAATGGCGGGTGGAGGGGTCGGCCACGTACACCTGCCCGGCCTGCAAGGCGGCAAGCGGCAGCGGCCCGTGAATGCAGTACCAGCCGGGCGCACCGGGATGCGGAGTCCACTCTGCCGGTACTTCCATGGGGTGGAGCGGGTTCAGACGGGCGTAGACAGGCGGTGTTTTCAGATTCCACTCCATCATGGCGCAGGCTTCCGCTTCCCCGAACTCGCGCGTCCAGCGGGTCGCCAGCCAATCCGGCATGGAATAACGCACAGCCGGAGGCAGGGTGGGAAACGCCGCCGCGAACTCCGCACGCCGCCGCACGGCATTACGCAGCATCCCGTTGATGACCCCACGCGCCCGCGCGGGAGCCAGCTTCACCGTCTCGCTCACCACGGCATGCTCAGCATGGTGCAGAATAAAGAGTTCACAGAGCCCGGCCAGCACCAGCCAGTGCATTTTTTCCTCCAGTGCGCCCGGTCGCAGGGCATAGCGTCCATGCTCCAGCAGGCGCAGGTTGCGCAGCGTGCCGTACACGATGCTCTGCATCAGCCCGCGGTCAGAACGGGAAAGTTGATGCTCTGCGGCTGCTCGCTCCACCAGCGTTTCGGCAAAGACACCGCCGCGATTCCAGCGCAGCAGCGCCTTCCATGCAAGAGAACGGGCATTTTCAGGTTTCGGCGGCATGATATCAATCCATCTTGAGAGCTTCCGGCAGGGGGATTCTGCCATTCCAGGCCATCACAGCGCCTTTGATTCCCGCGGCATCTGCCGGACTGAACTCCAGCACCCCGCCGGCGGCTTCCAGAATGACCTGTGCGGCGGCAAAATCCCAGAGAGAGATGCGCCCCTCCACATAGGCATCCATGCGCCCGGCTGCGATATAGCAAATGGCCAACGCCGCGGAACCGAGGATGCGAATCTTGCGAACCTGGGTAGACACATGGGCGAACCGGCGAATCCCCGCCTCGCCGGAGCCATCGTGGCGGCCATGGCCGATGAACACCACCGCCTGCGCCATCGTATCGCGGGTTGAAACACGAATCGGGCGTCCGTTACAGTTGACCGCCCCGCCCGCCAATGCGGTGAAGCACTCATCCTGCATGGGGTCATACACGCAGCCCAGCACCAGCCGCCCCTCTGCACGCAGCGCTATGCTCACACAGAAAATCGGGATACCGTAAAAGTAGTTGACGGTGCCGTCTATCGGGTCGACTATCCACTGCAGGTCAGATTCCCCACCGGCGTTTCCCTCCTCGCCCAGCACGCAGGATTCCGGATAATCCGCCAGAAGTTCGCAGGTGATGAGGCTCTGGCTCTCTTTGTCCAGCTGCAATTTGATGTCCGTGGGCAACTCCTCATCCACGACCTTGATTTCGTGAAAACGACGGCGCAGGAACGCCCCAGCCGCGCGGGCGGCGCGCTCAGCAGTCAGCAGATGGGGAGAATAATCAATCATGGTGACTTCTAATAAATCGACATATTGAACTTGCTCAAAAAGTAAAAAGTACGATGGACAAAGCCGGGATTTCGCTCGTTTTGCTCGCATGCAAATGCTTTGCAACCGGCTCTTTGTCCTGCTGCGAGCCGGAGGCTCGCCAAATCCTTCCTTCGTCCATCGTTCTTCGTCCTTTAAATTTCAACGTACCGCGCTCATCAGCCCTTTTTAGAAGTTCCCTCATGACTGTGCCTGAGCAGATTTCTCCTGAGCGACCTGTTTGCGCTCACGGCGCAACTCCGTACGCGCCGCTTCGTAGATTTCGCGAGCCAGATTCATCGAGGCACGACGCAGCAGATTGGTCATGCGTCCGGAGGCTGCCACCTCCGTATCAGGGTCATCGAACCCCATCCATACAAAGACCGCAACAGCGTTCTCGCGCAGCACCATGGAGAATTGTCCCGTGTGTCCGGGCAGGGTCTCGTTCAGCGTCACCGGGAAACCCTCACTCACCCCGAAGGGCGGCAGTTCCGCCACGGCGCGAGCCCCCTCACGGCGGATGTATTCGGGAGCCTTCTCCGGCTCATAAGCATAGAGCAGCGAGCGATGGCAGCTCCAGATGGCGCTGATGAGGCGCAGGTGGTAGCCCCTGCCCTTGTTCTGGATATCATACAGCAGGCGAGCCAGATCCAGCTTCTTCATGCTGAACTCGCCGTTGTAGAGAGCATCGGCCTGATCCTGCCCGGGATAGCGGCAATCCAGCCCGAGCGTATCGTAAAAACTACGCACCACGGGGTAGCCCAGGCGTTTACCGGTCACCAGCATATCACGCGCGACGATATGCATCTCTTCCCCCCCGGGCAGACAGGCACAGGAGAAGAGCAGCGGTGCCGCCGCACGACCGGGTTGCAGACGGGTCTGCCAGCGGTCTATCCCATCGACCGCGCTGCGACCGGATACCAGAGCCAGCACCTCGCCCTTGTGACCGCGGCGATTATCCACCACCAGCACACAGCTCTGCAGCAGGCCGCTCAGGTCGTTGTTGGCACCGCGCACCTTGAGTTTTTCAGGGCGCTTCATCCCGACAAAGCTCTTGCGCCGCGCCTCGGCATCTGCCGTATCCTCACCGGAAAGCGCCAGCCAGGCGTCGGGATAGCGGCGCGGATCCTCCACAGCCGTGAGGGCTGCCTCCACCGCTTTCTCCAGATACTGCTGCAGCGGCAGGCGGAGATTCGACACGATAAACAGACCGCCATTCCCCTTGCCTGCCACATCTTCCAACACCTTGAGCTCCGACTGAGCCCACATCGAGGCATAGGAGCTGATGGCCGCATCGACTTTGCGCCCCGATACCAGACGGATGGGCTCCTGCGTAGCGGCGCGGCACTCATCCTCCGAAATCATCTCACACTCCAGCATGCGCTCCAGCGTCTCTGCCTTCACCTCCATGGCGTTTGTCATGCTATGCTGGGGGTTGAAAATCGAAGGCGCACGCACCAGCCCGGCCAGAGTCGCACACTCCACCAGATTCAGTTCCCGTACCTCCTTGCCGAAATAATGCTCAGCGGCCGCCCTCACTCCGTAGCAGTTCTGCCCGTAGTAGATGCGGCTGAGGTATTGCAGCATGATTGTCTGCTTGTCGAAGTTGCGCTCAATACGCTGCGCCAGCACGACCTCCAACAGCTTGCGATCCATCGACTTGTCACGCAGTTCGAACACGTTGCGGGTCAGCTGCATCGTGATGGTGGAGGCGCCCTGCTCATAGCGCATGGAGGTGATATTGCGCAGCACCGAGCGGACAACCGAAGTGAGCACGACGCCGCTGTGCTCGAAGAAGTTTTCATCCTCGCGAGCCACGAAGGCATCGATCAGGTGCTGCGGCAGCTCCTGCCAGCAGAGGGGACGTTCCACCGCATTGGACAGCGACGAGATGGGTTGATTCTCCGCATCATAGAGCATGTTGCCCCCGGAGCTCCCCTGCACCCGTGCCAGGTCATACTGCATCGCGCGACAGGAATAGAAGATAACCACGCTCAGAAAGGCCACCACCAGAACGGCGACTACCGAACCTACCAGCACGAGCTTCTTCTGACCGATGGTCAGAATCCGGTACCAGCGTTTGCGCTTATTCTGCTCTCTGGCGTAAAACATGCGTCAGGGGGGGGAGGGCTGAAGATACGTGTTCTTATCAGGGCTGCGGAGCCGGAGCGGGGGCCGGAACCTGCGGGGCGGGCTCTGCCGTGGCGGCATCGGCCTTCTCCATCATCAGCATCGTGGCAGCATCGGGCACCCAGCCGGGGAACTCGCTTCGCAGGTTCTCCTCGTACTGCGCCGCCTCGCCGGACTTGTCGCAGAGCTGCAGCGCGCGCACTATCTTGTACAGAGCCGTGGGTTTCATCTCCTTATCACTCACCACGTTGGCCGTACGCCCATAGTACTTGGCAGCCTCGGCGTATTGCTTATCGGCAAAGAAACCGTCACCCAGCGTCATGAAGAGCGCCGACTTGATAGGGCCGTCGATACCCATGGCGATAGCCTCCTCGCAGAGCTTGCGCGCCTCAGCCGCGCGATTGAGACCAATGAGCAGCAGCGCCTGGTCGCGCAGACCCTCTGCCTTGCGGTAGGGTTGGGACTCCATCGCCACGTAGAACTCAGCAGGCTGCAGACCCTCGGCAAACAGACGCAGCTCCAGACGAGCGCGTGCCAGCGTCTTCCAGACGATGGGCTCTACCTTGGGGCGCTCCTGCTCCGACCCATCAGCCGCCGTATACTTCTCTCGCGGTTCACGAACCAGTGCATCAGAGAGATACTTGTTGGCATCCAAGTAGTTGCGGCTCTGGAAACAGGTCCAACCGCACCAGCGCAGGATAGCCGGCGGCAGCGCATTATAAGTGCCGATATTAGTCGCTTCGAGCGTCTTGAGCGCACGGCGCAGATTGTCCGCATCCTTCATCTTGAAGAAGCAGTGCACCAGGCGCAGATCCACCAGCGAGGCATACTGCTCAGCATTGAGCGTGCGGGCTTCGCGGAAATGCGGCACCGCATCGGCGGGCTTGGTCTCGTAGAGTGCACAGCCGATATTGTAATGAGCCTCGGCAATGGCGGCGGGCTTATTCTTGCCGCCACGTTTGACCAGCTCTTCATAGTGTTTGATGAGGCCTTCGTAATACTCCACCATCTTCTGAGGGTTGGTGGCGGCGCAGACCTGGGCAGCCCGCTGCCAGCAAACGGCTATCACCTCAGCCTGCGGGTATTCCCGTATCACCCTGTCAAAATCAGCCAGTGCCTGACCGGGCTTTGCCTGCTTCACCAGCACCGTGCCGCGCAGAGCCAGAGCTTCGGGCATGCGGAGGTCATCCTTGAACGTCGAGATGAAGTAATCCAGAGAAGGAAGGGGGTCATAGGTATCGCCCTGAGCGGCGCACCATGCCTTTTTGTAGACCGCATCCGCGCGCACCGACTCGGGCAGCTGCTCGATGTTGAGCGCTTCAAACTGACGCGCGGCTGATACCGTATCGTGCAGCATCATCCGGTCAGCATACATCAACCGCACCAGGTCGATGCACGGCAACCCGGCCGTAGCGCAGCCGGAAGCAGCGTAGGTGTTCAGATACCGCTCAGCAAGCTGGAAGAAGTTGGTCCCCTTCACCTGCTGCGAACAGATGATGCGGCGGTAGCCGGCATCGGCCGCCAGCGCGGAGCCCGGCAGTGTATTCTCCACCATCTTGAACCACTCCATGGCGGGGGCATACTGCCGAATCTCCATATGGGACTGCCCCACAATCAGGGCACGGCGAGCCTCCTTCTCCGCATCATCCAGGGGAGCATAGTTACGCGCCACACGCTTGACTACCTCCTCGTACTTCTTCTCCTTGAACAGCGCGAGCACCGTCTCCATCTGCCCCTCAGCAGCGTACTTTTCCATGCCGGGAATCTTCATCAGCTGAGTATAGAGCTCCTGAGACTCACGGCTCTTGCCCAGACGCGCCGCCAGACGGGCAGCCTGCAGCATCGCCACCCCCTTCACGCGCTGGTCCAGCCCCGGCATGGCCAGCAGGCGGCGGAAGAGCTCGTAGGCTTCCTGATCCTGGCCATCCTCCGTCTTCATCTGCGCGATGGAGAGCAGTGATGACTGCGCGATGGCGGGGTTCACCCCCTTGAGCTCCTGAAGACTGCGGAACGAAGCCTCTGCCTCCTTGCGCTGCCCCAGTTGCAGCTGAGCACGCCCCTGGCGGTACATCGCGTCATTACGCAGTTCCGGGCGGTTAGACTCCTTGACCACGATGGCATAGTAGCCCAGAGCCTTGTCCCAGAGCTGGCGCTGGGCAGACTGAGTCGCCAGCTTATAGGCAGCGGCAGCGGCATACTCGCCGTGGGTCTTGTTAGCCAGCTTGGCCAGGTTGTTGTTCGACGCCGCGTTCTCTCCGGCCTCCGCCTGACAGAGAGCCTGCAGGTAGAGGGCGCGGTTATGGTTAGCGGCTTTGGGGAACTTGCGGACGTAGCTGCCGAAGAGCTCAGCGGCGCGTTTCATGGCAGCCGCGCGGTCCGCAGGCTCCTGCGTATTACGCGCCTGCAGATAGACCTGCTCGGCTATGGCATAGGAATCGGCCTCTTCGTTGACCACCAGGGGACCCTCGGTCGGCTTCTGCTGACCGAGCGTCGGCACCACCAGCAACACACTCAGAGCCGGTACACAAAAGAAAGGTATCTTCATCATATCGTTCGTACGGTGAAAATTAAAGTAAAACGAGTAAAGGGAGTCTCCCGCCGGAGTATTGAATCACTGCTGCTCCTTGGGCATCTGCTTGGAGAACGACACATTCCACACACCCGCCTGCGAGCAGGTGGAAATCACGTCTGCCATCTTCTGCCAGCTCATGTCGGCATCTCCGCGGATGCGTACCGGCTGGCTCGGGTTGACCGCCACCATACGCTTCATGAGCGCCGAGAGCTTCTCGCGGGTAAAGACTTCGCGGTCGATGGTGATGACGAGCTCGCCGTCCTCCTCACGGGCATTGATGATGATTTCATCGATGGCGCGCGAGGTTTCCTCCGTGGATTTGGGAGCCGTGGGCACCTTCACCTTGAGGTCCTGCTCGTTGAGGATGAACTTCTGCGTCACCACGAAGAAGATAAGCAGCAGGAACACCACATCCAGCATCGGCGCGAGCTGGAAGCCCACAGGCTCCGGTAATTTGGCCTTCAGCTTCATGGACAGCGTGGTTTAGTATCAATAATCGTCCTCATCCATCATCTCAGCAGCCGTCCCGCGCTGGTATGTACCGGCCAGGCGACGCTCGCGATCCATCTGCACAGCTATGACTGAGAGAATATGCGTCACGGCCACTTCCATATCGGTGATGCGCTTCTGGATACGACTGCGGAAAAACACATAGGCCGCCATGCTGGGAATAGCCAGCACCAGACCACCGGCGGTCGTGATGAGAGCCTCTGCGATACCCTGAGCCATCTGCATCTGCTTGACGCCCTCGAAATTGCCGGCAGCCATCTCCATGAACGTCTTCATCATACCAATCACGGTACCGAGCAGACCAATCATGGGAGCCAGAGCCCCGATATCGGAGAGCCAGTTAATCTGACGCGTCAGGATGTTGGCCTGGCGGGAAGCCTCAGCACCGGCCACCTCGCGCACTTCCTCGATATCAGCACGGGGATTGCGCTGCAGGAACATCACAATCACATGCACCGTCAGGGCGAAACTCGAGCCATCGCGCTCGCACATACTCATCAGCCCCGCATAGTCCTTGCGGCGGATGCAGGACTCCACCGACATCACCATACGCGGCGGCAGCACGGCCGACTGACGGGTCGTCCAGAGACAGACGAAAAACACCATCAGGGCAAGAACAGAAAGGAACAACAGTGCCCACATCAAGTGGCCACCCTTATTAAAAAGCTCAAACAAGCCCCAGTCGTCGGCGAGGTTTCCTATATTGGCAATCATATACGCTGGCATCATTCGCGCGTATTATAGCGCACCCGAGCTCCGTTTTCAAGCGCGATAGATGTCTGCATTCGTTTTTTTCGCGGCTGACACAGGAAATAAGAGTTGCAATTACCGACTGTCGGGCATAAAATAACCGCATGCAGGATGCTTCCCTCTTCAGAGCCTGGGCAGAAATCGACACCGCAGCCATGCGCCACAATCTCAGCATCGTGGCGAGAGTGATGCCGAACCACAAACGCATGGCCATCGTCAAAGCCGAAGCCTACGGACACGGGCTGGAAGGGGTAGTGAAAGCCCTCGATGATGCTGATATCGAATTCTTCGGTGTCGCCACTCCGGGGGAAGCACTTCGGGTGCAGGAAGCCGGCTGCCGTACCTGCCCGTTTATCCTGGGACCCTGCTTCCCGGCAGAGCGTGAGGCCGTGGTGCAGAACAGCTGGCGAGCCGCCCTCTGCAGCATCGAGGAGGCCGAGCACTTCAACTCGCTGGGGGCCCTCTACGGCAAAAAGGTCAACCTGCACATCAACGTCGACACCGGCATGGGTCGCGCCGGGCTGCTGCCCAACGATATCCCGGGGCTGCGCGACAAGCTCGCCGCCTACGAGTACCTCAATATCGAGGGCGTCTACTCCCACCTCTCGGCCGCCGCCGACGACATCTCCTTCACCCACCGCCAGATTCGCAGCTATGAGCACGCCGTGCGAGACCTGAGCCAGGCGCTGACCCTGCCCTACCGCCACCTGTGCAGCAGCTCCGGCGTCTTCAACTACCGGGCTCCCAGCACCAATATGGTGCGTCTGGGACGCATTCTCTACGGCTACTCGCCCATGCCCTCACCCTACAACCGCGAGCTGCAGAACACCCTGACCCTCTACAGCCGCGTCACCCTGGTGCGCACCCTGCCGGGAGACCACGGCGTCTCGTACAACCACACCTACATCACCACCGGTCCCACCCGCGTGGCCACCATTGGCATCGGCTTCGGTGATGGCTACCTGCACTACCTCTCCAACACGGGCGCCCGCGTCTACCTGAACGGCTCCTACTGCCCGGTGCTCGGGCGTGTCACCATGGACCAGATTATGGTCGATGTCTCCCACCTCGATGAAGTACAGCCGGGCGATGTGGCCGAAATCATGGGGCCCAACGTCCCCTGGGAAGAGCTGACCTCCCGCGCCCGCACCATCCCCAGCAACATCATCACCAGCATCACCTCCCGCGTCCCCCGCGTCTACAAAGACTGAGCAGGCATCGGACAGGCTGACGCTGATGATTGACCTCTTACCAACTACCCAACATCAATGAACACCCATCGTCTGCTGGCCACATGTGTCCTGGCGCTGAGCCTGCTCTCCTGCGGGCACAGCGCCCCGGCCATGGCAGACAGAGCACAGCGCGACGCCATCGCACACAACCTCGCCTTTCTGGAGCAGCTCCGTCCCGATTTCCGCGAGCAGATAGCCACCGGCGAATACGTCGTTATCACCCGTCAGGCAGAAGATTGGCTCTACAGCTACCGGCACCGGGTCTGCCACGAGCCGAAACCGCTGGGCATACCCGCTCGAATCGAGTTTATCCTCTTCACCGATCTCACGCTGAGCACCCGCGTGCAGCAGACCATCGAAGAGCTGCAGGCGGCAAATATCCGCGCACGATACATCATCACCCAACACAGCGGCAGCGGGCTCGTCATCGAGCGCGTGAAGAACCTGTGTGATTAATCCCGGGGCTCCCCCATTCACGTGAAGCCCGGCGGAACTTTCACGCGATAGCTTTCAGAAGCTCGCTGACGCACGTGGTGAAGAATTCCTGCCCCCGGCAGGAATGGAGGGGAAGCGTGCCCCCAGGTTGATAAATCAAAAAAAACGCAATTTTAGCTCGCATCCGGAAGCATACTGTTATAAACTGACAATAGAATGATGAAACCGTACCTGACACCCCTTTTTCTTGGCGCAGCCTCTGTCGCAACCGCTTCCGACATAGAATACCGCGGAGAACGGCTGAGCATCCGTTTTGACGAACCCGTCGTGCTGCAAAGTGAGTTGCACAGCGACGGGCTCGATAAGTTTGACCTGACGGGCGATGCCGACCACCAACCGACCTGCCGCTGGATGGATCAGAATCGCCTGGCCATTGAATTTGCCGAGGGTACCTCCGTCTTCACAAAGTTCCGTCTGGCATTCAAACCGGGACAGGCAATCTACCTGAGCAATGCCCCCATGGAGCAGACGGAATGGACCTTCTCCTGCCCGCGTCCGTCATTGGAAGTCTGCCCCATCGACGGCACCCCCACAGCGGCATTCTGCATCACCCCCGACTCTTTCCTCACCAGAGAAGCGCAGGAATTCTCCGTCAGCACACCGGTACGCTATGAATTCCTCCCCTACTCCACGGATGACAAGGGGACAAACATCACTTACGGAGAGCCCATCCCCGCCGAGACGGAAGCGGCCACACTGGGCATGATTCCTGACAGCTGTCTCACCCAGGCACTGGAGATTCTGGCTGAGAATAAGGCAGATTGGCGTCAGGTGAACAAAGACACCCCGGTTCCCGGATTTATCATCGCCAGAGCCCCGCAGAAGCAGGAAGCGGACTCTCAATGGGCCTTCCGCATCGTCCCGACAGACGAAAGCGGCTTCCGGCAGCCGGAGCAGAGTGAAATCTTCTACCGCGCCGAACGCGAATTGGGAACCGGGGTGTTCCAATACATCTCCCGCCCCGACGAAAAGGAAAAGCAGGCAGCGACCCCGCGCCGCATGCGAATCAAAATCAGCTTCTCCTCCCCTGTGCGGAAAGACAATATCGCGGATATCTTCCGGAATCTCATCATCCGCGCCAACGGGCAACAGGCAACCACTGCGCCGGATGGAAAGGCAAAAACGCTCAGCGTCAACGGGAGCGACATCACCTTCACCCTCCTCCCCCCCGCAGAGGAACCCGCATGGCGCCCGATCATTCCCCGTGGGCAGGGCAACGAGGATATCACCTACGCCCCGAATGATACCGTTGACTCGCTGCATCTGGAAGTAAATCAGGCCAAACCGATAGATGTCGATATCATCATCCCCTCCGGAACGGCAGCCGCCAACGGGCTCGCCACCGAATGCGAGCACCTGCACCGGCTGAGCCTCAATCCGGCCGCTCCGGAGGTAGGGGTGGACACCGCGTTGATTCCGCTCAAGGGCGACCACTATTTCCTCCTCCCTGCGCTCAACGTGGAAAAGCTGGAGCTGAAAGCCCACCACATGAGCGCAGATCAGGCGCTGCGCGGAATGGACAAATTGGAGCAACTGGAAGAGTACAGCCGATTCGTCCGCACGCTGGAACGCCTCAAGTACCGACTGGCTGCAGAAGAACGCACCCAAAAGCTGCACCCGAAACAAGACGGAGAAAAGAGCTTGAAGTTGCTCCGCCAGCTCACCATCCAAACGGAGATGAAGCTTTTTGCCAGAGGGCTCTTGGCTCAGCAGTTCCCGGGAAGTCTGCGTTCCTTTGAACCGAAAACCATCGAAGTGGACAATGGCGGCTCTTCCGACCTGCTGCATTCCCGCAGCATCAGCATCAACCTCGACTCCCTCACCGGCGGCGATACCAAACCCGGTATCTACCTCATCAGCGTCAGGCAGAAAGTCACTCCGGCCATCCGACACATGCTCGAAACGCTGGAACTGAGTGCGGATTTGTTCGAGAGGGAACGCTACATCCCGCTCTATGTGACCGACCTGCGTGCTTCTGCTGACGAGGGGCTGCTCTTCCTCACCCGCCTGAGTGACGGGTCTTTCGTGAACGAAGGCGAACTGACGGACAAAGGCGGCCGGAAGCTCCCCATCCAACAGGGTGTCTGCCACACCGGCGATTGGGACAAGAGCGGATGCATGGTATGCGCCGGGGAGGATTATACCTTTGTCTCCACGGATTCTGCCACATCGGGCTCGGAGAACACCCTGCGCATGCAGATGCTGGCAGATAGGCCCTTGTACCGCCCCGGGGATACGGTGAACCTGCGTGGGGTATTGCGCAGCATCTCCCCGAATGCGGACTGCGACCTCCCCACCGGGGTAAACATGCTGACGCTGACAGTACGCAGGCCCAACGGTGAGCGCCTGCTGCAACAGGACCTCACACCGGATGAATTCGGAGCATGGGCTCACAGCTTCTCGCTTCCCACGGGTGAGGAAGATATCACCGGCGATTACAGAATCAGCGTCTCTGCTCCGGGGCAGAAAAATATCAACGGGGGACAACTTTCCGTATCCTGCCAGATTTTCCGCAGAGATGCCTTTGAAGCAGAGTCCGAGCTGCAGGTGGCAAGCATCCTGCCGGAGCAATACACCGTCAACATCAAGGCCACAGATTTGAACGGAACGCCGCTGAGCCGCGCCGCCGTTCAACTGACGGTTGTCTGCTCTGAACCGATGCTGCTTCCGGACGGAGAAGGCTCCCCCCGCAGCCAACAAAGCATCCGCCTGACCACAGATGCGCAGGGAATGGCCGCTTACACGGGCAAAATCAAGACACCGTTTGCCGCTGATTCGCTGGGGAAAGCATGGTTAACCGTTCACGGCAGCATCGCCAACGACCGTGAGGAGCAGCTGGTGCTGCCAAGGATTCACCAACAATTTTTTGCTGCCGACTTTACTCCGCAAATAGAGGGCGAACGCCTCCTGCTGATGGAAAGCGCCGCCAACCCAAATCCTCTCGCCCGCGAGCAATCCGTTCATA
Source organism: Akkermansia sp. (assembly GCA_017409465.1). Taxonomy (GTDB): domain Bacteria; phylum Verrucomicrobiota; class Verrucomicrobiia; order Verrucomicrobiales; family Akkermansiaceae; genus Akkermansia. Next base: position 20,117 of record JAFQSQ010000051.1, on the reverse strand, counting down.
TCCGTGCATTGGCCATGGTGCAGAAGCGGGAACAACTTCCCGGCGGCATCGTCTTCACCCGGCAGGAAGAGCAATGTGTTCTGGAGCAGGATGTCACCGTTCCCGCCAACTGTGCAGACGGCGTCCCCCTGCCGCTGACCGATATCCTCAAGCGCCCGGAACTCGCCGGCGTTCGTCATCTGGACATCCGGATTTCCGGAACCGATTCTGCCGGGCGCAAGTTGGAGGTTCGACGCAACTGGCACGCCTGGGTGGCCTCTCTGGACAATGAGAGTGAGGAGGAGCGAAAGACCGGGCTTTCTGTCAATGCAGACAACGGAGCGCTCCGGCTGAAGCTGCAAACCCATTGTCCGGGAGACGTGCTTCTGGTGGTGCATTCCCGCAAAGGGGCTCGTCCTGTCATCCTTCAGGCCAAAGGCGGCGAAGAAACGATTTCCCTCCCCCTGCAGGAGGGGGAAAACGGCTCGATTCGCTGCCAGCTTCTCCGGCCTCTCCCCGGGGAGGAGGGGCTGTACACCGACTGGATAAGCCGCGAAGACGATTGCACCATCCCCCGTGCTGACATGCAGCTGAAGGTGGCTCTCTCTCTGCCGGAAAAGACTGTTCTACCCGGGGATGAGGTGGAATTGAAAGGGCGCATCACCCTGCCGGATGACAGCGCAGGACAAGCCGCTGTCACGCTCTTTGCTGTAGATACCGGCATGCTGTCCGTGGCTCCCTATAAGCTGCCGGATTGGGGGCTCGCTCTCACCGCCGCGCGGCTGCCGAGGCTGAGTTTCCGTCGCTTCACCCTGCCTGTTCCCTCAGAGTTCCGCCTTTCCCCGGCTCTGCTTTACCCCGTCTGGGACGGCAGCATTATCGGCGCAGGACGAGGAGTCCCGGCTATCAATGTCACCCGGCGTTCCGCGAAAAACGGTGGCTTCCGCGCATACGCAGCAGTAGACGGCGACACCGGCTACGACGATGAGGAAGAGGAATATGAAGCAGAAAGAGCCCTCGGAGTCGCGATGGCTCCCGTGGCCATGGAAGAGGCCGTACAGGAAGCCGATACCGAGAAAGGTCAGGCTCCGCGACTGCGGACAAACTTTGCCCCCGTAGCGGTCTGGCAGGCAGCCCTCCGCACCGATGAGACCGGGTACTTCTCCACCACTGCCAAACTGCCGGATACCCTCACCACCTACCGCGTCTTTGCCGTGGCCGTGGGGAGCTGCGGCAAACGATTCGGGCAGGCTGAGGGCGAATTCACCGTCAACCAGCCGGTCATGATAACTCCCGGTACGCCGCTCTTCATGAGTCTGGGGGACTGCCTGCGCCTCCCGCTCACCATCACCAACAACACCGACAAGGATGATACTTGGCAAGTCTCCCTCGAGGGGGCGGGCGCTCCACAGAGCATCACCCTGAAAGCCGGCAGCACCGGCACGCTCTTCTTTGATTTCACCGCCGCCACGGAGGGAGAAAACACCCTGCGCTGGACAGCTGTCGCCGCCGCAGGCGGCGATGCCGTGGAGGGCAGCTTCCCCGTGCGCTTCCCTGCTCCGGTGCTCAAGGAAACCCACCACCTGATTCAGACTGCCGGGACAGAGCCGCTGAAGCTAGCCGCGCTGCCCGCACCCGAGCTGGCAGATTCCGGGCGCAGCTCCGTGCAGCTGGAGCTGTCGGCCAACCCGCTGCTGCATCTGGCCTCTGCCATGGATTTTGTGCTGAGCTACCCCTACGGCTGCACGGAACAGACGTCCTCCGGACTGCTGCCCTGGATTTTCCACAGTCGCCTGGCTCCCTTCTCACCCACCATGCAGGACATCAGCCCGCAGGAGGTCAGCAGAGTCATCACCGATGCCGTGGAAAAGCTCTTCCGGCGTCAGCAGGAGGACGGAGGGCTGGGCTACTGGGAGGATTCCGATGAATCCTGCCTCTGGGCTAGTGCTCATGCGGCTCTGGTATTCACACTGGCCGAGGAAAACGGCATTCCCCTGCCGGAAGAGAAGATGAAGGCACTGCGGCACTACCTCACCACCCGCACTGAGGAGGAGTGGGAAAAACTCTCCGTGTACTCCCGCTATGCCATCGGCCGCGCCTGCAACAAGGAGGAAATCATCACGGCTGCGCTCCGCGATGCCCTCGCGAACACTCCGCAGCACCACGTGGGATGGTGGCAACACCGCGCCGAAACGGATATCCGCTTCATCGCCGCCCTGCGCCGGAATCCGGCAGAACGCCACACGGCCTTCCTGAACTGGATGCGTAGCCGCGGTCATGATTACCGCCACATGACCACCTGGCAGAGCGGGTGGATGCTCGTGGCGCTGGGCGAATACCTGCGGCTCGACCCCGCACAGGCAGCCTCTGCCACCGTGCAGCTGCAGGATGGCACACAGATGACACTCGGCAACGGTATCACCCGCTACACGCCTCCCGCAATGGCAAAACTCCGTGAGCTGCCCACCGTCATCACCACCACACAGGGCACAGCCTACCTCAACGTCAAATTCCGCGCCCTGCCGGACAAGACAGAATACCCGGGCGTGACGGAAAAGGGACTGCAAGTTACCCGCGTGTACGAAATCAAGGATGCCGCGGGCAACTGGAAACCCGCCACGGAGTTCCGCGTGGGTGATGTGGTGCGCGTGACGCTTACCTGCGCCAAAGCCGCGCCGGAGCTGGAGTATTTCGTGCTGGAGGACTACCTGCCCGCCTGCATGGAAGCCATCAACCCGAATGTGCCGAGCCAGGCCGCCGGGCTGGAACTGCCCCGGCGGACATGGAGTCCATGGTTTGACCACAAGGAATATCTGGCCGACCGCGTGCGCGGCTTCTGCACGCGCTGGGGCGGGCGTGACCTGCTCAACATGAGCTACTATGCCCGTGTGAAACGTGCCGGCACCTCCACCGCACCGCCCGCCGAAGCCCAGCTCATGTACGAGCCGCAGACCTACGGGCTCTCGCCCAATGCAACCATCATCAGCCGCTAAACCTCCCTCCCCTCCTCGCTCGCGCCGGCGAGCTTTCACGTGAGCACAGCAAACCCTGCACCGCCCGTCAGGGGGGCTGCATCGCAGCCCGGGTGATGAGAGGGGGCTTCTCCCGAAACGTTGTTGATATTTCAATAGCTTATCCAATCAACGGAACACGTGTGTCATTCACCCGGTAACGGGAGGCTTTTTGCTTGCGGGGAGGGGGTGCAGCATGCTACCATGTGCGGGCAATGGGTACTTTCTGCATACTGGATGGTATGGCGCTGATATACCGCGCTTTCTATGCGTTCATCAATAATCCGATGCGCACCTCAGCCGGGTTGAACACCTCGGCCATGTTCGGCTTCATCAACACCGTGGTGCATATCATCGAGAAAGAACAGCCCACCCACATCGTCGCTTGCCTCGATCCCTCGGGGCCGACCTTCCGTCACGAACGCTACGCAGAATACAAAGCCAATCGGCAGGCCATGCCACAGGAGCTGCGCGACTCCATCCCCTGGATTACGGATATCCTGGCAGCCATGCGCATCACCACCGTGCGTCTGCCCGGCTTCGAGGCCGACGACGTCATCGGCACCTTCACTCGACTGGCCGATGAGCGTGGGGATATGAGCGCACTCATGGTCTCTAAGGACAAAGACCTGGGGCAGCTTTTCTCACCGACCTGCTCCATGCTGCGTCCCGGCAAGAAAGGCAGCGAGTTCGAGCACGTCACGATGGAGGCATTTCTGGAGGAATGGGGAATCTCAACCCCGACGCAGATCATTGATATCCTGGCGCTCATGGGGGATGCTTCAGACAACATCCCCGGGGTACCGGGCGTGGGCGCCAAGACCGCGCAGAAACTCATTCAGCAGTTCGGTAGCGTAGAGGAGCTGCTCACCCGAACCGCCGAAATCAAAGGCAAGATGCGCGAGAAAATTGAGACCAACGCCGACAACGCACGTCTTTCCTACGAGTTGGCAACCATTCGCCGTGATGTACCGCTGCCGGTAAGCATCGATGACTGCAAGCGCCGGGATTTCGATACCGAAGCCCTGCGCGATATCCTCCACAAGCTCGAGTTCCGCACCCTGGCCGACCGCATCTGCGGCAAAGATGAAAAAAACACGCCGGATGCCGACTTCGGTGAGCTGTTTGCCACCGCCGTAGCCGGGAAGGAGGAGACAAGCCCTGATGAACCTGCCCAGCTGGACCTGTTCGCCGCTCCGCAGCTGGCAGACCTCCACAGCACCCCTCACCGCTACCGGCTCATCACCACGGCAGCGGAGCGTCAGGAATTAGCCTCCCGGCTGGAAAACGCCCCCCGCTGGGCCTTCGATACCGAGACCACTGGGCTCGACCCCTTGCAGGACAGATTACTGGGGGTGTCATTCTGCATCACCCCGCACGAAGCCTGCTACGTAGCCATCGCAGATACGGCAGAGCTGGAAGCATTCCGAGCAGCCTTTGCCGGTGGTGCAGAAAAGGTCGGGCTGAATCTCAAGTTCGATTTGCAGGTACTGCGGGCTGCCGGAGTACCTGTGAACGGGCCTTTCTTTGACGCCATGCTGGCTCACAGTGCCCTCTACCCGGAGCTGCGACACAACATGGATGACATGGCCGAAGCGCTGCTGCACTACCGCACCGTACGACTGGAAGACATCGCCGGTAAAGATAAGGAGATGGACACCGCTGCCGTACCGCTGGAAATCATGGCTGATTACGCCGCAGAGGATGCCGACATCACGCTGCAGCTGGCCGACATCCTGCAAACTCAGCTCGTCGAGGCCGGGCAGGACAGGCTGATGCGCGAGGTAGAGTTCCCGCTCGTGCCGGTGCTGGCAGATATCGAGGCCGAGGGCATGCGGGTAGAGCCGGGGCAACTGCTGAGTGCCTCCGAGGAACTGGGCAAGCAGATTGACACCCTCCGCGAAACCATAGATGCCGAGATAGGGCGCCCCATCAATCTCAATTCTCCCCGACAGCTGGGCGAGCTCCTCTTTGGTGAAATGAAGCTGCTTGCCAAGCCCAAAAAGACCCGCACCGGGCAATACGTGACCGACGAAGAGACACTGCGTAAGCTCGTTCCCCTCTCTCCGCTGGTGGGGCGCATCCTGGAATACCGCGAACTGACCAAACTCAAGGGCACCTATCTGGACGCCCTTCCCCGCTACATCTCGCCGGTGGACGGGCGTATCCACTCCACCCTGCAGCAGATGGTCACCGCTACCGGGCGTCTGGCCTCACAGAACCCCAACCTGCAGAATATCCCCATTCGCTCCGAGGCTGGCAGGCTCATCCGCCGCGCCTTCACCGCACGCGATGCGCACCACACCATCCTCTCTGCCGACTATTCACAAATCGAGCTCCGTATCATGGCCGCCCTCTCCGGCGACCCCGCCATGGTGGCAGCCTTCCGCGACGGGCGCGATATCCACGCTGAAACGGCCGCCCGCATCTACGGCGTAGCACGTGAAAACGTCACGGCTGACATGCGTCGCGCCGCCAAGACGGTAAACTTCGGTATCATCTACGGCATCTCTGCGTTCGGTCTCTCGCAGCGCTTGGACTGCCCGAGAGGCACCGCTGCCGCCCTGATAGAAAGCTACTTCGAGCAGTTCCCCCGCGTCAAGGAATGCATGGACAGCCTCATTGCCGGATCACGGGAGCGAGGCTACGCCGAGACCCTCTGCGGACGCCGCCGCAAACTACCGGACCTCAACAGTGCCAATTTCAATCTCCGCGCCGCCGCAGAGCGCACCGCCATCAACACCCCCATCCAGGGCTCTGCCGCAGATATGATTAAAATCGCCATGATTCGCGTGGCTGAGCTGCTGCGCGGCAGACGCAGCAGCCTCATCATGCAGATACACGACGAACTGCTCATCGATCTGCACGAAGACGAACACGACCTCATCCCGCAGATTGTTGCCGCTATGCAGCAGGCGCTTCCCTTGCCCAACGATGTACCGCTGGAAGTGGAGGCCAATACCGCTGACAACTGGCTGGACGCACATTAACGCACACCGTCTCCCCTTGAGAGCCACCTTTTATAGGTGGCTCTTCTTATTTTATATTCAACCGCTTGCAACGATAGAAAATAATCATCGTCATAATTTTACATAAATTTATCATTTTTTGCTTGTCAATTCCGACAAAAAGGAGTATTATTGCGCCGCACCCCGTTCAAAGCGGGCAGCGCAAGTGGCTCGGTAGCTCAGTTGGTAGAGCAGCGGATTGAAAATCCGCGTGTCGGCGGTTCGATCCCGTCCCGAGCCACCATTTTTTTTGCCAAAAAATCGGCATTTTTTCGGGGCGTAGCTCAGCCTGGTAGAGCGCCAGCTTTGGGAGCTGGATGTCGTAGGTTCGAATCCTGTCGCCCCGATCAGATTTTAACCGCAAATAACGCACTGTAGAAGACGAAACCTCTTCACAGTGCGTTTTTGATTATCCCCCTCTGCATATCCGGCTCGCAGTCATCCCAGCCGTTCCGGTAGGCATCCCGGTTTATGCAGGTGTCGAAGCTGATGGATGGGGAATCATGGTTTATTGTACTCTTTGCCCTTCCTCTGCAAATCTTTCATGCAGAGCAGATAATCCTGCTCCACGTTGCTGAGAGTCCTGGCCTTGTACTTCTTGTATTCCTCTGTTGCTTTTTGCATGGCCTGCTCATGGCTGATGCTACCGGCATCCAGCAGTAACTGTTCCCCACTCATCGTCAGCATACGGTCCAGGTGCGCTGCCCAGTCCTGCATGGTCATCGGCTGCTCACGCTCTGCCTGTCGCTCGGCAAAGTCCAGATACCCGGAAACTATTTGTCCCATCGCCCGCAGTTCCTTTTCGTTCAGGTAATTCCTCGCCACCTTGGCCTCCACCAGCGTCGACTGACTGCCGGCGAAGGTCATCAGCCCCATGAACTCCTTCTCGGCATCTGCCCTGTGATAAATCACCTCAGCCGCGGTTTCCCCGTGTACGGCGTAGTGAATCTTGTTCTGCACCTTCTTGAAAAACTCTATGGAAATCTCCGCTTTGGGATCATAATCAATGCTCGTGGCATAAATCTCCAGCACCTGTCGGTAAAACACTTTCTCCGACGCGCGGATGTCGCGAATACGTGCCAGCAGCTCCCTGAAATAGCCGCCACCGCCCAGCTCCTTTAACCGAGCATCATCCATGGCAAAGCCCTTCCGCATGTACTCCTTGATGATACCCGCCGCCCACAAGCGGAATTGCACGCCGCGCTGAGAACGCACACGATACCCCACGGAAATCACCATATCCAAGTTATAGAAGTTCAACGGCTTAGTAGAAAATTCGAAATTTTCGAATTTTCTCATAGTGGCATCCCGATTAAGCTCTCCATCTTCATACACCTGCTGAATATGATAGTTAATCGTCGACTTTGATTTCTGAAACAGCTCCGCCATCTGCTCTTGAGTCAGCCAGACAGTATCCTCCTCAAAGGTGACATTCACCTTGGTCAGACCATCCGTGGTCTGGTATATCAGGATAGGAAAATTAGTCTTCTTCATAGAAACTTTGACCCTACTTCGACCTTTTTTTCTCTTTTTGGCTCTTTTTAATCCCGATTTTCTGAAGGGACAAGAAGCGGCTCCGATACTGTAAATTCTCCTCGATTCCACATTTCTTGCAATCCAATCCGGAAAGCTGAGTTGACACCCTCCTTTCGACACGGACAAGCCACTTCTTCTTGTTTTTTGCCTGGATGAGCGCGGAGGTTTTATAGCGTAAGACAGTATGGTTTGTCAATCCATTTTTTGCGCGATTTTGGAGCGTTCCCTGGCAAGCTTCTTCCAGTCCTTCAGCAAATCCGAGCTGATTCTATAATCTGATACTATCCGGGCGTGTATAGCAGGAACGCGGAAGCAGCATCACTCGCAGCTTCCGCGTTTCGGTCAAAAAGAGTGGTGACGTGGGCGCAATCAATAATCACGCTTCAGCAGATAGTCGCTGATGGCCAGAAGATTCTCAGCGCGGCGGGCAGAGAATACAGCCAGATCAGCGCGGGCGGCAGCTGTCAGAGAGCGCGCCTCAGCGCGGGCATTCTCCATACCAACCAGAGCCGGGTAAGTCGCCTTCTGCTCACGGGCATCCTTGCCGATGCTCTTGCCGAGCACTTCGGGCGACGAGGTGACATCGAGGATATCGTCGATAATCTGGAAGGCCAGGCCAAGGTCACGCCCATAGGCGGTCAGAGCATCAAGCTGCTCAGCAGTACAGCCGGCAGACATACCGCCAAGGCGCAGCGAGGTGATGATGAGCGCCGAGGTCTTGCCGTGGTGGATGGCGCGAAGCTCATCCACACTCAGTTGCCGGCCCTCACCCTCCAGGTCGAGCACCTGCCCGCCTACCAGGTTCAGGCTACCGGTGCGGAAAGCAAACTCCGCGACGTAGTCCCGCACATCGTAGCGCTCATTGGCCGGTACTCGCGCCAGCATGGCAAAGGCCTCCGTCAGCAAAGCATCGCCGGCCAGCACGGCCACGCCTTCGCCGAATACCTTGTGGTTGGTGGGTCGGCCGCGGCGCAGGTCGTCATCGTCCATGCAGGGCAAATCATCGTGAATCAGGGTGTAGGTGTGCAGCGTTTCCAGAGCACAGGCTGCATTGAGGGCGTTCTCCTCGCTGCCTCCACAAGCTTTGGCGGCCTCGATGCAGAGCAGCGGGCGGATACGCTTACCACCGGCAAAGATGCTGTAGCGCATCGCCTTGTGCAGCGTCACCGGGGCTACGTCTTCCGCCGGCAGCAACTCGTTGAGGCGAGTCTCGACTTTAGCCGCCGTTTCCTTGATGAGAGTCTTGATATCCATGGTCAACAACCTTTTACAAGAAGTTCTGCAATCTGCACAGCATTGAGGGCGGCGCCCTTGCGCACCTGATCGCCTACCACCCAGAGGTTCAGGGCGTTATCAACGGCAATATCCTTGCGGATACGACCCACGTAACAGGTATCGCCATTGGTGGAATCCAGCGGTGTAGGCCACACATTGTTGTCGATATCATCCATAAGAGCGATACCGGGCATTCCATCGAAGCAGGCGCGGGCTCCCGCTACATCCACCGGTTTCTCAAACTGCGCAATACAGGAGATGGAGTGACTGCGGTACACGGGCACGCGCACACAGGTGCAGGTCACGTTCAACTCCGGCAGCCCCATAATCTTGCGGCCTTCGTTGAGCATCTTGAGCTCCTCCTTGGTATAACCATTATCGGCAAACTTGTCAATCTGGGGTAACACGTTGAAAGCAATCTGACGCGGATAGGTCGAAATCTCTACCGGATGCCCGTCCACAATGGCACGCACCTGATTCTCCAGCTCCGTGATACCATGCTGGCCACTGCCGGATACAGCCTGATAGCTGCTGGCGATGATTGTCTTGAGGCCGTACTTGAGATGCAGCGGGTAGAGAGCCATCAGCGTGATGATGGTCGTGCAATTCGGGTTGGCGATGATGTTGCGCGGATGCTCAAAGGCAGCAGAGCCATTGATTTCGGGCACCACCAGCGGCACTTGCGGATCCTGGCGGAAGGCCGAAGAGTTGTCCACCACCACGCAGCCGCACTCACCCGCCACGGGAGCATACTCGCGAGAGATATCACCACCGGCAGCAAAAAGCGCGATATCGACATCATGGAAAGAGTCCTTCGTCAGTGCCTCCACCGTCAGCATCTGCCCGCGGAAAGCTACCTGTTTACCGGCAGAACGATGAGAGGCCAGAAGTTTGAGCGAGGCCAGCGGAAATTGGCGGCTCTCAAGGCAGGAAAGAATCTCGACGCCCACAGCTCCGGTGGCGCCTACGATAGCAACTCTGGGATTTGTCATGTTCATGTTCGGTATTCCACACAGGCTTAGTTCTTCGCTCCGTGCGCGGGCGAGTATACACGAATCTGCCTGTTTATCAAGCTAAATATCACTCAACAAAGGCAAAAAGTGCAGTCTGTGACGGATTTGCGAAGCAATGTGACGGTTCGATAATTGCACCACTGCATGTTTCGGCTTGTCAGAAGATGCGGAATCTGGTAGAAACAGAGGCATGAACGCCACCATGATGATTTCCGTGATGAGTACGCTGGCGCTGGTACCCTCGCTCAGCGCCGCCGTTCCTGCGCATTTTTCAGATGCCGCCAAGGCACGTCTTGCCGACAGCATCGAGCTGGAAAAACCGGCTTACAAACTCAACGTCGTCTACTTCACCGGCAATGATAATGCCCCCATCGCCGACTATGAACGGAGGCTCAGCGAGCTGCTGCTCTACCTGCAGCAGTTCTATGCGAAAGAGATGCAGCGCCATGGCTACGGCAAGCGCGCGTTCGGGCTGAACATGCTGCCCAACGGCAACGTGGATATCATCCTCATCCGCGGCAAGAAGAGTCACAAGGAATACAGCTATGGCTCTGGCCACGGAGCCTGTCTGGAGGAAATCAATGCCTACTTTGAGGCCAATCCCGACAAGAAACTCAGCCACCACACCTTCGTCATCATGCCTACCCACTATGATGCGGAGTACGGCGACAAGAATCCCGGCGGCGTTCCCTTCTACGGGCTTGGGCGCAATTGCTTCGCTCTCGACTACCCGGATTTTGATATCAGGCACCTGGGGCAGGACACGCCGGAAGGGCGCCTGCTCACCAAGTGGTACGGAGGCTTCGCCCACGAACTGGGACACGGTCTCAACCTGCCCCACAACGATGGTCCCACCTCGATGAATGATGCCCAGGGTACTCCCCTGATGGGCAGCGGCAACTATACTTTCGGGCTCAAGCCCACCTACATGACCCCCTCCTCCTGCAGCATTCTGGACTGCTCTGAGACCTTTGCCGTGGAGGGCAAAGCTCCCGTCTTCTACCCGGACAACGCCGCAGAACCCGTAGTGGAGGCGCTGGATATCGCCTACGACGGCGACGCACTGAATATCTCCCTGCGCTGCCAGGCAGAGTTCTGCGTCAACGCCTACATCCAGGATCCCGAATACACGGTCAATCGTGACTACGATGCCATAGCCTTCCTGATGAAGCGCGAGCCGGCCGATGCCGGCAAGCAGACCTGCACCGTCCGCATCCCGCTGAGCGAACTGAAGCGCCTGAAGAATGTACGCAGCGGTGAGCAGGGTATCGACCTGCTGTTCGGCACACCCGATGGGTCGCGTTTCCGCACACGCATCGTATTCAACTGGGATTCGCTCAAACCCGGCGATTCGATTCCCACCGGCAAGCTCGAATTCTGGCAAGGATATTGAGGATTATCCATAGACGAGTGGGAACTTCTAATAAATCGGCATATTAAAATTACTCAATAAGTACAAAGTAAAATGTACGATGGACAAGGTGCAGAATTCCGCTCGCATTGCTCGCATGTAAGGGATTTGTAATCTGCGCTTTGTCTTGCTGCGAGCCGGGGGCTCGCCGAACCTTCCATTTGCCACGCCAAAGCTCCGCAGGAGCGACGGCGGGTCCTTCGTCCATTGTCCTTTGTCCTTTAAATTTCAATTTGCCGCGCTAATCAGACTTTTTAGAAGTTCCCGAATGACGATTGACCATGAATCATTGCGCCCCGCAGATCGGGCTCAGAAAAAGCGCGATTATACTTGAAAACACCACTTCTTCATGATAGAGTGACTCAAACACATGGACACCATCTATTATGTGATATTCGGATTGCTGATGTTCCTGTCGGTCTTCGGGCTGATAGTGGGCGTGAGTAATGATGCCTGTAACTTCCTGAACTCCTCACTGGGGTGCCGTGCCGCTTCATTCAACGCCGTGGTGGCAGTGGCCGCCGTGGGTGTGCTGCTGGGAGCATCGTTCTCCAGCGGCATGATGGAGGTCGCCCGCAGCGGCGTATTCCTGCCACAGGAGTTTACATTCCACGAGGTGATGATTCTGTTCCTGGCAGTGATGATTGCCAACGTCATTCTGCTGGATATATACAACACGCTGGGGCTCCCCACATCCACCACCATCGCTCTGGTGTTTGCCTTGCTGGGCTCTGCGCTGGGTATGGCGCTCTACAGCAGCGGCAATTCCCCGGATAACAGCATCGGCGACTACATCAACAGCGGCAACGCCTTCCGCATCGTCACCGGTATCTTTGCCTCCGTGGCCATAGCCTTCACCACGGGTACAGCGGTCATGTGGCTCTCCCGTCTGCTGTTCAGCTTCCACTACAAGCGCACCTTCCGCTATATCGGTTCGCTGTGGTGCGGCATGGCCTTCACCGCCATCACCTACTTTGCTGTCTTCAAAGGCCTGAAGGACAGCACCATCATGCCGAAGGATATCATGCACTACATCGATACCAACATGGCTCTGGTGCTTCCCTGTTGCTTCATCGGCTGGAGCATCCTGGCCGCGGTGCTGCAATACCTCTTCCGCGTAAACACGCTGCGTCTCACGGTACTGGCCGGTACCGGTGCGCTGGCTCTGGCCTTCGCCGGCAACGACCTGGTGAACTTCATCGGCGTGTTCATGGCCGCCAAATCCGCCATGGGGATTGCCAGCGAGACACTGGCAGCAGGCGGCGACATCACCACACTCAAGATGGGTGCGCTCAATCAGCCACAAACGGCAGACCTCGCCTATCTCGTAGGTGCCGGTCTCATCATGGTCGCGGCTCTCTTCTTCTCCAAAAAAGCTCGCAAGGTGACGGAGACGGAGCTGAAACTCTCTTCCTCCAACACCAGCAAAGAGCGTTTCGGCTCCAGCTCCCCTGCCCGCGTGATGGTGCGCTACACGCTTAACACCTTCCGCTTTGTCGCCTCAATCACCCCGAAGCCCGTGGCAGACTTTGTTTCCAGGCGCTTCACCCCTCTGGCTCCGGAGGAAGAGAGCGGAGCCCTGTATGACCAGGTGCGTGGCTCCGTCAACCTGACGGTGGCAGCCCTGCTCATCTCCATAGCCACCACGATGAAGCTGCCCCTCTCCACCACCTATGTCACCTTCATGGTGGCTATGGGTTCCTCCCTGGCAGACCGCGCCTGGGGACGCGACACGGCAGTATACCGCATCACCGGCGTGCTCACCGTGGTGGGTGGCTGGTTCATCACCGCCATCGGCGCCTGTCTGGCTTCGTTCCTGGTGGCTGTCACCATGGCCTACGGCGGTTTCTGGGGCATTGTCATCATGGTCATCATCGGCGGTATTCTCCTCATCAAGTCCTCACTGCTGGGCAGCAGTGAGAAACAGGAAATTCGCCTGCTGGACGTGAACAAGGACGCCTCGGTGCACGAGTTCGGCGCCTCTGCTGCCGGACGCCTGGGTCGCATGGTCGGTATCTACAAGGCCATGGTAAAGGCACTGCTGGAGGAAGACCGCGATGCCCTCAAGCGACTGCGCAAGAAGACGCGTTCCCTGCGCCGCGAGCTGGAGCTCATCCGCGAGAACGAGGTACTACCCACCCTGCCGACTATTCCCAAGGAACTGGCTGACCGCGGGCAGCTCATCTTCCGCATCACCGAAATCTCCATCAACACCTGCGAGCGCCTGCTCACTCTTGTGAAGGCTGCCTACAATCACATCGACAACAACCACGAAGGGCTCAATGAGGCTCAGGGCAAGGATTTGCTGGCTCTCACCGAAAAAATCGGCCGATTCTATCCCAACCTCACGGATATGCTCAAGGCCGGGGATTATGCGGGGATTGCCGCCATGCTGGAAACGACCGATCAGCTGGGCGATGACTTCGCCGACTGCATCACCCGCCACCTCATGCACCATGCAGCGGACGAAAGCGGCATGCGCAACGGTATTCTCTACCTGACCCTGCTCAACGAGACGCGAGCTATGGTCAGCCATGCTTTCGCCCTCATCGGCCGCATCAAGGAGCTCTACGAGGGCTGATGCTGCTCGCTTATATGTCAAAATGGCGAGGGGGAGAGCCGTTTGGTTCTCCCCCTCTCTATTATTCATCTATAGGCTTCAGGACACTAAGATACCGACAGCCGAAGCAGCTCCGATAAGAGCTCCGGCGATAATCTTGGCCCAGCTTTCGCGGATACCCCAGCCGGATAATAACCCGGCCAGCCAGCTTACCTTATCATGATTTGTATTCATCGTATAGTCTGATATGGTTTACCACGATGACAGGCAGAGAACAGAATCCTGACCGCCGCAAGTAAGCGACGGTCAGGTATCCCATGTTATCCGCTTTCTCGCATCGCGGCAGAGCCATCATACGACCACTCCATCAGGAGGGCAAGGAATCTCTGCCATGGTGCGATTCATGCCCGGGGTCATTTGCCGAAGGGCTCGAAATCTGTACCCGCGTTTTTCCACTCAGGCCGACGCGCGGCATAGATGATGAGAGGTATACCGGCAAACACCACCGTGCCGAACACCAGCAAGGTCACATACAGAGCAGGACTACCGACACTGATCTGGCCGGGAGGAATGAAGCTGAAGATAAAAGCCAGGATACTACCGATCAACCCTATACCCGCCACCAGCCACATCCCCAGGTACTTACCGCCGGGTATACGGAAGGAACGCGGGGTCGCAGGCTCAGAGTATCGCAGATAGATGGCCGCAGCAAACATCAGCATATACATGATGAGGTACAGGATAATGGTAAGCTGAGAAATCATCTGGTACGCCGTCTGTACACTGGGCAGCAGCACGAAGAGAATGGAAAGCAGCGTCACCACCGCCCCCTGAATCAGCAGGATGCTTACCTGGACGCCGGACTTGTTTGTACGCTGCATGAAGCGCGGCAGATACCCCGCGCACCCCACCTGCAGCAAGCCTTTGGAGGGACCACCCACCCAGGCCACCACCTGAGCCAGCACCCCGAACGCCAGACAGACAGCCACCACTGACCCCAACCAGGGCATACCACACCAGGCAAACAATTTATCGTATGCCACCAGCAGGCTCTGCACCAGGTTAATCTGCCCCTTCGGAATGATGAAGCCTATGGCCAGAGTACCGAATACAAAGATACACACCGTGATGACTGAGGCCAGCCCGATAGCCAGCGGGAAATTGCGGCGGGGATTGCGCACATCGTTCACGTGGACGGCACTCATCTCCATACCGGCGTAGAAGAGGAAGATACTCGCCGCCAGCACCAGATTGTTGAAATTACTCATATCCGGGAAAAAATGCACCGGATTCATCGAGATATCAATGGGGTTTCCCATCGCCCAATACAGCATCCCCAGTACGATGAGCACCGCTGCCGGAATCACCGTGCCGAACAGAGTCCCCCACTTGGTGATGACGCCGCTGAGCCCCATACCACGCATGTTCAGCAGCGTCGCGCCCCAATACACCAGAAGCACTATCAGCAACACATACTCCTCATTGGCTGCCAACGCGGCATCCCAGCGCTGATCAGGACCGATGAAGGCCAGTGATACTGCGGCAAAGGTCAGCACCGTCGGGAACCAGATGGTACTCTCTATCCACTGCAACCAAATGGCCAGGAAGCCCCAGCGCGGGCCGAATGCCTCGCCTACCCAGCGAAACACACCTCCCTTCTGCGGCCAGCCGGTCGTGAGCTCCGCCGCTACCAGCGATACGGGGATAAGAAAGAAAATGGCGGCAAAGATATAATAAAAAGCCGAGCTCAGGCCATACGTGCTCTCTGCCGGGAGCCCTCGCAGGCTCACGATGGCAGATACGTTGATCATAGCCAGAGTAAACACGCCCATTTTCAGGGCACCGCTTGTTCGTTGTCGGGTCGTTGAGTCCATGTCATCTCTCCTTACCCGGTCACTGACTCCGCACAGCGCCGCTCAGTTTCATAAACGGTAGAAATGTCAGTAAATTCGACAAAAAGCAACTAAAATTCTAAATTCAGCTTGACTTTTTTCCGGTTTTGATGTAAATACCAGCCCCACAAAGTTATGGCAAAAAAAAGCTGGATCGAAAGAAACAAAAAGAAGGCAGCTGTCGCGGCTCGTTATGCAGACCTCCGTGCCAAGCTGAAGGCTGAGGGCGACTACATCGGACTGACGATGCTGCCGCGTAACGCTTCGCCCGTGCGTCTCGTGAATCGCTGCGAGCTCACCGGTCGTCGTCACGCTTTCCTGCGTCGCTTCCACCTTTCCCGTATTGCTTTCCGCGAGCTTGCTAACGCCGGCATGATTCCCGGTGTGACCAAGTCCAGCTGGTAAGCCGCATTATCTGCTTGACAATTTTCCTGCGCGGGCTATTCTACTGAGAATAGCCCGCGCTAAGCTATGCCACTTTACGAATACATTTCAGAAAATCCTGACGACGCATCCCTATCCTGCCCGATGTGCCGCAGGGGCTATGAGCTGATGCGTCCGCTGAACCGGGAACCGCACACGCGGTGTATGTATTGTAAGAATCCGGTTCGCAAAAAAGTCGGCGCCGTGAATGTACCTAAAATCACCGCCCCCCTTTCCGTAACAGATGCCCGAAAAGCCGGCTTCACCATATTGCAGAAGCGCGACCAGGGCGTTTATGAAAAACTCTGATACCCTTTTTCTACCTGCCAGCAACCACCGATGACCGATTTCCAATTTTTCCTGACCGCAGAAGAAGCCGCCCAAGTCACCTGGGAATACCCCAGCATAGGCTCTATCGTCCTCTTTGTGGTAGGCATCAGCTTCTTCCTCTTCCTCAACGCCTTTTTCGTAGCAAATGAGTTCGCCAGCGCCCGCGTGCGCGAAAGCCAACTCATCGAACAGGAAGATGACAATAAATCCCAGGCCCGCCGCCGCAGGAACGCACTGCATATCGTCAAACATCTGGATACTTACCTCTCGGCCAACCAGGTAGGTATCACCATTGCATCCCTGGCTCTGGGTGCCATGGGCAAGCCGTTCATCGAAAGCCTCATAGCTCCGCCGCTCAGCTACTTCCTGCATCTGTCGGACGCTGTGGTGAGTGTAGTCTCCTACTCCCTGGCCTACATCCTCTTCACCTTCGCCCACGTCGTACTGGGCGAGCTGGTGCCCAAGAGCATCGCCATTCGCCACCCGCTGCAGATTGCCATGGGCACCTCCACTTCGATGTACCGCTTTGCCCACTACACATCGTGGCTCATCAAGTTCTGCAACAACACCGCCAATCTCATCGCCCACCGCGTCTTCGGTGTCGACCCGCATTATAACTCCAGCGTGGCTCACAGCGCCGAGGAAATCGCCCTCATCGTGGAGCAGAGCGGCAAGACCAACGAAGTGACGGAGACAGAAGCGGAAATATCCATGAATGCGCTGGAGCTCAACGACCGCTCCGTGCATGAAATCATGGTACCGCGCAACAATGTCGAAACCCTCGACATCGACGCCCCCTTTGAGACTATCGTTGAGCGCGTCACCAATAGCCGCCACAGCCGCTTCCCGCTCGTCTCCGGGCACCTGGACAACGTCAAAGGCTGGATTCATGTAAAAGACGTGCTGCGCATGATTCGGGAGAACAATCACGATCTGCACCGCGTCCACCGTGAGCTCAAGGTGGTACCCGACACCATGAAGCTGGATACCCTGCTGGAGTTCTTCTCCAAGGAGCAGACCCACTTTGCCCTCGTCGTCGATGAATACGGCGATGCTCAGGGGCTCGTCTTCCTCGATGACGTCGTAGAGGAGGTCGTCGGTGACAATATCCGCGATGAGTTCGAAACCGAAACCGCCCGCGACTTCTTCGCCATCGCCAAGGGACAGTACGTCGCCAGTGGTTCGCTGACGCTCTTTGACCTGGAAGAAGAGCTGCCCGAAGTCGGCGAAATCGAAAGCGAGAGCAGCGTCTCCACCCTCGGCGGCTACATCACCGACCGCCTCGGCCACCTGCCCCGCTGCGATGAGCAGATACGCCTCAAAGACTACCTCATCACCGTCACCGGTACGGACGGCCGCCGCGTCACCCAGGCGCGCATCGACTACGCACCGCTCGAAAAACCGGCTGATGCGGAAGAAGACGCTGATATCTGAGCCATTTTGCTCAAAGGAAAAGCAAGGTGAGCCTCCGTATCGCTACAGGATAAGGAGGCGGTGGGGCAAAGCGAGCGGAGTTCTGCACCTTGTCCATCGTCCATTTGGCTCTGTATTTCCTGACAAAGAGCCCACTTATGATTCCTGCAAACGGCTGTTCAGGAAAGCGTCAAGCTCAGCGAGCGCGCGCTGCTGAGTGGGGCAAGCACGCCGCCGTGCCCCCAGCAGCAGGCTGCACTGCCGCTTACCGGAGAAATGATAGGTATTGAGCCCGAGACGCTGCAGCTCTTCCAGGCGACGCCCCAGTTCGGTATAGAAAAAAAGCGGTAAATCCTGCTTTCCGGCCAGAGCGTCCAGCTCGATATCGACCGGTGGTGTCTGATTCTTCAGATGGCGGGCAATCAGCGGCAGCCCCACTTCGTAGAGCATGGTACGCATGCGCCCGAAAAGGTAATCCAGCGGCACGGCATTCAGCGGACACTCCTGCTCCAGATACAGCAGAACCGCCTTCGCTATCTCATCGCGAAATGGCAACGACACCCCGGCATCATCAGCGGCGTTCTGCAGCACCCGGGCAATCCAATCCACCCCGTAGTCGGAGATAACGCAATACCCCGTCTGCAACAGCGGCAATCTGTTCTTGAAGGCAATCATGACAGGGGCAATTTGCGTTGCAAGGCATCGTTGGCAGCCTTCACCTCCATCTTCCGCACCAGCTCGATGAACTCTTCCACCGTGCGGAACTGGCGATAGACTGATACGTAGCGGATGTAGGCCACCGGGTCTATCCCCTGCAGCTTCTCCATCACCTTCATCCCAATCAGGTACGATGGCACCTCCCGCTGGTGGTCGCGATGCAGCTCGGCCACAATCTCATCGACTGCTATGTCCAGCTGATCCATCCCCACCGGGCGCTTCTCGCAGGCTTTTATCATACCCTTGAGTATCTTTTCGCGGTTGAGCGCCTCCGTCATATTATCACGCTTGAGCACGCGCAGCTCTGTGCGCTCAATCTGCTCATAGGTCGTGTAGCGGTACCCACAGCGCAGGCACTCACGACGCCGCCGGATACACGTCCCTTCGCGGGACATGCGCGAGTCGATGACCTTGTCATCCATATAGCCGCACTGTATGCATCTCATGCCCGCATCTTACCACAAGTTCTTGTACCGTCAATAGCAAAACCATGCCACATCTTGCTGCACTAGGCATTGCGGCGTCGGCCGTTCCCTAAGTTTTCCGTAGCATCTGCCCGACACCGCCGAAGCAGTCCATGATGATTGAATCTTTTCCCTCGTCCAAGGGTCTAACAATCATGATTTCTGCGCCAACCTGCCGATTTACGGTTCGCCTGCTGCCCCCGATTGTCACCACGCTGTGTTTTGCCGCAGCCATGAGCAGCCCGATAGGCCATATTGGTACAGGAGAGCTGCTGGTGCTGAGTCTGCTGCAATTTTCGGTATCATACGTAACCCTCAGCCTCTATGCCCTGCTCTGTCAGCGGATTTTTCCCTACAAGTGGCCGACGATACTGGCTCCGCTCAGTCTGCTGATTGTACCGCTGCCGCTGTACGGTCTGCTGTATGGGGTGGCAGAGTGGAGCGGGCTTTCCCTGCTGTCGCTGGCAGGCGGGGATGGCGTCTTCAACATGGTATCATGGGTACTCCAGCTCTCGCTGTTTGCAGTAGGCATGATATTCACCGGCCATGCCCTGCTGAAAGGGGCTCCGCGCTTCCCGCAATCATGGGCGCTATCGCTGCTGTGCGCCCTTGCCGGGCTGATATTCGGCAGCAGCGTCTTCCTGTATGGAGCGCTCGTCGCGCTTACTGACGGTGACATGCCGGTACTTCACCTGATGCTGCCACCCGGTCTGCTCTTCGTACTACCCCCGCTTGTGTTTCTGCTGAGAGCCCTGCGCAAGCGTGGATTGACGGATGAGACTTTAGGGGACTTCAAATATTGATGCGGCAATAAAAGCATCATGTATCATACGCGCTTCCGAGCCGACAAAGATGGGAATTTGCCGGGAAGTACGAAGTCAAAAGTACGATGGACAAGGTACAGAATTCCGCTCGCTCTGCTCGCATGATGAACGATGGAGGACTCTTAGCGTTAGTTGAAACCATCTGCGCGCAGCGCAGCGAACTTTTCATTCGTACTCGGTTAATTTTTTGTGGTAAATTGAACGCGTTCGGGGTAAAATCCGAGCCTGCGGAGAAGTCGATGAGAGATCGCAACTAACATC
>JAFQSQ010000050.1 GCA_017409465.1 Akkermansia sp. | reverse complement strand
GAGAATGCTGAGCCCGCGAAAGCGGGCGGCATAAAGCGATGTCCTATATGGAGACAACGCTTTATGCCGCCCTATCGCCTGCGCTCAGGGCTCCTTTATTTTTTGTGCATAACGGGGCTCCGCCGCTACGCGTCTCCGCCCCTTCGCTACGATTATACCGCCCTCCGGGCTCAAAATTCCTCGGGCTTTCAGCCCGACAAATTCTCATCGACCGATCAATCTTTCATTGCCGGAACAAAAAACACCCCTCCGCATGGTGATGCAGGAGGGGTGTTTCGGATGAATGGTTCCGGTTGACCATCCCTTTATTGGATGGCGGCGAGAGCCTGCTTGAGGTCATCGATGATATCCTCAGCATCCTCAATGCCCACGGAGAAGCGGATGAGGTCGGGCTTTACGCCGGCTTCGATGAGCTGCTCATCGGAGAGCTGGCGGTGGGTGTGGCTGGCGGGGTGCAGCACACAGGTGCGGGCATCGGCCACGTGGGTCACGATGGAGGCGAGCTTCAGGCTGTCCATGAACTTGATGGCGCGCTCACGCCCGCCCTTGATACCGAAAGTGACTACACCGCAGGTGCGGCCGCCGTCGAACTGCTTCTGTGCCAGCGCATAGTATTGGTTGGAGGGAAGCCCTGCGTAGTTAATCCAGGCCACATCCGGCTGGGTTTCCAGGAATTCGGCCACCTTCTGGGCGTTTTCGCAGTGACGGGGCACACGCAGGTGCAGCGTCTCCAGCCCCAGATTGAGCAGGAAGGCATTCATGGGTGAGGGGATGGAGCCCAGATCGCGCATGAGCTGGACGGTGCATTTGGTGATGTAGGCACCGGCACCGAAAGCCTGCGTATACACCAGCCCGTGGTAGGAATCATCCGGCTGAGTCAGCCCGGGGAACTTGTCTGCATGGGCATTCCAATCGAACTTGCCGCTGTCCACAATCACGCCGCCCACCTGGGTGGCATGGCCGTCCATGTACTTGGTGGTGGAGTGCATGACGATATCGGCACCGTGCTCAAAGGGACGGCAGTTCATGGGGGTGGCAAAGGTATTGTCCACAATCAGCGGCACCCCGTTCTTGTGGGCAATGTCGGCCATCTTGCGGATGTCAAGCACCTGCAGAGAGGGGTTGGATATCGTCTCTGAGAACAGACACTTGGTGTTGGGGCGGAATGCCTTCTGGATTTCCTCCTCCGGGGCATCCTGATCCACGAAGGTGACCTCGATACCCAGCTTTTTGAAGGTGACGGCAAAGAGGTTGAAGGTGCCGCCGTAGATGGCAGAGGTGGAGATGAAGTGGTCCCCGGCCTCGCAGATGTTGAAGATGGAGTAGAACGAGGCCGCCTGCCCGGAGGAGGTCAGAATGGCAGCCACGCCGCCCTCCAGCTCGGCAATTTTCTTGGCCACACATTCGTTGGTGGGGTTCTGCAGGCGGGTGTAGAAGAATCCGGCTTCCTCCAGGTCGAACAGGCGTGCCATCTGCTCGCTCGTCTCGTACTTGAAGGTGGTGGACTGGTAAATGGGCAGCACACGCGGCTCACCCTTCTTCGGGTTCCAGCCGCTCTGAACGCAAATGGTGGAGGTTTTCATCGTGCGCCCAGCATATCACATTCTTCCCGCTCCCGCAAGCCCTGCAACTTTGCAGTTTCTGACATAACGGACTTGATTTCCTGCACGGCGCTACTATCCTGACCGTCAGTTACCCCCAACATACAGAACCATGATTGATTTTGAGAACGGCTTTTTCATGCGTTCCCCATAGACCCCAAGGCAGTGGCAGCTAAGGTGACACCTCTGCTGGTGGAGAGAGAAACGATAGTGGCGGCCCTCAAGACAATTCGTGATTTCGTCGTCTTTACCGACAAGCTCATCAGCGCCTTTATTCTCTGATAAGGGAATGGGCGACAGCTTGCCACGCGCAGGGCGCAAGGAACGCTCGCTCTGCTCGCCTGATGAACGATGCTTAGCGTTAGTCAAAAACATCTGCTCGCAGCGCAGCGAACCTTGAATTCGTCATTCGTAAGTCGTCAATCGTCATTCAATATCTCCTTCTCCCCGCTGCTCTTTTTTCGGGCGGTGGGGTTCCAGCATCTGGCGGGCGGCGCGGGCACGGGCGCGGGCCTGTTTGCGAGCCTGGTTGTGCAGGTAGCGCTGCATGGCAAAGGGTTTCTTGCCGTGGCTGTTCACCGGGTGGGAGGTGCCGTCCGGCTCGATGACGGAAGCCTGCGTGTTGTCCCTGAAGCAGGCATCCAGAATGTCCTGCACCCGCCGCGCCAGCGCCGGGTTTTCAATGGGTATCATCATCTCCACGCGGCGGTCGAGATTGCGGCTCATCCAGTCGGCGCTGGCGATATAGACCAGCGGGCTGCCGCCGTTGTGGAAGGTGAGGATGCGGGCGTGCTCCAGGTAGCGGTCCACAATGCTGATGATGCGGGTATTGGCCTGTGCCTGCGGGGTGCCCGGTGCCCAGCAGCAGATGCCGCGGATGTTCAGCCGGATGTTGACCCCGGCCTCTGCCGCCCGCTCCAGTGCGGACATGATATCCACATCGTTGAGCGAGTTCATCTTCGCGCGGATTTTGGCCTTTTCCCCCTGGAGGGCGCGCTGGGTTTCGGCATTGATGAGGTCAAGCAGGCGGGACTTCATCATGGTGGGGGAGGGGAAGGCACGCCGGAACTGCATGAGACGGGTGAGCCCCATGACGGAGTTGAAGAACTGCGAGGCATCCGCCCCCAGATTTTCATCGCAGGTGAGCAGGGAGAGGTCGCTGTAGATGCGGGCGGTACTCTCGTTGTAATTGCCGGTGCCGATGTGGCAGTAGCGGCGCAGCGAGCCGTTCTCTCGCCGGACGATGAGCATGATTTTCGCGTGGGTCTTGAAGCCTTTCACGCCGTAGACCACCTGCACGCCGGAGCGCTGCAGCTGCTCGGCCTGTGCCAGGTTGTGGCTTTCGTCGAAGCGGGCCTTGAGCTCCACCAGCACGGTGACCTGCTTGCCGGATTCGGCGGCGCGGCAGAGGGCGCGGATGAAACGGGAGTTTTTCGCCGTGCGGTAGAGCACCTGCTTGATGGCCACCACATCCGGGTCGGCTGCTGCCTCCTCGATGAGCTTCACCACGGGTTCATAACTTTCGTAGGGATTGTGGATGAGGATATCCCCCTCTGCGATGTTCTCGAACATGCTCAGCTCCGGATCGACCCCGGCGGGCCAGCTGGGCGTCCAGGTCTCTATCTTGTACTGGTCGTTGCCGGGTTCGAAGGCCATCTGCCCGAAATCCACCAGTCGCAACAGCCCCGGGACGCGGTAAATGGCATCCTCAGCCGCCCCGACGATGCCGGCCACGCGGGAGATGAAGCTCTCCGGGGTGTCGGCAGGGATTTCCAGCCGCACGCAGTCGGAGAACTTGCGAGCCACCAGCACCTCGCGCATCTCGTGGGCGAAGTCGCCGCCTTCTTCCTCCGTCACCGCGATATCGCCGTTGCGGGTCACGCGGAAGGGGTGGCAGCGCAGCACCTGCTCCCCGGGGAACAGATGGCGGATGTAGGCGGCAGCAAGCGCCTCCAGCATCACGTATTCACCGCGGCCGAGTGCCGCTGCCTGAATACGGCGGGGAAGCGATTCCGGCAGGGTGACGGCAACGAAGCGTGAATCACCCTCCTCCGGTCGGAGCTCTACTCCGAGAATGAGACTCAGATTCGGCAGGGTGGGCGGTATGTCGACCTCCATGGCAAGCGGGGTCAGTAGCGGAGCGATGGTATTGAGGAAGAGCTCTTCGAGTGAGGCGAGCTGCATCTCCGTGAGCGTATCGAGTGAGCGTGGGCTCAGTCCGGCTTCCTGCATCAGCGGCATCAGCTCATTGCTCAGCAGGCGGTATTGTTCGTGCACCATGCGTCCGGCTCGCTGATGAATCAGCTCCAGCTGTTCCGTGGGGGTGAGACCTGCCAGGTCGCGTTTGGCCTTGCCACTCTGGCGCAGCAGGGTAAGACCGCCCACGCGCACCTGAAAGAACTCGTCCAGGTTGCTGGCGGTGATGGAGAGAAACTTCAGGCGCTCCAGCAGTGGCAAATCCTGCCGCTGTGCCTGATGTAACACGCGTTGATTAAACTCCAGCCACGAAATTTCCCGATTGATATACATACCTGCTCTGTCGTCCCTGTGCCAGCTCTCAGCTTAGCATACTCTCCCCCCATCGGTCAAGCCAACATTCCCGGGATTATTGTTATGGTTCCGGCAATGAAAGATTGATCGGTCGATAAATGGGAAGTTGTAGGGAAGTACGATTGACGAATGACGAAGTACGAATGAAAAGTTCGCTGCGCTGCGCGCAGATGGTTTCAACTAACGCTAAGCGTCCTTTATCGTTCATCATGCGAGCAGAGCGAGCGGAATTCTGTACCTTGTCCATCGTCCTTTTGACTTCGTACTTCCCGGCAAATTTCCATCTTGGCGTATCGGCAGAGGGGGATTATGCTCAGAGAGTACCGGGTTCGGCACTGTGGGGGATATCGCCATCGTGGAGGGTAAAGGCGGCGCGGCGATGCCGGATATCGGGGCGCTGACCTGCCGGGAGTCTTACCTCGATAATATCGAATCGGATGGGGACACTGCGGTTGAGCAGCATCAGCCAGTTGCGGGCACCGCGGCGCAGCAGCTCTCGCTTATGGCGGTTGACGGCTCGCCCGGGGCGGCCGTGGGAGAGGCAGGCATTGCTCTTGACCTCGATGAAAATCAGCTGATCCCGCTCTCGGCAGACGATATCAATCTCGCCGGAATCGCCCCAGCGGAAGTTGCGGCGCAGCACCTTGAGCCCCTGTGAGCGCAGCCAGGAGGACGCGACCAGCTCGCCGTAGTCACCGATATAGCGGCGGGAGGGCAGGTTGTCAGAATCCCAGGGGCAGCTCCATCTGTGCAACAGGTGCAAACGAGCGGCGATGATGTGGCGTAATTCCATATTGTTGAATAGCCTGCATGTGTGCTTTCGTGCCGTATCCGGCATGGCGGGCAAAGCCGTACTGCGGGTAGAGCGCATCGAGCTCCAGCATGTAGCGGTCGCGGCTGACCTTGGCCAGTATACTCGCGGCGGCGATGCTCAGGCAGCGGGCGTCACCCTTGACCAGATTTTGCGAGGGAATCGGGAACCCCGGTACGGCCAGACCATCGATGAGGCAGAAATCGGGTGGCTGAGGCAGCCCCCGGGCGGCACGCCGCATGGCCAGATGGGTGGCACGCAGGATATTCAGCTCGTCTATTTCCTCAACCCCGGCGCTCGCGATACATTTCATCACGCTGTCGTCGTTCATCAGGTGCTCGAAGAGCTGTTCCCGGCGTTTGGCTGTCAGCTTCTTGGAGTCATTGAGCCCCTCCAGCGCGTAGCCCTGGGGCAGGATGACGGCGGCGGCCATGACCGGCCCGGCCAGTGGGCCTCGGCCTGCTTCATCGATACCGCAGATGCGCCGGTACCCCAGTTGGCGTGTATGTTCTTCGTGGCTCATGTCCGGGTGTTCCGGGAGAGCCGTATGGGTATTACTTTGACGGGGCATCGGTGGTGGGTGAAGCGGCGTTGTTGAGGCGTTTTTGCAGATTCGGGGGCAGGGGGGCTCCCTCTTGCTGGGAATAGAGAGCCTCTATGTCTTCCAGGTAGCGACTCAGGGGAGTGGCGACCCCGGAGGATTCGCGGCGCAGCAGCTCCATGGCGGCCAGATAGGTATCGAATGACCGTGCATGGGTGTGTCCCAGATGCGTGATTTCGTACCAGTCCAGGTAGTCGCGGCCGCGGATGGAGGCTGCCGTGTAGGCGCGGCGCAGCTCTTGTATCGGGCCGAGTCGTTCCTGCAGGCTGTCGGGGTCAACGCCAATCATCAAATCGCCCAGAATGCGGCAGTATTCGGTGATGATGGGGCGGTATCCGGGGAAACAGAGGGCGCTCAGCCCCACCAGCTGCTCGATACAGGGGCGGAGTTTACGCTGCCAGTCCGGGATTTCGCGCAGGCGGTAGACGTTATCCAGATTGACACTCTGCGCCACCCCGAGCTCTTCATCGTAGTATACCAGCGTCAGGGCTTCCACCAGCTGCTCTTCACTCTCCAGCGGGGTGAGGGGCTCCGATGGACGCGGCAGCGCCAGCGAGGCCAGCTCCAGCGCCCACCATTTGTTGAGCATGTTTTCATCGACGCCCAGTTCGTGGAAGTAGCGGGTTATCATCTCACGGGGTGTTCCCTCGTCCAGAGCGCCCTCAGTGATGAGTGCCTTGAGCTGGATCAGACCGCCCGGGCTGTCGATGAGGCTCATGATGAGCACGCCACAGGAGACATCGAATATCTGCCGGGTGGAGGCATCGAGCTTCTGCGGCTGCTCCAGGGAGATGATTTCCTCCGGCGGCAGCATCTCGGCGCGTTCGAAGAGGTTGCGGTAGAGTTCGCGGTCAATCTGACCGTTTTTCCAGAGGACTGCCTGCTGGATACCCGTCACCAGCCATTCCGGCAGTCGGATGGTATCCGGGTAGGCCTCCGGGTCCAGATCACGCAGGGCGCGTTCGTAGAGTACCATGGCGATGATGGCGCCATCGAGCTTCTGCAAGTCAATGCCGCCGCCGGGGTAGATGCGTATCTGGAAATTGGGCTGTCCTCCGATGATGCGTACACGCATGCGCACGGGATTGGGCTGGGGTGGGTCCGTATGTTGCCCCAGCAGGCGGATGGAGATGGTGTTTTTCCACTGCGGGTCGAAGGTCAGCAGATTGCAGACGCGGCTGTACACCTCGTCAGCCCGCGAGGCAATGGCACCCATACGCAGTGAGTCTCCGCCGCTGACGGAGAACATGCGCGTGCGTGAGACAACGTGCTGGTCAGCTTCTCCGGGTGGGGAGGGGGACGGCGGGAGAGCGGCGCGTTCGGCTGCCATGGCCCGCAGCAGTTCTTCCTCTTCCGTCGAGACGAAGGGGGCGGCCTGCTGCGCTGAATCACCGGCGGCGGCTTCTGCGGCAGGTGCCTTCTGTGGTTGTTCCTGCGGGGTGGCTTCGCCCATGTCGACAATGGTATCGTCCTCTGCTGACGGTTCGGCCCCGATAAGAGGTGTCAGCAGAGTGCATGCCAGAGCGATGGACTGCCAGTGACTCATATGGGGGATTAGAACAGAAAGCCCCTGATAAGTCAATGATGAAGTGTGAGCGCTGATAATGTCGGAGAATGTAGGTCGGAGTGCTTTTTTTGCTTGTCATCTTCATGTCGGGCGGGTAGGATAACGCCATGTAGATAGATTTGCCGCCTCCTGCCAGGCGACAGATAACCGCTTAAGACATATACACACATAACTGATTATACACACTATGGCCAATCTGAACAAAGTCATGATTATCGGCAATCTGACAGCCGATCCCGATGTGCGCACTACTCCCCGCGGTACTCCTGTGACGGAACTCCGCCTTGCGGTCAACCGCGTGAGCAGCGGCCCGAACGAAGGTGAACGCCGCGAGGAAACCACTTTCCTTGACGTCTCCTGCTGGGGGCGTCTGGGTGAGATTGCCGCTCAATATCTTGCCAAGGGGCGTCCTGTGTTTATCGAGGGGCGTCTGCAGCAGGATACGTGGGAGGACAAGCAGACCGGCCAGCGTCGCAGCCGTATTCGTATCATTGCTGAGAATCTGCAGCTGTTGGGTGGGCGTGATGGTGCTTCTCAGGGCGGAGGCAATGGTGGCGGCTACCAGCAGCAGCGCTCCGGCGGCTACGGCAATGGCGGCGGCTATGCCAACGGTGGCGGCGGCTACGGTGGCGGCAATAACTATGGTAACGGCGGCGGTGGCTACCAGCGTCCCCAGTACCAGCAGCAGCCTCGCCCGCAGCAGGCTCCGGCTCCCATGCCCGCTGAGGAGGACGATGATATCCCGTTCTGATATCGCAGTACTGCTTTTTTCCTTTCCTGCCGATGGTGTCATGCCATCGGCTTTTTTTTTGGGCAGCTCGCGCAAAATCAGTCTTTACAAGACTCGCCGGAGCAGGTACACTCACCAGCATGAAAGCAGAGATTATTCTGAGCGATTTCATCTTTATCGACGGCGACCGTGAGATTCTGGCTGATATGCGCGACGATGCACGGAAAAATGGTATTTACCGGCTCCGCGGCGTGCAGGCCTGTGAAGTGCGCGAGGAGTATTCCACTGAGAGCGGCGAGACTTTCTACGAGATCAAGGTGACGGTGCGCCAGCGAGGGATGGATGGCGATGAAAGCAAGTTCCGTATCCACCTGGCTCTGCCGGAGGAGATGTGCGAGAAGCTCAGCACTGCCTGGCAGCACTACAGGGAGAACAAGACTTTCTTCAAGTATGATACCAGTGCTTGCCGTCTCAACATGGTGATGGATGATGCGCTTGCGGCGCGGATGAGTACGGCTGTGCGGGAGTTGCAGGCCTCTGATAACCCCAGGTGCGGATGCCGCGCAGCAGAATTGTTTGCGTTCTCTGAAGAATGACACAACAGGGGGCGATGATGCAGCCCTGTGGCAGAGGGAGTGCTTGACAGCACTCCCCTTCGTGCTGTATGCTGTACCATCATTTTCTGAACAGCGTTATGAGCAAGATTGTATATCATTTCGGCGGCGGTACCGCCGATGGCAACGGCAGCATGAAGGCCCTCCTCGGCGGTAAGGGCGCAAATCTGGCAGAGATGGCCCGCATCGGCCTGCCTGTGCCACCCGGATTCACCATCACGACAGAGGTCTGTACCTATTACTATGACAACGCCCTCACCTACCCGGCAGAGCTGGAGGGTGAAGTGAAGAACGGCATTGCCCGCATGGAGGAGCTGGTGGGGCGCAAGTTCGGCGATACTGCCGCCATGCCCCTGTTGGTGTCCGTGCGCTCCGGCGCCCGTGAGTCCATGCCCGGTATGATGGATACGATTCTGAATCTGGGGCTGAATGATGAGACGGTGGAGGCCATGGCCGCCGCTACCTCGAACCCGCGCTTTGCCTGGGACTGCTACCGCCGCTTTGTGCAGATGTACGGCGATGTGGTGATGGGGGTGCAGAAGTCTGAGGGTGAGGATATGGAGCCCTTCGAGGCAGAGATTCATGCGCTCAAGAAGGAGCGCTATGGCCGCGATATCTCCGATGCGGAGCTGACGGCAGATGACAGCCGTGAGCTGGTGAAGCGATTCAAGACACTGGTGCTGCGCCGCGCCGGGCAGAACTTCCCGACCAACCCGTGGGAGCAGCTCAAGGGGGCTATCGGTGCCGTATTCGGCTCCTGGAACAACGAGCGCGCCATCACTTACCGCGCCAAGTACGGTATCCCCGCTGACTGGGGTACTGCGGTGAATGTGCAGTGCATGGTATTCGGTAACACCTCCAACGAATCCGGTTCCGGCGTGGCTTTCACCCGCAACCCCGCCATCGGTAAGAACGAATTCTACGGCGAATTCCTCATGAACGCCCAGGGTGAGGACGTGGTGGCCGGTGTGCGCACACCTGAGCCGGTGGGCAAGCTGGCAGAGGTGATGCCCAGCGCCTACGAGGAGCTCTGCTCCATCCGCAAGACGCTCGAAAACCACTTCCGCGACATGCAGGACTTCGAGTTCACCATTCAGGACAAGAAGGTATACATGCTTCAGACCCGCAACGGCAAGCGAACCGGTATTGCCGCATTCCGCATTGCCTGTGATATGGAGCGCGAGGGCCTCATCGACTGGCAGACGGCCGTGAAGCGTATCCCCGCCGATCAGGTGGACCAGGTGCTGGCTCCCATTTTCGACGATACCGCGCTGCGTAACGCCAAGCGCATCGCCAAGGGGCTCAACGCCGGCCCGGGGGCGGCATCCGGCCGTTTCTACCTGAACGCCGTCCGTTGCGTGGAGGCTACCAAGCGCGGTGAGAAGGTGCTGCTGGTGCGTCTGGAGACATCCCCGGAAGACTTGCGCGGCATGATTGCGGCAGAGGGTATTCTGACGGCTCGCGGCGGCCTTTCCAGCCATGCGGCTCTGGTCGCCCGACAGATGGGCAAGGTCTGTGTCTGCGGCGTGAGCGAGATGGCCATCGATTATCAGGAGCGCACCATCACCATCGGCGGTGTGGTGTATCACGAGGGTGATTACCTCTCCCTGGACGGCACGGCGGGTCTGGTGTATGCCGGTAAGCTGCCGACCGCGCCCTCCGAAATCGTGCAGGTGCTCATCAAGAAGACGATGAAGCCGGAGGACAGCAGCACTTATCGCAACTTTGCCCGCGTGATGGAGTGGTGCGACCGCCTGGCTCGCCTGAAGGTGCGGACCAACGCTGACTCTCCGGAGCAGGCCGCCGCCGCCATTGCGTTCGGTGCCACGGGTATCGGTCTCTGCCGCACGGAGCACATGTTCTTCAACGGCAACCGCATCGATTTCATGCGCCGCATGATTCTCTCCCAGCGCATGGATGAGCGCCGTGAGGCTGTGCTGAACCTGCTGCCCTTCCAGAAGAGCGATTTCAAGGGCATCTTCAAGGCACTGGCCGGGCGTCCCGCCACCATTCGTCTGCTGGATCCGCCCCTGCATGAATTCCTTCCCCAGACCAAGGAGCAGCAGCTTGACCTCTCCAAGAAGTTCAACATGCCCGTGGAGTTCATCATGCGCCGCGTCTCTGAGCTGCATGAGTTCAACCCCATGCTGGGGCATCGCGGCTGCCGCCTCGGCATCGACCACCCGGAAATCACGGAAATGCAGGCACGCGCCATCATCGAGGCCGCCATCGAAGTGATGGAGGAAGAGGGCTTCGAGGTGCGCCCGGAAATCATGGTGCCGCTGGTGGCCTTCAACAAGGAGCTGGAGCTGCAGAAAGCCATCATCGACCGCGTGGCCGAAGAGGTGTTCGAGGAGAAGGGCCGCCGCGTATCCTACCGCGTGGGCACCATGATTGAGATTCCCCGCGCCTGTGTCACCGCCGATGAGATTGCTCAGAACGCAGAGTTCTTCTCCTTCGGTACCAATGACCTGACCCAGACCGGCCTCGGCATGAGCCGCGATGACTCCGGCGCTTTCCTCGGGACTTATCAGGATTTGGAAATCATCGGCCGCAACGTCTTTGCCAGCATTGACCAGAAGGGCGTGGGCAAGCTCATGGAAATCGGCGTGGAGCTGGGCCGCAAGACCCGCCCCGGGATGAAGATTGGTATTTGCGGCGAGCACGGCGGCGACCCCGCTTCCGTGAAGTTCTGCCACCGTATCGGCCTCACCTACGTGTCCTGCTCGCCCTACCGCGTGCCCACGGCTCGTATCTCTGCCGCTCAGGCCGCACTGGAGGATCATTAAACCGCTCACCTGCGTATGGAACCGATACTTGTCATCATGGCTCCCGGCTTCGAGGAAATCGAGCTGACGGCACCCATTGACATCCTGCGTCGTCTGGATATCCCGGTCGTTACGGCCGGGCTGCAGGGGCGCAGCGTAGAGGGCGCACACGGCATGGTCATGTCTGCCGACATGCTGCTGGTGGATGTGGAGCCCGCACTCTACAGCGGCGTTATCCTGCCGGGTGGCCCCGCATCCTGGACGCTGCGCGATACCCCCGCCGTGCTCTCTATTGTGCGGAAGATGCATGAGGAGGGCAAGCTGGTGGCGGCCATCTGTGCAGCCCCGCTGGCTCTGGAAGCCGCCGGGGTCATCAAGGGGCGCAAGGTAACCTGCTATCCCTCCGTGAAGGAGGAACTCGCCTCTGCCGCAGAGGTTGGCGATTGCCCCGCCGTGACCGATGGCAACATCGTCACCGGCCGTGGCCCCGGTGCTGCCCTGGAGTTCGGCTTTGAGCTTGGACGCTACCTCGGCAAGAAAGAGGAGGTGGCGAAGCTCCGCAGCGATATGTGCTGCGTCTGAACGAATCGACAAATGGAAATTTGCCGGGCTGAAAGCCCGAGGAATTTTGAGCCCGGAGGGCGGTATAATCGTAGCGAGGGGAGGAGACGCGTAGCGGCGGAGCCCCTTATATGATGAGATTTTGGTATGGTACACCCCGCAAGCATCAGCTAAAATGCTTGCGGGGTGTTTTAGTTACTAAACTCTGGGGTAGCTATCCAGAT